>NZ_JBIUZX010000003.1:0-201906 GCF_044745265.1 Collimonas sp. NPDC087041
ACATGTTTGAGCGCAGCGAGTTTGTGTCCCATCCGACTGGCGCGCGGCTCATTTGGGGACCCGCCGAAGGCGGGCAACGGCTGTGCGATCGCCTTCTTTTGGTTACTTTTCTTGGCGAAGCAAG
The DNA here is from genome assembly GCF_044745265.1 of Collimonas sp. NPDC087041. NCBI lineage: Bacteria > Pseudomonadati > Pseudomonadota > Betaproteobacteria > Burkholderiales > Oxalobacteraceae > Collimonas > Collimonas sp. NPDC087041. Next base: position 125 of record NZ_JBIUZX010000003.1, read on the forward strand.
AAAAGTGACTAGCTGCCGGGCTACCCCCGGCAAGCACCCACGGAGTAGTGACAGTATTGAGTAACGATGAGCGCCAGTTGTAGATGCACCACCGCACTCACTCCGTAGTCCGTTAAACGGGGTCAGAGTAATTTTCGCAAAAACCCGCGAAAAAAAACTCTGACCCCGTTTAACTCCGATACCGAAAATTACGACATGAAAAATATTGGATTCCTGGATGCCTGCCGCAACGCCATCGGCACCGCCCACGTCCTCACCGACGACACCGACAAAGCCGCCTACCTGACCGACCAGCGCCAACGCTACACCGGCCAAGCGTTAGCTGTTGTCAAACCTGCCGACACTGAAGAAGTCGCCGCCATCGTCAAACTCTGCAACGCATTCCGCATCCCCATCGTCCCCCAAGGCGGCAACACCGGCCTGGTGCTCGGCAGCGTGCCCGACCAAAGCGGCCAGGCCATCGTACTGTCGCTTAAACGCCTGAACCGGATTCGCGCCGTCGACGCACTCAACCACACCGTCACCGTCGAAGCCGGCTGCATCCTGCAACACGTCCAGGAAGCCGCCGCTGCCGAACAACGCCTGCTGCCGTTATCGCTGGCCGCCGAAGGCAGTTGCACCATCGGCGGCAACCTGTCGACCAATGCCGGCGGCACTGCAGTGCTACGCTATGGCAATACCCGCGAACTCTGCCTGGGGCTGGAAGTAGTCACCGCGCAAGGCGAAATCCTGCATGGCCTGCGCGGACTGCGCAAGGACAACACCGGCTACGATCTGCGCGACCTGTACATCGGCGCCGAAGGAACGCTCGGCATCATCACCGCCGCCGTCCTGAAAATATTCCCGCAACCGCAAGTCCAGTTGACTGCATTGGCCGCAATAGAAACCCCGGCCGACGCGCTGCGCCTGCTCAACCTGGCGCAGCAACGCTGCGGCGCTACGCTGACCGGCTTCGAACTGATGTCCGACCTGTGCCTGCAACTGGTCGCCAAGCACTTCCCGCAACTGCCCTTCCCTTTCACAGAACGCCACCCGCAATACGTTTTAATCGAACTGTCTGATAGCGAACCCGCACCCCATGCCAGTACGCTGATGGAAGCCGTGATCGGCGAGGCACTGGAGCAGGACATCTGCCAGGATGCCGTACTTGCCTCCTCCACGGCGCAATCGCGCGCGCTGTGGCAGCTGCGCGAAAGCATCTCCTCGGCGCAAGCCAAGGAAGGCAAGAATATCAAGCACGACGTCTCGCTGCCGATTTCCCGTATTGCCGAATTCATCGCTGTCACCGACGCCTTGCTGCAACAGCATTTCCCGGATTGCCGCAACGTCACCTTCGGCCACCTGGGCGATGGCAACCTGCATTACAACGTGTCGCCTCCGCTCGGCGTCGGCGAAGAGCAATTCATCGCCCGCCAGGCAGAGATCAACCGCGTGGTGCACGACAGCGTCGACAGCATGGGCGGCTCGATCTCGGCCGAACATGGGCTAGGCGCCCTCAAGCGCGAAGAAATCCTGCGTTACAAATCACCGGTTGAGATGGCGCTGATGAGAACCATCAAGCAGGCGCTAGATCCCTTGAATCTGATGAATCCTGGCAAGGTCATCTAGGGCTTTGCAAGTTGTCAATGTTGCCGTCTTACAATCTGTTACACCAACCTTGTATGCGCACCTCGCAGACAAGGCGTTAATCTCGGGTGTAAGCAAAAAATTGCATAAGGCGGAACATGATGTCGACCATGAAAAACCGTTGTTTTCTTTCGATCGCGCTGCTTCTGTCATGCGGCGCGGCGCTTGATGCCAACGCACAGAGCGCGCCAGCGCCACTGAATGATTCGGAAAAAGCGCTGCATGTGCTGAACCGGCTGGCCTATGGACCGCGTCCGGGTGATGTCGAGGCAGTCCGGCAGCTCGGCGTCAAACGCTATATTGAGCAGCAATTGAATCCGGACAAGCTGCCGTTCCCCAACGATCTCAGCGACAAATTATCAGCCCTGCCGACCTACCAGCTCAGCGCCACCCAGCTATACCAGCAATACGGCCCGCCCTCCTTCCCACCGAACGGCGCCACTCCCGAAGAAAAGAATGCAGCGCGCCAACGCGCCAACAAGGACATCACGCCGCAAGTGCATTTTTCCCGCCTGTGGCAGGCGACCGAAAGCCCGCGCCAGCTGCAGGAAGTCATGACCGAATTCTGGTTCAATCACTTCAATGTATTCGAAGGCAAGGAATGGGTGCGTTACTGGGACGGCGAATATGAAAAGGATGTGCTGCGCTCCAACGCGCTTGGCAATTTCCGCCAACTGCTGGGCGCCGTCGCCCATCATCCTGCCATGCTGTACTACCTCGACAACTGGCTCAGCAGTGGCGTCAACACGCCGGAAGCCAAAGGCCGCTTCAAGGGACTCAACGAAAACTATGGCCGCGAGTTGCTGGAGCTGCACACGATGGGCGTCGACAGCGGCTACACCCAGGCCGATGTGATCTCCCTGGCGCGTATCCTGAGCGGCTGGACCATCAATGAAAAAGGCATGAAGGATGGCCAACCGGCCTACATCTTCAACCCGCGCCGTCATGATTTCGGCGACAAGGTATTCCTCGGTCAAACCATCAAGGGCAGCGGCGAGCAGGAAGGCGAACAAGCGCTCGACATCCTGGCGCGACACCCTGCCACCGCGCATTTCATCGCCACCAAGCTGGTGCAGTATTTCGTTTCCGACAAACCGCAACCGGCGCTGACCGAGAAACTCGCACGCCGTTTCCTGAGCAGCAACGGCGACATCAAGGCGGTGCTGCATACCCTGTTCGAGAGCCCGGAATTCTGGTCGCGTAGCAATTACCAGACGCAATTCAAGACACCGTATCAATACGTGGTGTCGTCGCTGCGCGCGACAGCGACGCCGGTGCTCAACGTCAAGCCGATCGACGGCGTACTGAACCAACTGGGGCAACCGCTGTATGGCTGGCTGACGCCGGAAGGTTATAAATTTTCCGAAGAAGCGTGGCTCAATCCGGATGCGCTGCTGCGCCGGATCAATTTCGTCAATGGCCTGAGCAATGGCAAATCGCCGATCGCCCGTGCCGAAACACCGCCGCCAGCGCCCGGAATGGCGCCAGCCGCTCCGCTGCCCAACACCGCAGCAGCAGTCGATCCGCAGCAACTGATACAAACCCTGGCCCCGGCACTGGAACCACACAGCCTGAGCGCCATTGCCGCCGCACCGCCGAACCTGCAAGTCGGGCTCATACTTGGTGGTCCGGATTTCATGAAGAGATAGTGATGGTCATATCGTTAGGAGTGATGCAATGAAACGTCGCGATTTCATCCGCCACCTGGGCCTCGGCGCCAGCGGCGCGATCCTGATTCCGGTCGGCCTGTCCGGCTGCGTGGTGGCGCCAACCGTCAAACCGCAGGCGAAAGCCAAAGCGCCGACGGCGCCCACCATGGTGGGCGCCGACAGCCCGCTGTCGTATGGCAGTCCATTGCAGCGCCCGCATGCAAGCGGCGACGGCACCCCGCGCATGATCGTGGTGTTCCTGCGTGGCGCGGTCGACGGCTTGAACGTCGTCGTACCGCATGGCGATCATAATTACTACAAGGCGCGCCCGACCATTGCCGTGGCCAAGCCAGGCATGCAGAACGGCGCCATCGACCTGACCGGTTATTTCGGCCTGCATCCGGCGCTGCAACCCTTGCAACCGTTTTGGGATGACGGCCGGCTGGCGTTCGTGCATGCGTCCGGCTCACCCGACATGTCGCGCTCGCATTTCGAGGCGCAAGACTATATGGAAACCGGCACGCCGGGAGAGCACAACACCCGCGACGGCTGGATGAACCGCATGCTGGGCGTGATGCCGGTATCGCAATCGCCGATGGAAGCACTGACGCTGGGCGAAGCGGTGCCACGCATCTTGACCGGCAGGGCCGTAGTCGCCAACATGCCGACCGGACGCGACGCAACCAGGCCGACACTGATCGACAAACCGGAAATCAGCCAGGCTTACGCCGCGCTCTATGCGCAGGATGCTGCGCTAGGAAAAAGCTATAGCGACGGCATTGCAGCACGCAAGGAATTGCTGGCCGACGCCAACAGTTCGGAACAAAAAATGGCCAACAACGGCGCGCCGCTGCCAAATGGCTTATCCATCGATACCGCACGCCTGGGTCGGCTGATGCGCAGCAATCCGGATATCCGGCTCGGCTTCATCGCCGTCGGCGGCTGGGATACCCATGCCAACCAAGGCAATGGTACCGGCCAACTGGCAGGCCGCTTGCGGCCCCTGGCCGATGGCCTGGCTACGCTGGCGCGCGAACTGGGGCCGGCTTTCAACGATACCGTGATCGTTGTGATGTCGGAGTTCGGCCGCACCTTCCGTGAAAACGGCAATGGCGGCACCGATCACGGCCACGGCAACGCCATGTGGCTGCTCGGCGGGAATGTCCGTGGCCGCAGCATCTACGGCCAGTGGCCCGGTATCGACGATAAATCGCTGAATGAAAATCGCGACCTGGCGGTCACCACCGATTTCCGTTCGGTGCTGGCGACACTGGCGGAGAAGCACATGCGGATCGGCGATCCGGCGATGCAAAAACTGTTTCCGCAGTATGGCGCCGGCAACCAGCATGGCTTGAATTTCCTGGTGTAGGAAATTGATGTGTTGGGCTGTTTTTCCTAACGCACCAGCGCCTTGATCTCGGCCAGCTGGCGCCGCGAAATCGGCAGCCGGTGGTCGGTATCGCGCAAGATCACCTGCCATATTTCCTGCGGCTTGTCGCTGTCGCCTTCGCTGTCCTGAATCTGCGCGACGCGCTCGACGCCGGTGATCGCATTGCGTGCTACCAGCGCATTGCGGTGTACGCGGACGAAATGCTTTGCCAGTTCTTCCTCGATCGAAACCAGCGAATCCTCAATCAAATACTCTTTGTGCTTGGTGCGCAGCGTGACGTACTTCAACTCTGCCTTCAGATACAACACTTCCCCCATCGGCACCAGTGACATGCGGCCGCGTTCCTGTACCGCGAAATGCTGGCGCGGTAAGGCGCCGGGGGAATTCGCCGTGCTTGGCTCGATTACCGGAGCAGATTGACGCAGGCGACTGGCGCGTGTGATGGCTTGCGCCAGCCGGCTGGCGCGTACCGGTTTGACCAGGTAATCGAAAGCCTGGACGTCGAATGCACTCAACGCATAGTCGTCATAGGCCGTCACAAAAATGATCAATGGCGGCTCACCGGCATCCGCGGCACGCTGATTGACCAGCTGGTCGGCCAGCTGCAAACCGCTCATGCCGGGCATCTGCACATCCAGCAGCACCAGGTCGGGCGCAGTAGCGGCAATTCCTTCCAGCGCGTCCTGTGCATGCGCAGCCTCACCGACCAGATAATGCGGGCAATCGGCCACGATATCGGATAGCAGCGTAATCAGCCTGGCGCGCGCCGGCGCTTCATCGTCGACGATAAATATGCGGGGAATCATGGGCATGGAAATGTCATTGCTTTGTTTGATTTCTTATTTAACTCTGCTGTTTGGCCAGTGTGGTCTTCACGTAGGGAAAACTGGCGCGCACTTCAAACTGGCCGTGCGTGTTGGTGGTAGTCAGCTGCCCCTCCACATCGTAAAGCAAGGAAAGCCGCTCGCGGATATTCTCCAGCGCCATCTGGTTGCCCTCAGGGAGCGCAGCCACGCCTTTCCCGGCATACGGATTGTAAGGATTGGTGATGGTGATTTCAATCCGCTCCAGCGAATGCGCCAGCTGGATCCGGATCAGCGCCGGTTCAGTGCTCGGCTCGACGCCATAGTGGACTGCGTTTTCCAGTAAGGGCTGCAGCAGCAAGGTCGGAATCTGCGCCCGGTAGATGACCTCATCGCTGATGCCTTCGCGCTCCCACTGCACTCTCAGCCTGTCGCCCAGGCGTATTTTTTCTATCGACAAATATTGCCGACACAGGCGGATTTCCTTTTCCAGCGTAGTCATGGCACGGCCGTCGCGCATCAGGACCCGGATCAGATCCGCCAGATCTTCCAGCGCCGCCTCGGCCCGCCGCGGTTCGGTGCGGATCAGCGACAGCACCGCATTCAGGCTATTGAACAAAAAATGCGGCCGGATGCGAGCTTGCAGCGCTTGCAGCCGCGCCTCCACCAGCACAGGCGAAAAGGCCTTGGCGCGCAGTTCGAAATAATGTTGCAGCACAATCCCGAACAATGCGGCCAGCATCGCCGCCAGCGGCGTGCCGCCTGGAGCGCTGAGGTGGATAAAGCCGTTGAGAAACCAATCGAAGCCGAACAGCAGCCGGATCACCGCCACCGTCACCAACGCCGGCACCAATGCGCACAGCGAACGTTGCACGACCGGCGACATGCGATGGCCGATGCGATGCAGCCCGCACAGGATCGACAAAGACAGGAAACAGGCCGGTTCGATCAACATCGACGATTCGACAAAACTGCCAGCCGCCGCCATCAGGCTGTCGGTGCGCAATAAAATCGCCACCATCACTGCCAGATTCACCGCAATCAGGGTCCGGAACACCACGCCGAGATTGCAGCAATCCGGAATCACCAGCGTAATCGGCTGCTGCGCTGCTGCGCTATCGATGGTCTGGTCGGCTGGCGTGGGTACGGGCATTAGTTGACAGGACGGCAATTAGTAGTTGGATTAACGCTTTTATCCGGCTCGAAGACGCCGTGGCGCATCGAGATGCAAGCATAAAGTGGGTTTTCGGGGGCGGTGATTTATAATCGCATAATTCATTGCACTCCCCAACACTCAATTATGACAGCACAACTCTCCAAAAAAGGCGAAGCTTGGTCGGCTCGTTTTTCCGAACCGGTCTCCGATCTGGTCAAACGCTATACGGCATCGGTGTTTTTCGATAAACGTCTGGCAGCAGTGGATATCCAAGGCTCGCTGGCGCACGCCGAGATGCTGGCATATCAAAAAATCATCAGCGGCGACGACTATGCGGCCATCCAGAAGGGCATGACCCAGATCCAGGGCGAAATCGACGGCGGCAAGTTCGAATGGCTGCTGGACCTGGAAGACGTCCATCTGAACATCGAAAAACGCCTGACCGAACTGGTCGGCGATGCCGGCAAGCGCCTGCACACCGGGCGTTCGCGCAACGACCAGGTCGCCACCGACATCCGCCTCTACCTGCGCGGCGCCATCGACGATATCAGCGGCCTGCTGCGCGATCTGCGCCTGGCGCTGCTGGACCTGGCTGAGCAACACGCCGATACCATCCTGCCCGGCTTCACCCACATGCAGGTAGCGCAGCCGATTACTTTCGGTCATCACGTGCTGGCCTATGTCGAAATGTTCGGCCGCGATGCCGAGCGCATGCTGGATTGCCGCAAGCGCGTCAACCGCCTGCCGCTGGGCGCCGCCGCACTGGCCGGCACCACCTTCCCGATTGACCGCGAACGCGTGGCCAAGACACTCGGCTTCGACGACGTCTGCCGCAATTCGCTGGATGCAGTTTCGGATCGCGACTTCGCCATTGAATTCTGCGCCGCCGCAGCGCTGGTGATGACGCACATCTCGCGCATGTCGGAAGAACTGGTGATCTGGATGAGCCCGCGCATTGGCTTCATCGATATCGCCGACCGCTTCTGCACCGGTTCCTCGATCATGCCGCAAAAGAAAAATCCCGACGTGCCGGAACTGGCGCGCGGCAAGACCGGCCGCGTCAACGGCCACCTGATCGCCCTGCTGACCCTGATGAAAGGCCAGCCATTGGCCTACAACAAGGACAACCAGGAAGACAAGGAACCGTTGTTCGACACCGTCGACACGCTGACCGACACCCTGCGCATCTTCGCCGACATGGCGCGCGGCATTACCGTCAAGCCGGAAGCAATGCGCGCCGCCGCCCTGCAAGGCTATGCCACCGCCACCGACCTGGCCGATTACCTGGTCAAGAAAGGCCTGCCTTTCCGCGATGCCCACGAAGCCGTGGCACATGCGGTGCGCAGCTGCGTCGATCAAGGTTGCGACCTGAGCGACTTGTCGCTAGATCAGTTGCGCGCGTTCTCGCCGCTGATCGACGACGACATCTTCGCCGTGCTGACACTGGAAGGTTCGGTGGCGGCACGCGATCATATCGGCGGCACCGCCCCACGCCAGGTGCGCCTGGCGATCCAGCATCTGCGCCAGCAATTGGCCTGATGGCAGACCTGATGTGAACCCGGCATGGTGGACGACGCAATCCGTCCCACCATGCCGATTTGGCATAACCGTTACCAGCAAGATTCCGAAACGCCGGGTATAATTCTCCAAAACCGCGCAATCTCTCTCCAAAACCGACCAAAAGTCGTATTCCCTCCGAGTAAAACATCCGCTTTACCTGGCCCGTGAGTAGTTAGTGCGCCAGGAATTTTCAGACCGAAAATCCCTTATACTTTGTTCACCTTTGGTGCGCCCACCCAGCGTGCACCAAAATAAAAACGCTTGCCGATTTCTTACTTCATAATGCCTTTGGCTGCGGTTGCGCCTTGCCTGCTTGCGCGCAGCCTCGTGTTGTAAGGAACGCTAAAAAAAACGGTCTCTTGGAGGATATATAAATGCAACTCAAAACTATCTTAAAAACACTTCCATTGCTGATGCTGGCCGCCGGCCTGGGCAGCGCAGCGCATGCCGCCGATGTCAAACTCGGCCTGGCAGCAGCACTCACCGGCCCCGCCGCCAAATACGGCGTCGCCATCAAGAACGGCTTTTCGCTGGCTGCCGATGAAGTCAATGCCGCCGGCGGCGTCAACGGCAACAAGTTGCAACTGATCATCGAAGACGAACAAGGCAAGAAAGAAGAAGCCATCAACGTCTTCAAGAAACTGATTTTCAAGGACAAGGCGCTGCTGGTATTCGGCCCGACTTTGTCCAACTCGGCATTCGCCGCCGACCCGATCGCCAACGCCGCCAAGGTGGTCGCCTTCGGCACCAGCAACACCGCCGACGGCATCACGGCAATGGGCCCGTTCACCTTCCGCAACTCGGTCATGGAAGCCGACGTGCTGCCAGTCACCACGCGCGCTGCGGTCAAGCATTTCGGCATCAAGAAAGTCGCCATCATCTACGGTAACGACGACGCCTTCACCAAGAGCGGTTACGACGTTTTCAAGGCGACCCTGGCCAACCAGAAGATCCCTGTCACCACCACTGAAGCGTATGCCAAGGGCGACGTCGACTTCAAGGCGCAGCTGACCAAGATCAAGGCATCGAATCCGGACGCCATCGTCTGCTCCTGCCTGACCGAAGAAGCCGCCAACATCATCCTGCAAACCCGTGCGCTGGGCATGAAGCAGCCGTTCATCGGCGGCAACGGCCTCAACTCGCCGAAGCTGTTCGACATCGCCAAAGGCGCCGGCGACGACACCATCATGGGCAGCCCTTGGTCGTCGGAAAACTTGACGCCGGCCAACAAGGCGTTCATCGCCGCGTACAAGGCCAAATTCGGCAGCGATCCAGACCAGTTCGCCGCACAAGCCTACGATGCCCTGCATGTCGTGGCAGCCGCATTGAAGAACGTCAAACTGACCGGCGCAATCGACAAGGACCGGATCGCATTGCAACAGGCTTTGCCGTCGGTGACGATTGAAGGTGCAACCGGCAAGTTCGCATTCCGCAAGGCGCCAGCAGTGGCCGGCAAGGAAGTCGGCTACGATGCGCAGCAGGAAGCGATCGTGAATATTGCCAAGGGTGGCAAGTTCGTATTGCTGAAGTAACGTAGTCATCGAGTCAATAGGGGACAGAGTTTGTAAGTCGCCGCAGCGCGACGAGCTACTCTGTCCCCTATTGACGGTGTCCGGAGAAAGAATGCAGTTATCGCACAAGAAAACTGCGCGAATTGCAAAGAGATGTACTCCGTAGCCCGTCAATTGGGGTCAGAGTAATTTACGACGATAAAACTGTCGTAAAAAAACTCTGACCCCAATTGACTGCAATTACACTGATTTTTAGAAAATCCTCATGTTTGAACAACAACTCATCAACGCCCTTTCCCTGGGCAGCGTGTATGCGCTGTTTGCATTGGGCTTCACGCTGGTTTTCGGCGTGCTGGGCGTGATCAATCTTTCGCACGGCGCCATCTTCATGCTCGGCAGTTACGCGGCGTTATTGCTGGTCGAACATCTGGCGCTGCCGCTGTGGCTGGCGATGCTGGCGGCGATGCTGGTTTCCGGCTTGCTCGGTCTGGCAGTCGACTATCTGGTATTGAAGCCGCTGCGCGCGCGCAACGCACCGCATCTGGCGCCGATGATTGCGACGATCGGTGTCGCCACCATCCTCACCAGCCTGGCGCAAGGCTTGTTCGGCGCTGAAAACAAGCGCTTCCCGGTTGGCACCATTCCGGAAGAAAGCTACAACTGGGGCAACCTGCATGTCACTGCGGTGCAGATCGGCATCGTCGTGATTTCCTTCGTCCTGATGCTGGTGCTGTTGGCGGTAATGCGACGCACCCAGTTGGGCCGCGCGCTGCGTGCGATTGCGGAATCGCCGAAAGCCGCTTACCTGCTCGGCATCAATGTCGAAGGTTTGTTTTACCTGACCTCTTTCGCTGCCGCCGCACTGGGCGGTGCTGCGGGTGTGCTGGTCGGTCTGTCATTCAACGCGATTACGCCATTCATGGGGCAGCCGATGCTGCACAAGGGCATCGCCGTGATCATCCTGGGCGGCATGGGCGATATCCGCGGCGCGATGATTGCCGGCTTGTTCCTCGGCTTCGCAGAAGTGCTGACCGTGGCCTATATTTCGAGCGACTTCCGCGATGCCGTCGGTTTCGGTTTGCTGTTCCTGATCTTGCTGGTCAAGCCTTCCGGGATGTTTGGCAAAGTGCTGGAAAGGAAGGCTTGAGATGACCGAACTGCTTACAACGCTCGGCGCAACCGGCTTCCTCGATTGGTGGGACGGTTTCTGGTCAACTTACAACACCGTGATTTTCGGCCTCGGCGTCAACGCCATGCTGGCGCTGTCGATCTACGTGACACTCTCGTGCGGCTTGCTGTCGCTGGCGAATGCCGCCTTCATGGGCATCGGCGCCTATGCCGCATCGCTGATCAGCATGCAGACCGGCTTGCCGTTCCCGGTAGCGCTGGCCATTGGCGGCATCTTGCCGGCGTTGGTGGCGCTGGTGATCGGCATCCCTACCCTGCGCCTGTCCGGCGTCTACCTGGCGATGGCCACGCTCGGCTTCGGCGAAGTGGTGCGGGTGATCGTGCTGAACATGGATATCACCGGCGGCCCGCTCGGCTTGAACGGCATTCCGCTGAAAACCGAATGGTGGCACATCGTGCTGTTGCTGGCCGCCACCCTATACATCCTGGCGCGCATCCGCCGCTCGAAAATCGGCCGCGCCTTCGAAGCTATCAAGGAAGATGAGGTCGCTGCACGTTTGATGGGCGTCAATGTCGCCGGCTACAAGCTGCTGGCGTTTGTCATCGGCGCCGCCATTGCGGGCGTCGCCGGCGGCCTCAATGCGCACTACACGTTCACCATCGGCCCTGGCAATTACGCTTTCGAAAACGCGGTCGAGATATTGACCATGGCGGTGTTCGGCGGCACCAGCACGTTGATCGGCCCGACCCTCGGCGGCATGATCCTGACCCTGTTGCCGGAAGCATTGCGCGATTTCGCCAGCTATCGCTCGGTCGTCAACGGCCTGATCCTGGTGCTGGTGATCCTGTATCTGCCCAAGGGTATCTGGGACCCACGCCGGATCCGCGCCTTTTTCCGACGCAAGTCTGTCGCCGGAGGAATCAACTAATGCTGCAACTCAAGAACATAAGCAAGAATTTCGGTGGCCTGCAGGTTTTGCAGGACGTGAATTTCAACGTGCCGCAAGGCGGCATTTTCGGCTTGATCGGTCCTAACGGCGCTGGCAAAACCACTGTCTTCAACCTGATCACAGGCTTGCTGCGTGCTTCGGGCGGGGCGATCGAATTCGACGGCCAGGATATCGGCAAGGTCGCGCCACACAAGATCACCGAGCGCGGCATCGCCCGCACTTTCCAGAACATCCGCGTGTTCAAGGAAATGACGCTGCTGGAAAACGTCGTGGTCGGCATGCACGATCACATGGATTACGGTTTCGGTAGCCTGCTGTTCAATCTCGGCGGTTACCGCAAGGTGGAAGCGCAGGCACGCGAACGGGCGCTGGAGCTGTTGTCCTGGGTGCGCCTGGATCACAAGGCGCACACGCTGGCCGATAGTCTCTCCTACGGTGAACAACGCAAGCTGGAATTCGCCCGGGCGCTGGCGACCAAGCCCAAGCTGTTGCTGCTCGACGAACCCGTGGCCGGCATGAATCCGGCTGAAAAAACCGAACTGATGGCGGAAATCCTGAACATCAAGCAGCGCGGCTTCAGCATCTTCATGATCGAGCATGACATGCGCTTCGTGATGGGCTTGTGCGACCGCATCGCGGTGCTCAACTTCGGCCGCATCATCGCCGAAGGCAGCCCGGATCAGATCAAGAACAACCAGGAAGTGATCGAAGCTTACCTGGGCAAGGAAGAGGCGGAATGATGGCCGAGACGAACAAGCATGCAGCACCGATTTTGCAGGTGCAGGACCTGGCGGTTTCCTACGGCCATATCGAAGCAGTCAAAGGCATCGATCTGGTCCTCAACGAAGGCGAGATCACGGCGCTGGTCGGCGCCAACGGCGCTGGCAAGAGCACCGCACTGCTGGCAATTTCCGGCCTGCTCAAGCCGCAACGCGGACAAGTGCTGTTCAATGGACAGGACCTGACCAAGCTGTCGCCGCACAAGATCGTCCAGGGCGGCGTGGTGCAGGTGGCGGAAGGCCGCGCCACACTCACCACCTTGAGCATCGCTGAAAACCTGGCGCTGGGCGCCTATACCCGCAAGGACAAGGAAAACATCGGCAAGGACCTGGACTGGGTGTACTCGCTATTCCCGGTGCTGGAACGGCGCAAGGATGGGCTGGCTGGCAACCTGTCGGGCGGCGAACAGCAGATGCTGGCCATCGGCCGCGCGTTGATGGCGAAGCCGCGTGTATTGCTGCTGGATGAGCCGTCGATGGGGCTGGCGCCGTTGCTGGTGCAAGAGATTTTCCGCATCGTCCAGGAAATCAACCGCACCGGACTGACGATCCTGCTGGTCGAGCAAAACGTCCGCCAGGCATTGCGCATCGCGCAGCACGGCTATGTGCTGGAAAACGGCAAGATCGTGCTGGCCGACAGCGGCCGCAACCTGCTCAATAATCCGAAGGTGCTGGAAGCTTACCTGGGCGGCTGAAACACCAGGCGGCACCGCGTGCCGCCCATTTCATCGGTGGAATCAATCTCCTATCGGCGCCGGCCGGCAGATCGCGCCACTTCCGCTCCCCGCCCCGCCATTGCCGAACAAGGCCACCCGCCCGCATTGGGAACCAAACATCCCGGTCTGGTTGTGACCGACGCCGATCACTTCGTACTCGGAGCGCGCCAGCGGCAATGCGCTGCCTGCCAGATGCCGTTCGTAGCGCTGGTATGCCAGGCCTCGCTCAAGCCGGCTCGGTCCTTGCGCTTCGGCGCCGCAGCGCTTGTCTAGCTTGGGGTGGTTGGGATCATTGTCATCGCCGCCGAGCAGATAGGTGATCTGCCTCCGCGCATAACGGTCGAACAATTCCATACCGCTGCGCCCCCGCCCATACGGCACCATCTCCTGCATGCCGTAACGATACTGGTTGTAATCGGTGCATTGCGTCGTATCGTAAGGCGCGAACGCCGCGCCATTTGGCCGGTCAGGCGTGAAATACAGATAAGACGAAGGATTGGCGATCACGTAACGCACATCGATGCCACGACCGCGTATCGCTTCATCGACATTATTCAATGCGGCATAACGCTGCATCATCTGCGCGCCTGCAGAATGGCCCGCCAGCGTGATGCGGGTCAATTTCGGTAGACGCCGCTTATCCGCCAATTGCTGCAGCAGATCGTCGAGCACCTGCAGCGAGCTGATGTGGTACGGCGGATTCACCGACTCGTCACCGCCGGCCCAGTTGTGGTCGCCGCCGGCATGCCACAACGGCATGCGGTCAAAGCCTTTGGCGAGATCGGCTTTGGCCGGGAAATTCGGCGCCAGCAGCAGCACCTTGTCCGGGTCGGCGCCGCTGTCTTTCAGGAAGGACGCGCCCGCCGCATAGTAGGCGTCGCCGTTACGCAGGATGCCGTGCTGGATCAGGACGATCTGTTCAATCTTGCTCAAGTCGCCATCGAGCGGATGATTGGCATACACAGGAAAATCATAGGCTACGCCATCATGCGCCAGATGCACGCGCTGCCATGGCGGCGCCGGTTGCACGCCGGCGGCAGCAGCGGCCAGCATCACGCTCCCATATAGAATTGCCATCACTGCCATTCTTTTCACGCCTTGTTTCATTTCGTGCTCCCGAGTCTCTTTGTTCAAATTATTTGTCTGGTTAGCGCTAACTAAAAGAATAGCGTAAGTCTCGATCTTAGGTGCGATCTTCCGCCACTCGCCCCTCCGCCTTCTTATGACGGTAATTTTGATTGACTTTCAAATCTACCATATTAGATAATTATTCCAACATAATGGATTTGAAGGAAACAGTCGATATGGACATCAATGCCCGCATAGCCGCCCGCGTCAGTTTCCTGCGCAAGGAGCGCGACTTATCCCTCGATGCGCTGGCGTATAAGTCCGATGTTAGCCGCTCTATGATTTCGCTGATCGAACGCGGCCAGAGCAGCGCCACCGCGGTGGTCCTGGAGAAATTGGCAGCCGGCCTTGGCGTGACGCTGGCCAGCCTGTTCGAGGAATCTGCAGCCAGCGGCGGCCCGCTGGTTCGCCGCAGTGAGCAACTGGAGTGGCGCGATCCACAATCCGGATATGTACGCCGCAATGTGTCGCCGCCGAATGCACAGTCGCCGATGCAAATCGTCGACGTCTCATTTCCAGCGGGGGCAGCAGTGGCATATGAAACCACCGAACGGGATCGTAGCGTGCACCAGCAGATTTGGATATTGGAAGGAAAGATCGATATCACGGTTGGCGCCGACACCTATTCGCTCGAACCGGGAGACTGCCTGGCCTTCCGCCTCGACCGCCCCACCGCATTCCATAACCCGCATCGCAAACCCGCACGATACATGGTGGCAATCACCACCGACACATTGCGTTCGTAAATCACGTTCACAAATCGCGCCCATAAGGAGCCATCATGTCAGACCAGATACAGATTCGCCAATTGCATTCAATCGATGATCCGGCGATCATTGCCGCACTCGCTGAAGTCCTTGTCGATTGCGTCGATGGTGGCGCCTCAGTCAGCTTCATGTCGCCATTCTCTGCGGAACGGGCGCAAGCGTTCTGGCGCAACCTGAGCGCCGACATCGCCGCCGGTGAACGCATACTGCTGGTGGCGCAAGATGCTGACTCTACGATTCTCGGCACTGTTCAGGTAGTACTCAGTCAACCGGAAAACCAGCCACATCGGGCCGATGTCGCCAAGCTGCTGGTGCATCGCAAAGCACGTCGCTCCGGCACTGGGGAAGCATTGATGGCAGCGGCTGAGCGGGCAGCAGCGCAGGCAGGTAAAACCTTGCTGGTTCTCGATACCGCTACAGGCGGCGATGCCGAACGTTTATACCGGCGTCGCGACTGGCAAGTCAGCGGCACCATCCCCGACTATGCCATGTGGCCGGACGGCAGGAAGTGCGCGACGACGATCTTCTACAAATATATCTGAGGCAGAAAATAAGACAGCGCCCTTGCCGGGCTGGCAAGGGCGCTGCTGTTGTACCTGACAGGTTGTGCAGCCTTGGCCGCACAATGCCGTTAGAACATTAGAACTTGTGACGCAGACCAACGCGCAATACGTTCTGGCTGCTGTCGTCCGCCGGCGAGTTGGAGTAAGCACCGTTGATCACGCCTGGATTGATGACATCGCTGGCGCGCTGGTTGCTGTACAACGCATATACGTCGGTACGCTTCGACAGGAAGTAGTCGACGCCCAGGTTGAGCTGGGTGGTCGAGCCCTTGGTCGAACCAGTTGTCTTGCGGCTGATATCGGCGCGATCATAAATCACGCTGCCCAGCAGATGCAGGTTGGCGGCAACCGCGTAATCGACGCCCACGTCAAAAATGTTTGCCTTGGTTGCTGTAGTGATGTTGACCAGGCCAGTCGACGCAACTGCTGTCGCCAGTGGACGCTTGGCTTGCGACCATGCACCGTAGATCTTGGCAGGGCCGGCTTGATAGCTGGCGCCCAAGGTGAAGGTTTTCAGGTCGGTATCGCCAGCCTTGGTAGGCAGCGCGTCAGCAGCCAGTTTGGTCTGGAAGTACGCCAGGCCGATACCAAATGGGCCGTTGGCGTAGTTGCCGCCCAGGCCGAAGGATTGACCTGCCGAAGTTTGGCCGGCCACTTCGCCGAAGCCGTAGAACAGGCTACCGGTAAAGCCGCTCAGGTTGCTGCTGTCGTAACGGACCGAGTTGTTGGCGCGGGTGCCCGAGATGCGATCGAGGTTGTTGAAGTGACCGCCCTTGACGCCGTTGCCGCCGAATGTCTGCACCGATGTGTACTTGTTACCGATGTCTTCCAGGAAGTCGGTTTGACGACCCAGTGTTACTGTACCGAACGAGCCCGACAGGCCGACTACCGATTTGCGGTCAAACAATGTGCTGGCGGTTGCCAGGGAGCCGTCGTCCGCATTGAAGCCGTTTTCCAATTGGAAAATCGCTTTCAAGCCGTTGCCCAAATCTTCCGTACCCTTGAAACCGATGCGGGAAGTCGACAAATCGCCAGAATCAACACTGAAGCGGCTATTGTTTTTTGGGCCGACTTTGCTGGTGTAGGTCAGGCTGGTATCGATCACGCCATAAATGGTGACGTTGGTTTGCGCTTGGGCGCTGGCGCCGATCAGGCCGAGTGCTGCCAGTGCGAATGCAGTTTTCTTCATTTCTTCCCTCTATTTATATAAAAATTGTCCGATCTGGATATCCAGCTTGGCGTGCAACGCTCGAACTGCCCCCCTGGGTCATTTCATGAGCGGCTCAATTATTACTAACCATTACCAATAGTTACTAATTGTTACAAACTGGACGGAGTGGATATTACCAATTAACAAAAAAATTGCATTAGTTTTTCAATTTTTTCTTAAATTTTTTTACGGATTAGCTGACGAAGAATATTTATGTTGTTTTTTGACAGCTGTTTATGACATTTATGACGTAGGTTATGCGTTTTGTGTCGTCAACACACGATCAGCTTGCGGCATTTGAGCCTGTTGATACAACACCCCATATCGATGCCTTAAAGGCAATATATTAGTAAATAAACATGTCTATACGCAAAATAAAACTGCGCTTTGAACTGCAAAAAAAATGTGGATTATGCCGATTAATAATAATTAGCACTATATCTGTAAAGATATAGCGTTAATGGCCGTTACTCAATTCCGGTAACTGAGCACAAAGGTACAACACCAGGGAAGTTGCAAATTGAATATCGACACGATCTTTCTTGATCCAGCGTAGCCGGCAGGAATCAAGATGCATGCACTGCTCACGGAGCACTCAATGAAACCCTTGCGCTCGTGACATTGAGTTTATGTAGGCTAAAATGCTGCGTCGATTCATCCGCCTTGTTCAGATGAAATCAAGAAGTGCGCAGTGAGCATATCCGTTGCCCTGCGCATCGCACACCATTTTGACCACACATTTTTAAGGATTGGCATGTTCACTTCAGCGCCTGCCGACATCGACGTCGACTACTCTCTCCTGGCACGCCAGATCACAAGCATTCTTGAAGGCGAACGCAACCAGACCGCCAACGCCGCACAATTTTCGGCATTCATTTACCAATCCCTTGCAGACCTGAACTGGGCCGGATTTTATTGGACTGTGCCGGCCAAAAAGGGCGATGCAGAGGAACTGCTGGTTGGCCCATTCCAAGGCAAGGTCGCTTGCGCGCGTATCTCTTTTGGCAAAGGTGTCTGCGGCACGGCGGCGGCAGAGCGTCGCACTATCGTCGTACCGGATGTGCACGCTTTCGCAGGACATATCGCCTGCGATTCGGCATCGAACGCCGAAATCGTCATCCCGGTCATCAAGGATGGCCGCGTATTGGGTGTATTCGACATCGACAGTCCGAGCCTCAACCGCTTCCGTCCCGAAGACCAATTAGGACTGGAATCGTTGGTTGCCATCTTTGTCGCCGCAACCGATTTCACTTAATTCGGTTGCGGCAAAGACGGAACATCACACCGTCTTGATGAACAAGGAAACCAGCTTGCGCGTCCAGCCGCTGTAAGGCGGATAGAACATGCTAGCGAGCATGATGCGGGTACGCACCACTGCCCGTTCATGCGAAAAAGCCAGGAAACCGTGATGGCCGTGGCCGCTGCCGATACCGGAATTATTGACGCCGCCGAACGGCAGGTTCCCGTGCAGGAATTGCACCACGCAGTGATTGATACAGGCGCCGCCGGAAGTAGTCTGCTGCATCACCCTGGCGATGTGTTCCTGCTTGCGACTCCAGATATACAGGGCCAATGGCTTCGGATCTGCATTGATGCGAGCGATTACCGAATCAAGTTGTTCATAAGCGATGATCGGCAACAGCGGCCCGAAAATTTCCTCGCTCATGATCTTGGCGTCGGCCGGAATGCCGTCGATCAGCGTTGGCGCAATATAGCGTTGGGCTTCATCAACCAATCCGCCGGTAACTATCCTGGCGCCGCGACTGGTGGCATCGTCCAGTAAATTTTTGACGCGCGCCGTATGGCGCAGGTTGACGATACGTGCCAGGTCGGGACTGTCGGCCTGCTGCGCCGTCTTGCCATAAGCGCTCTCCAGGGCTGCACGGCAGTGTTCCAGGAACTCATCCTTGACGCTGGCATGGACATAAATATGGTCGGGTGCAATGCAGGTCTGGCCATTGTTGGTGTACTTGGCCCAGAGGATGTTTTGCGCCGCCGCTTTCAGGTCCGCCGTCTCGTCGACAATCGTCGGTGATTTTCCGCCAAGCTCCAACGTAACGCTGGTCAGATGCTTGGCCGCTGCCGCCATCACGATCTTGCCGACCGCCGGCGAGCCGGTGAAGAAAATATGGTCGAACGGCAGATCAAGCAGCGCTTGCGCGACAGGCGCATCGCCCTCGAACATCGCCACTTCATCTTCGCTGAATACCTCACGAATGATCTGGCCGATCACCGCCGATGCATGCGGCGTCATTTCCGAAGGCTTGATGATTGCCGTGTTGCCGGCGGCTAGCGCCGATACCAGCGGTCCCAGGCTCAGATTGACCGGATAATTCCACGGCGCCACGATCAGCACTCGCCCCTTCGGCTCGTACTGCGTATAGCCAGAGGTGCCGATCATCATGCGCGAAGGCCAGACTTTCTTCGGCTTCATCCAGCGGCCCAGCTTGCGGATGGCGTCGTTGGCCTCGGCAATCACCGGCAGGATTTCGGTCAGTTCAACCTCGGCAGCCGGCTTGCCGAAGTCTGCCTGTCCAGCGGCGATCACGGCATCCCGGTGCTTCAGCAACGCTGCCTTCAGCTTACGGATTTTCTGCAACCGCTCGGCCTTGGTCGATTGCCGCAAGCGCAGGGCCGTGATGCGCTGTGCGCCAAACACGCGCAGGATCTCCTTGCGCGTGAAATCGAGCTCGGTGTCAGCCGGTGTCGTAACTGTGTTCATCGCTTGCCTTTAGAAATTGAAGATGCCTAGCGTTCATATTCAACAACCGAACTACCCAAGCCGCCAACCGACTTAACCCTTTTTCATCTTGTCCAGATGATAGGTCAGCGCAGCGGCAATGCAGAACTCCAGCGCGTCGACAGGCAGTACATCATCTTCTTCGAAGACGATGCTGCGATTGCCGACGAACCGAAAGTCGCCGGGAAAAAGCATTCGGAACGTTTCAACTAGATTGGTCTGGCAATTGAAATACATCGAATACTGCGAAGGATTGCCCTTTTTCCAACCGACCCTGATCGTACTCCCGCTTTTGCTGTTAGTGGTGAGATAGGCAGGCTCGCCCCACTTGAGGATTTCCTCTATTTCGCCGACGCCGGCAGTAGCGGCGGCCGTCTCGAGGATCAACTTGCGCAAGGCCAGCAGCTTGCGCCGCATGGGTGGCGGGTAACCATCGAAGACCTTGGCTACGGCGGCATTCTCGATCAATGGCTGCGAAGAGTGCGTTTTCATTGGGAACTACCTGCTTCAGGCTCAAACCACCTGACGCCGCCGGGTCAGATGATCGCGGATATGGCGCGCCAGTTCCAGTGTCGCCGGACTTGCCGCATGTCGCGACAGATGCAGATTGATCGCAAAATTAGGCAGCTCCGGCAGACCACAATCGCCACTCAAGATATCGAGGTCGGCCGGCACGGTGGAAGCCAGCCAGGCTGTGATGGCGAGGTCGGTACGCACAGTCGCGGTGGTCGCTTCGATATTACCGTTTTCGAATACGGTGCGCCACATCAGGTCATTCTGCTGCAGGGCCGCCACCACCACCGGACGGAAGGCACAGGTATCAACCACCATCGACACCGGCAACGGCCGCTTCAGATGGGCGGCGCCGGCTTTGGCGCCGACCCAGACCAAGCGCTCCACGCTCAGGCATTCACCGGCAGTCGGGCCGACCGGCTCTTCAATCACGGCCAGGTCGATCGAGCCAAGCGCCAACGCCTCGGCCAACTGCGGTGATGAACCGCAGAGCAACGATATCTCCACTTGCGGGAACGCTTCCGCATAAGCCTTCATCACGGGCGGCAGGCAGGTCGCCACCAAATCATGCGGCACGCCGAGCCGCACTTGCCCTTCGATCGCGGTGGCAGTCATATCGACCCAGATTTCGTCGTTCAGGCTCAACAGCCGCTTGGCCTTGCCAAACAAGCGCTCGCCGGCTGCCGTCAGGCGCAGGCCGCGCGGATCGCGTTCGAACAGGCTACCGGCCAGCACTTCTTCCAGGCGCTTGACCTGCTGGCTGACCGCGCCCTGGCTCAGGTGCAGCGCATTGGCGGCGACCGTCATGCTGGCATGTTCGGCGACGGTCACGAAAGTACGCAGCAGGTTGGTGTCGAGATTACGGGGCATGGATGACCACATTCAAGTATTACGATTGCTAATGTCAGGCATAACGAACATTTGCTTCACTGATGCCGTGGCGCTAGGTTAGCATGATCCGTAACGTTTATACCAACCCGGAGAATCGCATGATCAATCCCACCACAATGCCAGCCGTCGACTTGCTGGTTGCCTGTGAAAGCGTCACCGAGCATTGGTCGCCCAAAGTGGTGGCGCAGGTCAACGACCAGTATGTCAAGGTGGCCAAGCTGCTTGGCAATTTCACCTGGCACAGCCATGCCGCCGAAGACGAATTGTTCTACGTATTGCGCGGCCGGTTGCGCATCGAATATCAGGACCGGCCGGCGGTTGAACTGACGGCAGGCTCCATCCATGTGGTGCCGCGCGGCGTACTGCACAACCCGGTGGCCGAGGACGAATGCTGGATTGTGCTGATCGAACCGGTGACCACCAAGCACACCGGCGAGCTCGATACTCCTTTCACAAAAAGCATCGAACAACAACTAGCTTAGGACAAACAGATGACCGACAACGTAATCAAACTCGCCGCATTTTCCGACGGCGAACAGGGCGGCAATCCAGCCGGCGTCTGGATCGGTTCTACCCTGCCGGAGGCGGCAGCAATGCAGCAGTTGGCCGCGGAAGTCGGCTTTTCCGAAACCGTGTTCGCCGCCGCCATCCCGGGTGGATGGTACGTGCGCTATTTTTCGCCAGAATCCGAAATCGGCTTTTGCGGCCACGCGACGATTGCGTTGGGCGCGGCACTCGCCCAACAATACGGCGACGGCGTGTTTGCCATCACGCTGCATATGAGCGGCGCCCACATCACGGTGGAAGGCCAGCAACAAGGCAAACTGACCAACGCCGCGCTGCAATCGCCGCCAACCCGTAGCAAAGCCGCCGATCCCGCACTGGTGGCCGAGGCGCTGGCGCTGTTCGGCTATAGCGCCGACGACCTCGATCCGCGCATCCCACCGGCCATCGCGCATGGCGGCGTCGACCACCTGGCGCTGGCCTTGCGCAGCCGGGAAGCATTGCGCGCCATGCACTACGAACTGGACCAAGGGCGCAACTTCATGCAGCGCGCCGGCTTGACCACCATCGTGCTGGCGTATGCCGAGACAGCGCAACTATTCCATACCCGCAATCCGTTTGCCTCCGGCGGCGTCTACGAAGATCCCGCCACCGGTGCTTCCACTGCCGCGCTGGCCGGTTACCTGCGCGACATCGAATGGCCGCACGGCGGCGCCATCGATATCGTCCAGGGTGAGGACATGGGCATCCGCTGCCTCCTGCATGCACAAATTCCTCCAGAGCGCGGCGCCTCCATCCGCCTCTCGGGTAGCGTCAGGCCGATTACCGAATAGCCGTCCGGCAAACTTTGCGCACAACCGGTATAGTTTGTCTGGCCCGTCGTTTGTCTGGCCCCTCAATTCCTGGAAAACCGATGTTGAAAATACTTGGCAAGGCATCATCGATCAATGTCCGCAAAGTCCTTTGGACCTGTGCCGAAGTGGAGCTTCCTTTCGAACGCGAAGACTGGGGCTCCGGCTTCCGGGCTACCGACACGCCGGAGTACCTCGCCCTCAATCCGAACGGCATGGTGCCGGTCATCCAGGACGGCGACTTCGTGCTGTGGGAATCCAATTCGATCATCCGTTACCTTGTGGCGCGCTACGGCGGCGAGTGGTTATATCCAGCCGAACCGCAACGGCGCGCCCGTATCGATCAATGGATCGATTGGCAAGCCACCGACTTGAACCGCTCCTGGAGCTATGTATTCCCTGCCCTGGTCAGGAAGTCGCCGGCACACCAGGACCCGGCGCAAATTGCGGCCGGCAGCGCAAGCTGGAGCAAGAACATGCAAATCCTCGACCGCCAACTCGCATCGACCGGCGCATACGTTGCCGGTGCGGAGTTCACACTGGCCGACATACCAATCGGACTGTCGGTAAATCGCTGGTTCGGCACACCGCTGCAACGCCCTGAGTTACCGGCGGTGAGCGCCTACTTTGAACGCTTGAGCCA
The DNA here is from genome assembly GCF_044745265.1 of Collimonas sp. NPDC087041. Classification (NCBI taxonomy): domain Bacteria; kingdom Pseudomonadati; phylum Pseudomonadota; class Betaproteobacteria; order Burkholderiales; family Oxalobacteraceae; genus Collimonas; species Collimonas sp. NPDC087041. The sequence goes on from NZ_JBIUZX010000003.1 coordinate 23,203, forward strand.
GCGCAAAGGTTATCTCCTGCACGGCAATAACGGCAGTCCGTAACGACGCAAGATGCATGTGCAGCTCATGGCGGCAATGAGCTGCAATGAGCTGCAGGTCAACCTTTCACTTTTTGGATTTTCACAAGCAGATGAACACGCAGACACTCCTCACCTTCACCGCCTTCGCGGCACTCGCCATCATGAGCCCTGGACCGTCGATCCTGCTGACCTTGCGCAATGGCGCCAGTTTCGGCGTGCGTTCGGTCATGTGGTCGGCCCTCGGCAATATTTGCGGCGTGTTTTGCTTGTCGGTGGCGGCGATACTTGGCCTGGGCGTACTGCTGAAATCGTCGGCCCTGCTGTTTGGCGCGGTCAAGATCGTCGGCGCCCTTTACCTGTTCTATATCGGCCTGCGGCAGCTATTCGGCGCTTCAACAGTATTGGTAAGCGAAGCCGACGATAAAGAAAGCAGCATTGCGCCGCAGCCAAAAAAACTCTACCGGGAAGCGTTCCTCACAGCCGCAACCAATCCCAAGGCCATCCTGTTTTTCACGGCGCTGTTTCCGCAGTTCGTCAACGCCCACTCGTCGCTGCTGCCGCAATTCCTGATCCTGACGGGAATCTTCATGGCGGTGTCCTATACCACTCACATGAGCTACGCCCTGATCGCCTCGCGCGCCAGGAATCTTCTGCAGAAACCATCATTTTCCAAATGGGTCAGCCGCGTGGTTGGGACGGCCTTCATCGGCTTTGGCACCTTGCTGCTGACCTTGCGGCGGCAGTCGGTTTAATTATTGGAGCGGTGATCAGATAAATCCTTGCGGCGATCATGCAAACCTTAGCTCTACGCCTCACTCCCGGACAAGACTTGCGCGCCTCTCTTGAGTCCGTGCTGGTCGAACATGGCGTAAGCGCAGCCTTCATGCTGCAGGGCATAGGCAGTCTCTCAGTAGCACAATTGCGGTTTGCCGGCGCCGCACAATCCACCGAGCTGCGCGGCGACATTGAAATCCTGACACTTGCCGGTTCGCTCTCCCCGGATGGCGCACATCTTCATATCTCCGTGGCCGATGCCCAAGGCCGCGTATCTGGTGGGCATGTGGCGCGCGGATGCATCGTCCGCACTACGGCTGAGTTACTGCTGGCGCTACTGCCGGAACATCATTTTTCGCGTGAGCCGGATGCGGTTTCCGGCTTCAGCGAATTGGTGGTGCGAGCGCGATCTTAATAGCCGATCTCACGTGCTCTGGCGCTTGCCCATCTCAAAAGCGCGCACCTCATAACCCAGCTCCTTATACAAAGCGATTGCCACATCATTGAATGCCCACACGGTCAAGCGAACGTCATTGGCGCCGCGCCCGGCTGCCCACGACTCGGCAAGTCGCATCAGAGCCGGCCCTATTCCCCGCCCGCGTTGTTCCTGAACGACGCAAATGGAACCGATGCGGCAGACACACTGCGGTTGGAGCAGAGGGCTCGTGGGATGCGATAGGTGCATGGTGACGAAACCAACAGCGGTGGCCCCCTCTTCAGCGATATAAGCCGCCTGGTTGTCCGACTCAAGGCTAGGAAGCCAATGCGCTGCATCGCGCTTAAAGTCTGAGGTTGCAGCGACGTAGATATCTGGACGCATTTGATGATGCAGGCTGTTCAACTCCTGGCCCAATTCACAGAGCGTCAGAATGTCCGCCGGCGTAGCAAGGCGATAGCGCACTAGGTTCATCATCTTGATGTTCTATGTGAATACATATTTCGGCGGCCCGCTGATGAACCACTGATTTTTGCCAGTGGCAGGCGCCACTGCGCCTGCCACTGCGTCCTATGCAGTTCGCGCACCTGCAATGTATCGATCAATCACAGTCGGCAACACCGTCAACGGTACACCGCCACTTTTCACCAGCGCGTCGTTGAAGCCTGCCAGGTCGAATTTGCCTCCAAGCGCCAATTTTGCCCGTTCGCGCTGACGCAGCATTTCGTTGTGCCCGATCTTGTAGCCACAGGCTTGTCCCGGCGATACGCAGTAACGGTCGACTTCGCTGGTCATGGCGGCAACGCCGCGACCAGTGTTTTCGATCATGAACTGGATCGCCTGCTGGCGTGTCCATTTCATCGCATGCAAGCCGGTGTCAACCACCAGGCGGCAGGCACGGAATTGCTGTGCCTGCAGATAACCGATCCGGCTGAACGGATCATCGGCATACAAGCCGAACTCATCAACCAGTTGTTCCGCGTAGAGTGCCCAGCCTTCGATAAACGCGTTGAAACCCATCATTGAGGTAATCAACGGTATCTCCGCATGATGTTCCGCCAGATACGCACCCTGCCAGGTGTGACCCGGAATGCCTTCGTGCGCGGTCAGCGTCGCAATCTCGGCCTTCGGCCACAAGGTGGTTGATTTCAGGTTGATGTAATAAATCGCCGGCCGCGAACCGTCCAGCGCGGGGAAGTTCATGTAACCGAGCGGCGCGCCGGCTTCGATATCGGGCGGCACGCGCTTGATCACCAGCGGCGCCTTCAAGTCGAGGTGCGAAATCCTCGGCATCAACGCCCTGACCGCGGCGACGCGTTCATTGCAATAGGCGATCAGTTGCTCGCGCCCCTGATCGTTATCGGCATAGTAGCGTTTGGGATCTTTTGACAGCGCCAGCAGGCGCTCGCCCACTGTGCCTTGCGTGAGCCCTTGCGCCTTCAGGATGACATCGATGCGTGCCTGCAGCATCTTGTTCTGCTCCAGGCCGATCGCGTGGATTTCACTGGCGCTGCGGGTGGTCGTCGTTCCCAGCTGCAATGCCCATTCGTAATACGCGGCGCCATCCGGCAAGCGATGCACGCCGGCGACGTCAGTGGCCTTGGCGGTAGCTTTGGCAAAGGTCGAGATCTGGCGGTCGAGCGCTGGATAGATCATCGTTTCCACCAGATCCGTCGCGCGCCCTTGCCAATTGCCCGGAATGCCCAGTTCCTTGGTGCGCACACTGATCGAAGTAACCAGCTTCTGCGCCGCTGCCGATGTCTTGCGGTAGTCGCGCAACTGGCCGAGTGCCGTGTGTGCAATGAAATCGGGTGGCATGATGCCTTTCCCGGCCTGCTCGGCAATGCGTGCGCTTTGCTGGTCCATCAGGCGCGCCATGGCCTTCACGCGCTCAAGGTAAGCTTCCGCATCGGCGGCGTTGGCGATCTTGTGCTGAGAATCCAGAAACTCAGGAACAAAGGTCAGTGCACCGTCCTGTTGCGTCACCGGGAATGGGCTGGTGCCACCATTGAAACCACTGGCTGCACCGCCGTAGGAAAAGCGCAGGCCATTCACGCCCTCTGTCGCCGCGTAACGCACGCTGTCGTAACGGATTTGCGCATCCGGGCTGAGTTGTTTACGGTCCACGGTTCCCATCCGAACCAGCATCGATTTGACCTGGTTGGCCCATTCGGCGTCACCGGCAGGTGAATCATCCTGCAGGCGCGACTTGAGTGCAGAACGCGCCCCGGAATCGAGCCCCAGCGAGGTTGCGGTTATCGGCGACAGGCGCAAGATTTCTTCTGAAAAATCGGCCAGCATGGTTGAAAACCGTGCCTCTGCATCTGCTGACGGCTTTTCCATAAGCTGCGCGCTGGCGATGCCTGGCAGCAGGGAGACAGCCGCGCCAGATAACGCGGTCAGCAGAATGTCACGACGGGAAAAGCTTTGCGGCATATCGTTCATGGAATTGATTATTTGAAGATTGGACGGAAGAAGCTGCGTTCATAACTGACGATGCATCGGGTTTCCTCGGCATACTTGAATGCGGCCTGGCACTCAGGGTCAAGCAGCGATTTTTCCCGGTACGCTTCATACGAAGCGAGCGATGGAAATGTAAACATCGCCAGCGCCACGTTGTTGATTCCTTCCGACGGCAGAAAGTATCCATGATGGATACCGCCGAATTTCTCGACCAGCGGAATCCAGATTTTTCCGTAGTGTTCAAATTCTTTGAGCTTGTACGGATCGATGATATAGCGCAGGTAGCAAGTAACCATGGACATCCTTGTCGGCAAAATTCAACTAGTACGATAGAAAAATAATCGCCACATGATGCCATACAAAAAACAAACTTACTTGCCGCTCTCGCGACTATGAGGCAATGCCGATTGGTTCGCAAAAAAAGCATTTCGGATCGGTCAGGCGGGCGTCGTTTACTCCCGCCCTTTCAGCCATAAACCAAACTCCTGTAGCACCATGACGATCTTTCGCAAGCGCTGGCCATCTTCGGTCAGGCAATACTCAACCCTGACCGGCACTTCCGGATACACCGTGCGCAGCACCAGTCCGGCCTCTTCCAGCGCGCGCAGTTCCAGCGTCAGCATTCGCTGGGAAATATTGGGCACGTCGCGCCGCAGGTGATTGAAACGTTTAGGGCCATCCAGCAGGAAAGAAACCAGCAGCATGCGCCAGCGGCCGCCGAGCAGGCGCATGGCTTCCTCTACAGAACAACCGGACACGTTTTTCTTCATCGGATCACTTAGGTATATTTTATGTACCTATATAACATAAGTTTTCCTTCTATACAAAAGTAACCAGCGTCGAGATAATGCGTCCTCCAGATAACCAGGAGGTATGCATGAAGTTATATTTCGCTCCGGAGACCTGCTCTCTGTCGCCCCACATTGTGTTGCGCGAACTGGCGCTGCCGTTTGAATTGATTCGCGTCGATAACAAAACCAAGAAGACCGCCGGCGGCGACGATTTTTTGGCGATCAATCCCAAAGGCTATGTGGCGGCGCTGCAAATCGATAACGGCGAAGTGCTGACCGAAGGTCCAGCGATTGTGCAGTATCTGGCAGACCTGAAACCCGAGGCCGGACTGGCCCCGGCGAACGGTAGTTGGGAGCGCGTGCGCTTGCAGGAATGGCTCAACTTCATCACCAGTGAAATCCACGCGGGTCTCAGCCCGCTATTCAACTCGGCAATTCCAGATCAAGTGAAGGCGATATTCAAAGACAAGCTGTACAAACGCTTCGATCAGATCGCGACGACGCTGGAGGCAAACGATTTTCTGCTTGGCGAGCAATTCGGCGTGGCTGATGCCTACCTGTTCACCGTCATGCGTTGGAACAAATTCTTTGGAATCGATCTTGAGCGATGGCCGGCCATCGTCCGCTACATGGAGCGCATAGGATCACGCGCCGCAGTGCAGTCGGCGATTGCGGCGGAAATTGCACATGCCTAAGGTCGTGTACTCAGAAGCTTCTGCTCCAGGCTTTTGCGAACATCCGGCCACTCGTCGTCGATAATACTGAAGCGCACGGAATTTCTTTTACGGCCGTCCGGCATGATTCTTTCATGACGGACAATCCCCTCCTGCTTTGCGCCAAGCCGGAGTATGGCGCGCCGGGATTTTTCGTTGATTTCATCCGTGGTGAACTGCACCCGCACGCAGTTGAGCACCTCAAATGCGTAGCACAGCATCAGGAATTTGGCTTCGGTATTGACATAGGTTCCTTGCCATGTAGCGGCGATCCAGGTGCTACCAATTTCGAGCTTGCGATGCTGCCGATCGATCTTCCAGAAGCGAGTAGAACCTATCACCTGGCCGGTTTCCAGAATCTCGGTCACAAATGGCATGACGGTTCCGGCAGCTTGGCCGTCCAACGCCGTGCGGATGTAGCTTTGCACCGTTTCTGACGACGGCACCACCGTAAAAGGCAAGTTCCAGAGCTCACCATCGGAGGCGGCAGCAACCAAGGCCGGTGCATCCGTGGCCAGCAGCGGACGCAGCCTTATTCTTTGACCAACTAGTGTTTCCATATACGTATCAGGGCTTCAACAAAAAACCGGCGAGCGGACGACTACCAACGTTACGGGTTTTCTGCGATTTTTTTCAAGGCGCCAAGCACATCCGGAAAATCCGCCGTAACCATCGGGCCCAATTCGGCAGCAGCGGGGCCGGTAATTTCCGTGCTGTAGATGACTTTTGTGCGCCCCGAAGCCAATGGCACAATCTTGTGATGCACCAGCACGCGCGTTCCGTCTATGTCGGTTTCATCAGTAAAGCCCTCGTTGCTCCTGACGTCGATCAATGTGCTGGTGAATGAGATATCTCCGGGAATCTGCATGGTGAATGTCGTGCCATTCGCGAAGTCGCCATGGATCTGAATGTCCTCGATACCGCGATTCCATTTTTTCCAGCCTGGAACGTTGGAAAACAACGCCCAGATTTGTGCCGGGGTAGCCGTCGTCTCGATGCTGTCCTCATGAGTCCACATGATTCCCTCTTTTAAGCTGACGCGACATATGCCGCAGAACGTGAATTTAACATGGGAAATTACGTTCTGCCGCAGATGCGCTAAGATCATGCCAATTCAGGCAAATCGGCCAGCATCTGGACCACCTGCAATCGCATCACGAGCCGTATCCTGCCATCGCGCAGCAGATGCGTCATTCGCTTTCACCATGATCGATCAGTTCATGCCAAATATCATAACGGTAGCAAATCTTTCCAAGAACTACGCCTCCGGCTACCAGGCGCTTACAAACGTTGACCTGGACATCCGCCGCGGCGAAATCCTGGCGTTGCTGGGGCCGAATGGCGCCGGCAAAACGACGCTCATCAGCTGCATCTGCGGCATTCTCAACCTGTCCGAGGGCACAGTCCTCGTCGACGGCCACGACATTGTCAAGGATTTCCGCGCGGCGCGCTCCCTGATTGGACTGGTGCCGCAGGAACTGACCACTGATGCATTCGAAACGGTGTGGGCGACGGTATCCTTCAGTCGCGGGCTGTTCGGCAAACCGGCCAATCCGGCCCATATCGAAAAAGTGCTCAAGGACCTGTCACTATGGGACAAGAAGGACAACAAGCTCATCACCCTGTCCGGCGGCATGAAGCGCCGCGTGCTGATTGCCAAGGCCTTGTCGCACGAGCCACAGATCCTGTTTCTAGATGAACCCACCGCCGGCGTCGATGTGAATCTGCGGCACGACATGTGGCAACTGGTGCGCTCGCTGCGCGAGAGCGGCGTGACCATCATCCTGACCACTCACTACATCGATGAAGCCGAAGAAATGGCCGACCGCATCGGCGTGATCAACAAGGGCGAGATCATCCTGATTGAGGACAAGAGCGAACTGATGCGCAAACTCGGCAAGAAGCTGCTGACGCTGCAACTGGAACGGCCGCTCGACAGCATTCCACCCGAACTTGCAGCCTACAACCTGAGCTTGTCGAGCGACGGCAGCCAGCTGATCTACACCTACGAAAACGACGGCGAACGCGTCACCATCATTTCGCTGCTCAACGCACTGAGCGAAGGGGGTATCGCATTCAAGGATATCCAGACCACGCAGAGCTCCCTTGAAAATATTTTCGTCAACCTGATAAAGGACGAACAATGAATTTCCACGCAATCCGCGCCATGTACCGCTTTGAAATGGCGCGCGCCGGACGCACCGTCTTGCAAAGCATCGTCGCCCCGGTGATTTCTACTTCGCTGTATTTCGTCGTGTTCGGCGCGGCAATCGGTTCGCGCATCTCGCAAATCGACGGCATCAGCTACGGCGCCTTTATCGTGCCTGGGCTGGTGATGCTGTCGCTGTTGACGCAAAGCGTCTCGAATGCCTCTTTCGGCATCTATTTCCCGAAATTCACCGGCACCATTTATGAACTGCTGTCGGCGCCGGTTTCGTATCGCGAAATTGTGGTCAGCTATGTCGGCGCCGCCGCCACCAAATCGATCATCCTTGGCCTGATCATCCTGGCCACGGCAGGCTTGTTTGTGCCATTGCAGGTGCAGCATCCACTGTGGATGATCCTGTTCCTGGTGCTGACCGCGGTGACCTTCAGCCTGTTCGGCTTCATCATCGGCATCTGGGCCGACAGCTTCGAAAAGCTGCAACTGGTGCCGCTGCTGATCATCACGCCGCTGACCTTCCTGGGCGGCAGTTTTTATTCGATCAAGATGCTGCCGCCGGTCTGGCACACGATCAGCCTGTTCAACCCGGTGGTCTACCTGATCAGCGGATTCCGCTGGAGCTTCTACGGCAATGCCGATGTCAGCATCACCATCAGCCTGACGATGACGCTGGTTTTCCTGGTTGCCTTCCTGGCCATCGTGGCCTGGATTTTCAAGACCGGGTACAAGCTGAAATATTAATTTTTTCGCGCCGGCACGATCATCGGCGCGTGGCCTGATTTATTTCGCGCCGCGCGCCTCAGCTAGTGCAATGGTCAGATGCTGCACCTTCTTTTTCAACTGATCACGCTCGTCGGTAAGTTCGGCGAGTAATTGCATCAAACGATGAATCTCCACCTGCTCAGGCGTAGCGTCGCTCGGCGGCGGCTCCAGTTCAGGCTTGGGCGGCAAACGCGCCTCACGCACCTGTCTTGCGGCCTGGCGCAGTTCCTTCTTGCCGCCGGCGACAGCTGCAACCTGCTCCTCGCTCGGCAAGGTAGCGACCGCCGCGGCGGCATTGATGGAAATGACGCCCGACTTAACTGCACTCACCAGTTCGGGCGCCGCAGTCTTCTGGATTTTTTCGATTTGCCCCAAGGTTGCGCTACTCACGCGCGCAGCGCGCGCAACCGCTTCCCGCGTCCACGGTGGCTCGCTCTCTGATGGTGCTGAAACAGCGCTCTCCGCCGATTCAGCGGACGACTGCTGGGCTTGCACCTGCGATGCCCGCGCCGATACGATCTCCTTCTTGCGCAACGCTAGCACGCCACGCTGGAAATCCGAAACGCTGCGTCGTCCGAGGTGGTTATCTATCATCCACAAATGCACGTCATCCATGGACTGGAAGGTTTTGTTCTGTGTGGTATTGAACGGGATGCCGTGTTTCTGGCAGATGCCGTAGCGGTTGTGTCCGTCCACCAGCAAATCGCCCCACAGCACCAGCGCATCGCGACAACCTTCAGACAGCAGGCTGCGTTCCAATGCAGCGAATTCATCTTCAGTTAGCGGATCAATATAGGCACGGAGATCTGGGTTGACAGTGATGGTCATGGTTCAGGAGAAATAAGGGAATCGCAGCTAGTGTACGCAGGGTGATCGCTTTACGCCACACGGCAAGCCGAATTTTACTGGAAGCTGGCGATTGCCCGCTCGCATTTCTCCATCAATTCCAAATAGGCATTGCGCTCACGAGTCAGATGTTTCTTCTGAAACTCGTGCCTTTTAATGCCTTTACCGACGGCCAGAATTTTATGACCGGCAGTTGCGCAATCCTCCAGTTCAGCAAACAAAGGTTGATCCTTGTTGTGCGCACCCGGCCAATCCCGCAACAAATTTTCCAGCGGGTTGTTGAATTCGCGATAGTACCGGGTCTTGTTGTGCATGATCTGCAAATCGTGCGAGAGCCGTTCGGCCCTTCTCATTTCCTTCAACAAGCCGGCCGCTTGCGACTTTGCACTTTTACGCTGCGCGTCCGAATAGACAACCCTCACCTCACCGGACGCTACCGGCGTAGGCAAAACCACGGTCGAACGAAATCTCTTTTCATCGCTCGTCGGCGCAGTCTCAGCCGCCTTCTCCCCGCAGCCGCAGACAAACAACGCCGCCGCACAAGCCAGTAGATGCGTTCTTCCCGCGATATATCTTTGAAATATCATAAACAATAACTCTGTCGTCACATCAAACGGTTGCCATCATGCCATAAGTGTTGCAAAGGCCTGGCGGTATTCGGCAGGCGTCAAGGAAGTAAGTTCCTTGAACATACGGCGAATGCCTGAGTCGCTACGCTCCGTCGCTCAGGGCATTAGGCCTATGTGGTGATCAATTTCAAGACAAATATACATATTGGCCTTATACGATTCCGGCGAACCCGCGCGCGCAGGAATCGCGTACCTTGCCGCAAGTTCGAAAAATCCGACAAGAATCATGACGGTCTTGCAGAAGGAATTACATCATGTTGGGCATAGCTTTACTTTTCATCGGCGCGGTGCTGGTTGTCAATGGCGTTGGATTGACCGGCCGGATAGAGGCGCGCGAAAACGCCGTCTTCAATTTTTTGATCGGCATGCTGGCGCTGTTCATCAGCCTGCTGGGCATCATCCGCAGCGTTGATAACGCCGGCTATCTCAGTGTTGCCGCCGGTTTGCTGTTTGCCTTCACCTACCTGTATCTGGCGGTGGTGCAATGGAAAGGCATGAGCGGAAAAGGCCTGGGCTGGTATTGCCTGTTTGTCGCCATCAATACGCTGCCGATGGCCTGGATGGCCATGGCGCAAGACATGCGCTCGACCGTGATGTGGCTGGCATGGGGACTACTCTGGTTCCTGTTTTTCCTGGCCTTGGCTCTTCAGAAAAACATTCGGTCGCTAGGCATCATCACCGTCATCATCGGCGTTGCATCCTGCTGGATTCCCGGCTTTTTAATGTTGGCCGATCGTTGGTAATAGAGATTGCAGCCTGTTGCAAGACGCGCTGCAAAGTCAATTACTGGAGACTGCCCCATCGTTCCACCGCCGGTTCCGCAGCGGCCCACTTCCAGACATCATCGCTCCGGCAAGCGCTAGTGACGTACCAAGCACGCTTCAACTGCGCGCCCTCGCCGGTATCGACCGACATGATTGCTTCCTTGCATAAAGCCAGCGGCGTATCGATCGTGCGCGTCACGCGCACTTCGCCGTGTTCGTTGCCATACGCAATCTGATGCACGATAGCCCAGCGCCGCGACTGCCCTACTTCGAGATTGCCGATGATGGCGGCGATTTCGTCCTGCTCGGCTTTCTGCCAATTGCGGAAAATGTATTTGGTGGTGGCGTCGGTGGCAGCTTGTACACCGATGCCGATAGCGTAGCCGACTGCCGGATTGGAAGTGACCGCGCCACTGGCAACACCCGCCGCCGCGCCGGCGAAGCCGCCGATACTGTTGCAACCGCTCAAAGCCAGCGCAGCGACAATCAATAAGCCGCCGGCAGCGGCACGGCGTATGAAACGACCACGCCGCATCACTGCAACGCTCCCCAGCGCTCGGTCGCCGGTTCGGCCGAAGCCCATTTCCAGTTCGCGCCGGATTGGCAAATGGTGGCGACGTAAAACTCACTGGTCGGCTTGCCGGCCTGACCGACCAAACCATCGACCGAGAACACGATTTCCTTGCAGCTCATACCTTGGCTGCTGATGATGCGACTGACCGTGACCCGGCCTCGCTCATTGTCCTCGAGCGGCAGCGAATGCCTGATTTCCCAGTTGGCGACCGCGCCAACAGTCAGGCCGCCGGCTGCGCTGGCAATTGCATCCTGCTCCTCGCCGTGTATCTTGCGCTGTTCATACTGCACGCCGGCACGCGCCGCAGCCTGCACGCCAAGGCCAATGCCGGTGGCCACTGCGGCGTTGTTGGTCACCTTGCCGGCGAGTGCCGTACCGGCCACGCCGGCCGCAGCGGAACTGCCTTCCGTGACGACCGAACTACAGCCGCTCAAACCAACTACGCCGCACAACACCAGCAAACCGCTAATCTGTTTTAACTGCATCTACCATTCCAAAATGAAAGCTTCGATCGCGTCGGCGGTGTACGGAGAGACACCGGCCGCAGCGGCTGCAAACATTCTAGATGAGAAAAATCAGTTTCAACTTCGGCAATAAATAATAAATTGCAAACTTTTGTTAAATCATTTCCACCGAGGAAAATGCTGGCCGGACAGTGGCGATCATTCACGCCTTGCCGACTTACATACCGTTGCTACCGCCGCCCATGCCACCAGAACCTCCACCCATGCCTCCTCCCATACCACGGCCGCCGCCGTGGCTCTTGCCGGCCGGCTTGACGGTGTCCGAATTGCGCTCGCAAGCGACATCGTTGGCGCGTTGCAGGCGGTCTGCCAGATACAGTCGTACCGCTTGCCGTTGCTGATCATCCAGCGCATCGTTCATGGTCAACCACAACTCGCGCAGCTGACGGCCATCCTGGGCCGACAAGCCTGACTCAGCATCGATCGCGGTCGACAACTGGCGCAGATCGATATTCGGATTGTTGAGGCCGCTGCGCATGTTGGCCTGCAGGTCTTGCTGGCGCCGTTCGCGCTCCTTGACGATTACCTTGGTCTTGGCCGCCAATTGCCCCCACAAGGTTTGCTGATTGGGATTCAGATGCAAATCGTCCTTCAAGCCGTCAGCGGCACCCAGCACGTCCTCGGCTCGAAAATCCATCACCGGCGTCGCCAGCGCACTGGCTGCCAACCCCAGGCTGAACAAGCCGGCCAGCGCCGACGATATCAAGGTCACAGCGAGCTTTGAACGTTGCATAGCATTCTCCATATCTAAAACGCCATATTTAACCGGAGTTGCCGCATGGCCGATGCAATCGAATCATTTGGTAACAGCTGGCGCCGCATTGATACACGCTGTTGCCGGGCGCAAGGTTCTCGCCAATTGCCGGCGGCCTGCTATATTATTGGCAACTTATTGCTATCGTGCCCTTGTGCGGGCCAACCGACTGCCCATATCCCATGATAAAAATCTCAGGACTTACCTTTGACTACCCCGGCCACCGCGCCTTGCATCAGGTCAGCCTACAGGTTGAGCAAGGCAGCGTCACGGCGCTGGTCGGCTCCAACGGCGCTGGCAAGACCACACTGATGCGTTGCATCGCCGGCCTCGAAACTCCGCTCGCCGGCGCCATCAGCGTGGCCGGCATGGATGTGCTGGAACGGCCGCGCGAAGCGCATCGGCTGATGGGCTACCTGTCCGATTTCTATGGTTTGTATCAGGCCCTGACCGTGGCCCAATGCCTGGAATATGCGGCGGCGGCGCAAGGCCTCCCGGCAGCGGCAATTCCACAGGCGATCCAGACCACGGCGCAGCAACTGGCGCTGACTGATCGATTGCAGCAAACCTGCGACAAACTGTCGCGCGGCTTGCGCCAGCGCGTTGCCATCGGCCAGGCCATCATCCATTCACCTAAAGTACTGCTGCTGGACGAACCGGCTTCCGGTCTCGATCCAGAAGCGCGCAGCAGCCTGGCCGGCCTGTTCCGGCAGTTGCAGGCCAGCGGCATGACGTTGCTGGTGTCGTCGCACATCCTGGCCGAGCTGGATGAATATTCGACCCACATGCTGGCGCTGCGCGACGGCAAGGTGCTGGAATATCGCTCGCTGAACCATGACGGCAATCAGTCGACGGCGCGCAAGTCACTGCGGATCGTGCTGGCGCAAGCCAACGCTGGATTGCATGCGCAACTGGCGGCCGAACCGACGGTGCAGATTGAGGGCGGCGACGAACGCGCTGCGGATTTCCTGTTCAGCGGCGATCAACATGCGCAGGCGGCGCTGCTGGCGCGCCTGATCAGCAACGGCCTGGCAGTTGCCAGCTTGTCCGACCAGAAAGAGAATTTGCAGCAATCCTATCTGCGCTCGGTCGCCACCTATGAAAACGGACAACAAAACATGCCGGCCAACGGCGGGAGTGCAACATGATCAATCCTGAATTCAAACGCAACCTGTGGCTGCAATTTTCCCTGCACCGGCTGATCGCCATGCCGGCGATCCTGGGGCTGATATTCCTGACTTTGAAGGTTGCCGATAACAGTTTCCCGGGCGGCATCTCGATCGACAGCATCGCCCTGATGCTGTTCGGCGGCATTGTCTGCCTGTGGGGCACGCGCAATGCCAGCAATGCGGTAATCGATGAAATCCGCGACAAGACCTGGGACCAGCAGCGCATGAGCGCGCTCGATCCATGGACCATGACCTGGGGCAAACTGTTCGGCGCCACCGCTTTTAACTGGTACGGCGGCATTATTTGCCTGGTCGCGTTTGCGGTTTTCGCGATGATCCGCGAGCGTGAACTGATGCTGAGCGCGGCCCTGACGCTGGTAGCGTTGGGCATCCTGATGCATGCGGCGACGATTGCGCTGAACCTGCACCTGATGCGCAGTGACATCCGTGCAGTACAGCGTGGCGGCATCGCCTGGGCGGTGGTCCTGATCGCCGTGATGTTCGCGCCGCCATTCCGCGCCAACGCCGATGCTTCCATATTGTGGTGGGGCAGTTCCTACGCCTACAGTTCCTTCCTGCTGGCCAGCACCGTATTCTTCGCCGTCATCGCCGTATTCGCCGCCTGGCGCACCATGGGCAGCGCATTGCAGATCACCGCCATTCCGTGGGCCTGGCCACTCGGCTGCTGCCTGCTGGCCGGCTACTTCGCCGGTTTCACCGGGGGCGGCGGCTTGCTGTGGATCGGCTTGCTATTCGCCACGGGCATGACTTATGCGGCGCTGTTCTCCGAAGAAAACAACATCGCGCTTTGGCAGCGGGTAGTGGCCCGTGCACGCGCTGGCAACTGGAACGGCCTGTTCCATAACCTGCCGATCTGGCCGACCACGTTGCTGCTGAGTTTCTGTTTTGCGCTGCTGCTGGCGTTCAGCGGCAGCGACGCGCTGCCATTCAAACTGCCGCGAGCAATCATCGACACGTCGTTCCTGGCCGTGACGATTGCACTGATGCTGTTGCGCGACGCCTGCGTTTATCTGTTTTTCGCCTTTTCCGGCAACAGCAAGCGGGTTGGCGCCACCACCATCCTGTACCTGGCGGTGATCAACGGTTTGCTTCCATTCCTATGCAAGACAATGGGAATGCGCGAACTCGCCGCATTGTTCATGCCGCTGTACGCCGACAGCGGCTGGATCATGATCGCAATTGCGGCGCTACACGCCGTGCTGGCGCTGGCGCTACTTGGGTGGATCTGGCGTCGGCAGGCGTTGCGCGCTGAGTAAACACGCCTCGCCAGCAAGCTATGCGGCGGCGATCAAACCTTCGATGATCTTGTCGAGCTTGATCGCATCGGCGGCAAAGCCACGGATTCCTTCCGCCAGCTTCTCAGTCGCCATCGCATCGTCGTTCAACGCGTAGCGGAAGCCTGCCTCGTCGTAACTGATTGCGGGCATGTCAACGCCAGGCGCGTCCTTACCCAGCATGCGCGGCAACGCGCCCTCCCCAGCCTGCAACTGCGCCAGCAATTCCGGACTGATGGTCAGCAGGTCGCACCCGGCCAGCGCCGCAATCTGGCCGACATTGCGGAAGCTGGCGCCCATCACTTCGGTCTCGATGCCATGTTGCTTGTAGTAGCTGTAAATCTGCGCCACCGATTTGACGCCAGGATCGTTCGACAGCGTGTTCGCTGATTCATCCCAGGCGCTGCCAGCGGATTTCTTGTACCAATCGTAAATGCGGCCGACGAACGGCGAGATCAGGCGCACTTTGGCGGCGCCGCAGGCGACCGCCTGGCAGAACGCAAACAGCAAGGTCAGATTGCAACGGATACCTTCGCGTTCGAGGATTGCCGCGGCCTGGATGCCTTCCCAGGTTGATGCGATCTTGATCAACACCCGCTCGCGACCGATGCCGGCCGCTTCATACAAAGCCATGATGCGGCGCGCGCGGGCCACCGTGGCGGCGGTGTCGAAACTGAGACGGGCGTCGACTTCGGTCGAGACGCGGCCCGGCACCACTTTCAGGATTTCCAGGCCAAAGCGCACCAGCACCTGATCGACAATCAGCTCCAGGCCATCGGCGGCATGGGCGGCAACGGTTTCAGCCAACAGCGGCGCGTATTCCACCTGCTGCACCGCTTTCAGGATCAGGGACGGATTGGTGGTGGCATCACGCGGCTTGAATTGCGCCAGTTGCTTGAAGTTGCCGGTATCGGCTACTACGGTAGTGAATTGCTTGAGTTGCTCCAGCTGGTTCATTGTGTATTCCTGGTTTGGAAAAATCGAGTTTAAAAAATCCGAATCGGTTCAACCGTTCGAGTCAATCATGCAAGGCTTGCGCCGCCGCGAACAAGCCGCGGAATTGTTGATAACGCGCCTGCAATACCGGCTGTTGTGTGGGCACAGGTGTGAAGCGGGCTTTGATAGGCATGCCGGCGGCAAGCAAATCCTGGCCACCGCCGATTGCCAGGAATCCCAGCTTGGCGGCGCCAATGCAGGCGCTGAGTTCGCTACCTGACAGGGTATGGATTTCGCGGTCCAGTATGTTGGCCAACAACTGCGCCCAATAATCGCTGCGCGCGCCGCCGCCGACCAGTGCGCAACTGCTCACCGCAGCACCGGCCGACTGCACCGCATGCATCGCATCCAGCAGGCCGAAACCAACCCCTTCCAGCACTGCATAGCCAAGCATCGCCGGCACCGTATCGTGCCCTAGTTGCATGAAGCCGCCGCGCACCAGCGGATCGTTATGCGGAGTGCGCTCACCGGCCAGGTATGGCAGGAACAATGGCGTTGTTGCCGGCAAGACTTGCGCGATCGGCAGCGTTTCTTGCACCAGTTGCAGCAATGCCTGTTCATTGGGCTTGCCCAACAGATTGGTCACCCAGCGCAGGCAACTGGCGCCGGACAGCATCGCGCCCATCGTGTACCAGCGCTGCGGCAGCGCGTGGCAGAAAGTATGCACCGCGCTGGGCGGATTGCCTGCCGCGTGATCGGTAATCGCGACCAGTGCCGCACTGGTGCCGAGCGTGACGAAGGCCTGGCCGGCATCGATCGCGCCGATGCCGACCGCCGACACCGGGTTGTCGCCGCCACCGCCAGCCACCACCAGCCCGGCGCTCAAACCCAACTGGGTTGCCGCCACAGCAGTCAAACCTGCCGATGCGGCAGAACCTTCCACCAGCGGCGGCAACTGCCGCAAGGCCAATCCGGTGGCGTTGACCATCGGCTCGAACCACGCGCGTCGGCGTACATCCAGCCAGAGCGTACCGGCGGCATCCGAGACATCGGTGATACGCTCGCCGCTCAGGCGCAGCCGCAGATAATCTTTGGGCGACAGTACACAGGAAATTCGGTTGAACGTTTGTGGCTCATGACGCTGCAGCCAAAGCAGCTTGGGTGCGGTCAGGCCAGCCATCGGCAAGCTGCCGGTGGCTTCGGCGAAATCGGGATGATCGCGGCCCAATTGCTCCGCCTCCACCATCGCGCGCGAGTCGTCCCACAGAATCGCCGAACGCAACACGCGGTCGCTCTCGTCCAGCAAAACTGCACCATGCATCTGACCGGATAAACCGATGCAGCGAACCCTGGCATAGGCATCCGGATTGGCTGCTCTGAGTTGCTGCAATCCAGCGGCGCAAGCCTGCCACCAGTCTTCCGGGTCCTGTTCGGACCAGCCGGGCTGCGGCCGCGAAATCGTCAGCCGGACCCCGGTATGCGCCAGCACCACACCGCTCTGATCCAGTAACACCGCCTTCAGCTCCGAAGTGCCGAGATCGATCCCGAGTGCAATCGGACTATGCATATATCTCCATCATCAGGATTGGCGTCACAGACAGCCGCATGAATTGCGGACGCGCAAAGTCGGCGCCAGCCGTACCGTCTGCTTCTTGCCGTCCGGCGCTTCTATTCGTTTCATCAGTAACTTGACCGCGCGCATGCCCAACTCCTTGACCGGCTGCGCCATCACGGTCAGGCGCGGCACAAAGAAATCGGCCCAGTCGAAATCATCAAAACCGACCAGCGCAATCTGTTCCGGCACATCGACCTTGGCGTCGCGCAACGCGTGCATGGCGCCAATCGTCATCAGGTTGTTGGCGGCCATGATCGCCGTCGGCGGCGCGGCTAGCGTCAGCAGCTTGCGGGTCGCCAGGCGCGCCGGCTCGCTGCTGGATTCGCCGCAAACCAGCAGCTCTTCATCAAACGGTAAGCCGGCCGCATCCAGCGCCGCCCGATAGCCGGCAATCCGCTCGTCGGTGGTAGTCAGGCCGGCGCGGCCGGAAATAAAGGCGATGCGTTTGTGGCCATGCTGGATCAGATGCCGCACCAACTCCTGCGACGATTGCTTGTTTTCCACGCCGACCTGATCGAAGCCCTGCGGCATCAAGCGGTCGACCAGCACTGCCGGAATCTGGTTGGCGCGCAAATACTCCAGCGCCAGATGCTGCGGATCGGGGGACGGCGCCAGCAAAATGCCGTCGACCCGGCGGTGATGCAAGGCTTTGACCGCACGTAGTTCCTGTTCGGGATCGTCGCGCGTGTCGACATACAACATCATGATGCCGTGCCTGGCGCATTCGGTTTCGATGGCGTGCACGGTTTCACTGAAATAGTGATTGGACAAGGCCGAGATCGCAACGCCGATAGTGTTCGACGTCGAACGCGCCAGCGAGCGCGCCAGTGTGTTCGGAATGTAGCCGGTCGCCTGGATCGCCGCCTCCACCGCACGTACGGTCGCCGGCCGCACCTTGCGCGTTCCGTTCAAGACATGCGATACCGTCGAGGTGGAAACCTGCGCAATTCTTGCGACATCGTCCATTGTGGCCAATTGTGTTCTCTCCTCTGTTTTTTTTGCATAGGGCGATTGCCGTTAAACAACCGCCCAAGGTTTCGGAGACCCGTTAGCGCTGAGTCGACCAACCTTTATAGGTAGCGACATTATCGTGAGTAATCAGCACCGGCGCCAGCAGAACCACAGATTTTGCCGGACGCTTGCCGTTCAGGATGTCATAGCCGATGGCAACCGCATCCTGCGCCTGCGCCCATGGATCCTGGCTAGCGGACGCCTGGATCGACGTGCCCGACTTCAGCGCCGCCTCGATATCCGGTGCGCCGTCGACCGACGTGATGATGATGCCGCTGCGCTTGAGTTGCTTGGCCGCGAGATCGCTGCCGATTGCCTGCGGATCGTTGATGGTGAACAAGCCGTCGATTTTCGGGAAGCGCGTCAGGTAACCCTGCATCGCATTCAAGCCGCCTTCGCGCGAGCCTTTGCCGTCCTGATCGTCGGACAGCAGCTTGATGCCTGGCGCAGCGGCAAACACAGTCTTGCAACCCTTGACGCGATCGATCACCGCGGTCACTTGCGGACCGTTCTGGATAATCACATTGCCCTTGCCGCCAAGTTTATCGACCAGGAATTTGCAAGCCAGGCGACCGGCCTGTTCGTTATCCGTCTGCACCGTAGCGTCCACGCCTTTGGCGCCGACGTCAACCGCCACCACCACGATACCTGCCTTCTGCGCCTTCTTGATAGCCGGCTCAATGGCGACCGGATCGGTGGCGTTCAGCAGGATCAAATCAACCCCCGCCGAAATGAAATTGTCGATCTGCGTGAATTGCTTGCTCAGGTCGTAATCGGCCGACACTGCCGTCACCTTGACGTTTGGATTGATTTGCAATGCTTTGGCCTTGGCGCCGTTGGCCAGGGTCACAAAGTAGGGATTGCCGAGTGAGCCGACAGTGATGCCGACCGATTTCAATTCCCGCGCCTGCACGGTTCCCGACATGCTCATGGCCAGCGTCAACGGCAGTACTGCAGCTAAAACGAATTTTTTCATCATGCTTGATCTCCTGTTGCCGGTCATATCAAAATCCGGGCGCCACGACCAGCTTGCCGCGCCCGGTGTCCATCCGTTAGGTCAGGTACGTGCGCCCGATTGCCGATAGCGATCCAGCGCCACCGCGCCAATGATGACGATGCCCTTGATGATGTATTGCCAGATATCGGACACGCCCAGCAACACCAGGCCGTTAGTCAGCACGGCGATAATCAGCGCCCCGATCAGGGTGCCGACAATCGAACCGACACCGCCGGTAAAACTGGTGCCACCAAGGATCACCGCAGCAATCGCATCGAGTTCGTAGGATTGGCCCAGTTGCAAACCGTTGGCCGCCGACAAGCGCGACGCCGTCATCACCGCGCCAAGACCGGCCAGCAGTCCCGACACCGCATACACGAACAGCAGCACTTTCCAGACCTTGATGCCGGACAGACGCGCCGCTTCAGCGTTGCCGCCCACTGCATAAATCTGCACGCCGATCACCGTGCGGCGCAGGATGAACCAGGCCAGCGCCACCACCAGCAGGGCGATGATGACCAGCCACGGCACACCCAATATCGAATCGTTGCCGATGAAAGCAAACGGCAATTCAGGATTGAAGACAGTCTTATCGTCCGCCAGCAGCCGCGCCAGGCCGCGCATTGCGGTCAACGCGCCGAGCGTGACGATGAACGGCGGCAGCCGCATGAAGGCAATCAGCACGCCATTCACCAGCCCCAGCAGCAAGCCGAAGCCGAGCCCGGCGGCAATGCCCAGCATGCCGTACTGCGGCGACATTGAAGCAAGCATCGCCACCACGGCCGACGCCGCCAGGATCGCGCCGACCGACAGGTCAATGCCGGCAGTCAGGATGACGAAGGTCATGCCGGCCGCCAGCACGATATTCACCGACGCTTGCTGGGTCACGATCGACAGGTTCTGCAACGTAAAGAAATTCTGGCTCAGCAAACTGAAGCCGAGTATCAGCAACAGCAATACCGGCAGCATGCCGACTGTGCGCATCAGGTTGCGCAATTTTTCCGGATTGCCGACCGCCGTTGCGGCACTGCCGCCTTGTACGGAAAGGTTCATGATGATTGTCTCCTGGCTGTTCTGGTTCATGATGTCGATTCTGCTCACGCGGCTTGCGGCTGCACCTGCTGTGCGCCGGTGGCCAGTTCGATGATGTTTTCCTGGGTGATCTCGCGTCCCGAATGGCCGCCTAGTTCGGCCACCAGCTCGCCCTCGCGCATCACCAGCACGCGGTCCGAGGTGCCGACGATTTCCGGCAGTTCGCTCGAAATCACCACCACGCCGATGCCGGCATTGGCCAGCTCGTTGATGATTCGGTAGATCTCGGACTTGGCGCCGATATCGACACCGCGCGTCGGTTCATCAAGAATCAGCACATGCGGCTTGATTTCCAGCAGGCGCGCCAGCAGCACTTTCTGTTGATTACCGCCGGAGAGCGCACCGACATTGACGCCAGGCGAAGCAACCCGGATCGATAGCGACTTGATGGCCTCGGCGGCACGCTGCGCGCCGCGCCGCCGGTCCAGCACGCCGCCATGGCCGGCATCCGGCACGCAGGCGCAAACGTTGATGTTGTCGCGTACGCTCATGTCGAGGAACAGGCCTTGCGCCTTGCGGTCCTCGGTCAGGTACACCACGCCGGCGCGAATGGCGTCAGCCGGGCCGCGCAGATTGCTGACGGCTTGCCCCGCCACTTCGAGCGTGCCGGCAATACGCGGATCGGCGCCAAAGATCAGGCGCGCCAGTTCGGTACGGCCGGCGCCGACCAGGCCGGCAATGCCCAGCACTTCGCCCGCATGCAAATCGAAACTGCAGCCGCGCACGCGCCGCCCATCGGCCATGTCGCGCACCCGCATCACAACATTGCCTGGATCGTAAGGCGCATGCTCTTTCTTGTAGAAGCCGGACAAATCACGCCCGACCATCATTTTCACCAGCGCCTCGGCCGACAGGTCATCCCGCTCCAGCATGCCGACATGCTTGCCGTCACGCAGCACCGAAACCCGGTCCGACAATTCGTAGATTTCCGCCATCCGATGGCTGATGTAGACGATCGCCAGGCCTTCCTGGCGCAACTGGCGGATCAATGCGAACAAACGATCAGTCTCACGGGAAGACAATGGTGTCGTGGGTTCGTCCATTACCAGTATGCGGGCGTGAGCATGGATCGCCCGCGCAATCTCAACCAGTTGGCGCTCGGCGATCGACAGGCTGCTGACCTTGGTGAGCGGCGTGAAATCCGCGCCCAGGCGTTTCAACACATCGACACAGCCGGCCTCCATCGCCTTGCGGTCAACGCTCCAGCCTTGCCGTAATTCACGCCCCAGATAGATGTTTTCCGCCACACTCAGGTTCGGGCACAGGCTCAACTCTTGGTAAATGACCGCAACCCCGTGCTCTTTGGCAGCGCGCGGACCGTAATTGACTACCCGCCGGCCATCGATGCGGATTTCGCCACCGGTATCAGCCTGGTGGGCGCCGGACAGCACCTTCATCAGCGTCGACTTGCCCGCGCCATTCTCGCCCATCAGGGCGTGGACTTCACCAGCGTAGACGGTCAGGTCAACTTCCTTCAACACCCGCAAACCGCTGAACGTCTTGGAGATGCCGCGCATCTCGAGAATTGGCGTTGCGCCTGATTCAGATTTCATCAACAAGCCCTCGTTTTGATGGAGCGATCAATCATTTTCAAAAATGACCAAATCGCCGAAACAGCTACACGACCGAACGAAAATATTGGAAATCGACCAATGGTCGATCAGAAGACAGCAGCGATATGCAAGCGTCTGCGCGTGAGCGATCGCTCAATACCAGATTTTTACGTGACACGAGAGCGGGCGGCGACGCCCTCCCCGGATACGGGATATGCATGGATTTGTCTCCTGGCTTCTTTGTTTTTTAGCTAAGTCGCAACACCACTGGAAAGACTCCAGATCAGTATTGACGACCTGATTTGCGATCAATATTAGAGGAAAGCAAGCGCTTGCGCAAGCGCTTGCTTTTATTGATATTTGGACAATTAAAAACGCTCAGGCAAAAAAACACCTCCGCGAAGGAGGTGTTTTCGGATGCAGTCGGCACCGCTCGAAGCGGCTCTTCAGCAGGAATATTTCAATCAGTTTCCGGCCACAGTCATGCTTTCAATCAGCACCGAACCAGTCTGCTTGGTGCCACGAATCAGCGTATCGGCGCCGATGGCGACGATCTGCGCCAGCATGTCTTTCATGTTGCCGGCGATCGTGATTTCCTCGACCGGGTACTGGATGATGCCCTTCTCCACCCAATAACCGGAAGCGCCGCGCGAGTAATCGCCGGTCACGTAGTTGGTGCCCTGCCCCATCAACTCCGTCACCAGCAAGCCGGTATCGAGTTTTTTCAGCATCGCCTTGAAGTCATCAGTAGATTTAGTCAGCGACGACGTCATGCTGAGATTGTGCGAGCCGCCAGCATTGCCAGTGGTCTTCATACCCAGCTTGCGCGCCGAATAGGTTGACAGGAAGTAGCCCTGCACCACGCCATCCTTGACCACCTGGCGACGCTGGGTCTTGACGCCCTCCTCATCGAACGGCGCCGAACCCACCGCGCCAACCACGTGCGGATCCTCCAGGATCTGGATATGCGGTGCAAACACCGACTTGCCCAGCGTATCCAGCAAGAATGTCGATTTGCGGTACAGCGCACCGCCGGACACCGCCTGCACGAATGCCCCCAGCAAGCCGGCCGCCAGCGGCGCCTCGAACAGCACCGGGCACTTGCGCGTGTCCAGCTGACGCGCGTTAAGCCGCGCCAATGCACGCTCTGCAGCGTAGCGACCGATCGCTTCCGGCTTGGCCAGCTGCTGCGGATCGCGCATCGACGAGTACCAGTCGTCACGCTGCATGTGGGCGCCCTTGCCGGCGATCGGCGCTACCGAAATGGTGTGCCGCGAAAATGGATAACCACCCATGAAGCCGCGCGAATTGGCGCTGACAAAGTGCGATTGCTGGGCGTAGACGCCGGCGCCTTCGCTGTTGGTGATGCGCTTGTCGACGGCAAATGCTGCCGCTTCGCAACGTTTTGCCAATTCGACAGCTTCTTCTGCAGTGATCAGCCACGGCGAGCACAGCTTCAAATCCAGCGGATTCATTTCCAAAGTATCAACATCCGGCAAGCCGGCGCAATCGTCTTCGGCGGTGAAACGGGCGATGTTGTATGCCGCTTCAACCGTGTCCTGCAGCGCTTTGGCCGAGAAATCGGAGGTGCTGGCATTGCCGCGCCGGGTATGGCCTTCCTCGCCCAGGTACACGGTGACGCCCATGCCCTTGTCCTTGTTTTGCTCGATGGTCTCGACGCTACCCTTGCGCACCCCTACCGACAGCCCGCTGCCTTCGCTGATCTCGACAGAGGCGCCAGAGGCCCCTTTTTCCCGCGCATAACGCAAAACGTCCTGCGCAAGTTGTTGCAACTGCTCTTGGCTATGAATGAATACGGAGTCGCTCATGGGTCGGTTTTCTTTGAATAAGGTATAAAACGGTTATCATAGCAGTCGTTTACAGTATGGAAGTACCCTTAACATCATGCCAAATCCCAATCGGGGCTCCTGCGGCTTTCAGTCCAGTGAGTTCGAACAAGAATACGACCGTCCCTCCAAGTCCCAGCTCAAGCGCGAGATGACTGCATTGCAGAAGCTCGGCGAAGAGCTGATTGCCGAATCGCGCGACCGCGTCAAGCGGGTGCCGATGCCGGAAGATGTGCGCGACGCCATCCTCGAATGCCAGCAAATCAAGGACCACGAAGGACGCCGCCGCCAGACTCAGTACGTCGGCAAGAAAATGCGTACTTTGGAGCCGCACGAAATCGCAGAAATCCAGAAAACCCTGGATAGCTGGCGTGGCCTGTCGAAAGCCGACACCGCCGCCATGCACGCACTGGAACGCCACCGCGATCGCCTGTTGAAAGACGACGGCGCGCTGACCGAACTGCTGGCAAAGCACCCGGAACTCGATGTGCAGCAAGTGCGCACGATGATCCGCAATGCGCGCAAGGAACAGGCCGAGAACAAGCCGCCGAAAGCGTATCGCGAAATTTTCCAGCTGCTGAAGGAATTGCAGAAATCATCCGCGCAGGAAGGTGACGACGGCGTCGATCAAGATGACGAAGACCAGCACGATGAGCACAACTAGCCTGAAAATCGGCCTGGTATCGATCTCCGATCGCGCCAGCGCCGGCGTCTATCAGGATCAAGGCATTCCGGCCCTGCAGGAATGGTTCGGCGCCGCACTCAGCAGCCCATGGCAAGTCGAAACCCGACTGATTGCAGACGAGCGCGCAGTGATCGAACAAACCCTGGTCGAACTGGTGGACCAGGAGCATTGTCACTTGGTGCTGACCACCGGCGGCACCGGCCCGGCGCGGCGCGACGTGACACCGGAAGCCACGCTGGCGGTAGCCACCAAGGAAATGCCCGGCTTCGGCGAACAGATGCGGCAAATCAGCCTGCAATTCGTGCCGACCGCAATCCTCTCGCGGCAAGTTGCCGTGATCCGCGAAAGCGCCGATCACGCAGCGCTGATCCTGAATTTGCCAGGCCAGCCGAAATCGATCAAGGAAACCCTGGAAGGTTTGAAGGATGCCGACGGCAAGCAGAAAGTGTCGGGCATCTTCGCCGCCGTGCCTTATTGCATCGACCTGATCGGTGGTCCGTACATCGAAACCAACGAAGCCGTCTGCAAGGCGTTCCGGCCGAAATCAGCGATCAAGCCAAGCAACGCATAAGTTTTCTTTTGGCCCAACCACTTTAGCGAACCGCACCCATGTTGCCAACGGCCCGTTCCCAGTCTCGCCTGACACTCGCCCTGCTCCTGCCTGCATTGCCCCTGGCGCTGAACGCGCCACTGCCCGTCGCAGCACAGCAGGCACTGCAAACCCGGCAAACCCTGCGCCTGATCAACGAATACCCGGCCACCTCGGTCACCGCGGCTGCCGACCTGCAGTTCGCCGCGACCGTCAAGCAACTGGCGGGAGATACGCTGGCGATCGAGACCGAACAGGAAGCCAACAATCCGTTCAAGGGCAATGCCCAGGTCAGCGCCGTCAGCGAGCGCAAGGTCGAGATGGCGACGCTGTTTGCCGGCATCGTCGGCGCCAGCGATCCTTTCTTCCTGCTGTCCTCGCTGCCATTCACGGTCAACAGTTTCGACGACGCCAAGGGGCTCACCAATTGCGCCCAGCCTGCCGTCGAACAGCATCTCGACCAGCTCAATCTGCACCTGCTGTATGTCACGCCGTGGCCGCCATCCGGCATCTGGTCGGCGAAGCCGCTGACCGACCTGGCATCCTTGCAGGCGTTGCAGATCCGTACCTACGACGACAATAGCCGCGGCGTCTTCGAACTGGCCGGCGCGCACAGCGTCAACCTGCCGTTTTCGGCGGTCCCGCCCAAACTGGCTGCGGGCGAATTGAATGCGGTGCTGTCGTCGGGCGACGGCGGCGCCGGTAACCACCTGTGGGATCATCTCGGTAATTTCAGCGCCATCAATTACTCGATTCCGCTCAGCTACACCGTGATCAACCGCGACGTCTGGCAGCAGCTCTCGCCGCAGCAGAAGGCAACCCTGACCGAAGCCGCCAAGCGCACCGCCGATGCTTCCTGGAGCAACGTCAAGGATCGCATCGAAGCCAATTACGCGCGCATGCGCGAGCACAAGATGACGCTCAACCTGGCGCCGGCAGCGGCAATCCAGGACAGCCTGCACAACGCCGCGCGCAGCCAGCTCGCCGCCTGGCAGCAAAAGGCCAATGCCGCCGATATCGTCGGCGTTTGCCTCAAGGGCAAACTGAGCGCCAGCGCCGCCCAATAAAACCGCGCCAACGATCAACCACTTATCTCCTATTCGGAATACCTCATGTCTAGCACGCTCAAAACCCTGGAAATCTCCACCTCAGAAAATCCGACCGCTGCCGTCATCTGGATGCACGGCCTCGGCGCCGACGGCTCCGATTTCGTACCGATCGTCAAGGAACTGGATTTGAGCGGCTGCCCCGGCATCCGCTTCGTCTTCCCGAGCGCACCAACCATGCCGGTGACCATCAACAACGGTTACGTCATGCCGGCCTGGTACGACATCCTGACCACCGACCTGATCCGCCGTGAAGACGAAGCCGGCCTGCGCAAGTCGCAGCTGGAAATCGAAGCCCTGATCGCGCAACAGATCGCGCTGGGCATCGCCGCCGATAAAATCGTGATCGCCGGTTTCTCGCAAGGCTGCGCGATGACGCTGCAAACCGGCTTGCGCTATCCACAAAAACTGGCCGGCCTGATGTGCCTGTCCGGCTACCTGCCGCTCAGCGACAAGATCGCCGCCGAGCGCCACGCGGCCAACCAGCACACCCCGATTTTCCAGGCTCACGGCCGCGTCGATCCCGTAGTAGTAATCGACCGCGCAGAAAAATCGCGCGACCTGCTGCGTGAACTCGGCTATCAGGTCGAATGGCATGAATACATGATGCCGCACTCGGTGTGTGCGGAAGAAGTGGCGGATATCGGGAATTGGCTGCGCCGCGTGCTGGCTTGAATGCCGACATGAATCCGGTATAAATTCGATATAAAAAAAGCCCGCTCTTGCAAGCGGGCTTTTTTACGAGATATTGCAGATCATCGCGCCAGCGGCGTGTAACCTGCGTCACGGATGGCTTCAGCCAATTCGTCGGCCGACGCCTCGCTCTCGATCGAGACAGTCCGTCCTTCGATCTTGATATCGACCTTGGCGCTTTCATCGACGCCATTGATGGCTTTGGTGATACGGCCGGCGCAATGGCCGCATGTCATGTCCTGCACATTGAATTCGATCATTTTATTACTCCGT
The DNA here is from genome assembly GCF_044745265.1 of Collimonas sp. NPDC087041. Classification (NCBI taxonomy): domain Bacteria; kingdom Pseudomonadati; phylum Pseudomonadota; class Betaproteobacteria; order Burkholderiales; family Oxalobacteraceae; genus Collimonas; species Collimonas sp. NPDC087041. The sequence continues at coordinate 50,279 of NZ_JBIUZX010000003.1, forward strand.
TCTCGCTTGGTTGGTCACTTGGATCAACTATAAACCTTCCCATCGTAGCAAGGTCAAGCAGCAACTGAAAAAACGCAAAATCCAACGATCGAAATCACTGCCGGTCGCGCTGAACTGTTTAGTTCAGGCCGTTCTTTCCTTCAATTTCATTGGCTTTCAAGCCGCCCAGGCGTGCATGCAGGCGGCCACGGGTAGCCACTGCAAACGCCACCACGACTTCGTCGGCATTCGGTGCGTCGAAGAACTGGGTGGTGACGGTGTCGTAGTGCGACGGCACGTACAGCGCATGTTTGTGCGCCAGTGGAATATCCAGTTCAGTGCCTGGCACGCCGCGTTTGCCGGATGACGGGATCCAGGCTTTGCCGCCGCCGATAGCTTCACGGATCGGCATGACCATGGCTGGTGTCAGGAAGGCGTTGCCGTGCTCGTATTCGCCGCCGATGCCGACGATACAAGCCTTGCCGTAGCTTTCCACCTGGTCATTACCCAGCGCGGCGACGATGCGACGGCCGAATTCGTGACCCAGTGCCGGCGAATTGGCCAGGATCAGGTCGAGATTTTCACTGAAGCGGCCGGCGTAGGGATTGTGGATGGCGGCGGCAATCACGATCTTGCGCAGCGGATTGCCGTCAGCCAGCACGCCGGACTCATTGGCCAGCGTGTCGTCGATCTGGGTGTACCACTTGCGAATATGATAATTTTCGAAATTTGCCGGCTTGGACATCATGTATTCCTGAGAAGTTGATTGAATTGAAAAATTCGATGGACAGGAATCGTAACGTGCCGCCGCCTCTACTCATATAGCGCTACGCGTATAGCCGGTAGAGCTTTTCGCCGCAAAACTGACTGTCAACCACGCACAAAACCGCCGGCTGTTAAAATTGTGCTTGACCTTCCCATCATGGGAAGGTGGATCATGCAAGCATATCCACTCACCAGGCGGCCCATCATGAGCAGCACCAGCGCAACTCCATTGACCGAATTCCGTTTGCCGATCGACGGCATGAGCTGCGCTTCCTGCGTATCCCGTGTCGAAAAAGCCCTGCATAAGGTTGCCGGAGTGCAGGATGTCAGCGTCAACCTGGCGACTGAACTGGCGACCGTACAAGCCGATGCCGGCACCACCATTGGCCCTCTGGTGGTTGCTGTGGAACAGGCCGGTTACCAGGTAAAGCAACAGGAAATTACGCTGGATATTGCGGACATGAGCTGCGCTTCGTGCGTCAGCCGGGTCGAGAAGGCTTTGTATAAAGTCGCCGGCGTGCAAAGCGTGGCGGTCAACCTGGCCACGGAAAAAGCCACGCTGACGACTGCCGGCGCAGTGCCGCTTGAAAGTCTGATCGCAGCGGTCAAAGCCGCCGGCTATGAGGCCACGGTTCCCGCCGCAACATCAACTTCAGAATCGCCGGTTAGCAAGACTGCGCTGCCAGGCTGGTGGCCGGTTGCGCTGGCGGCGTTGTTTACGCTGCCATTGGTGTTGCCGATGCTGCTGATGCCGTTCGGTAGCGACTGGGCTTTGCCGGGCTGGTGGCAACTGGCGCTGGCGACGCCGGTGCAGTTCTGGCTCGGCGCCCGCTTCTACCGCGCCGGCTGGCGCGCGTTGAAGGCAGGCAGCGGCAATATGGATTTGCTGGTGGCGCTCGGCACCAGCGCCGCATATGGCTTGTCGCTGTATCAGTTGTTGTCGATGTCATCGCAGCATGGAGCAATGGTGCACCTGTATTTCGAAGCGTCGGCGGCGGTGATCACGCTGGTGTTGCTTGGCAAGTGGTTGGAAGCCCGCGCCAAGCGCCAGACTGCCGATGCGATCCGGGCCTTGAACGCGCTGCGGCCTGAACGCGCCACGGTGCGCCGCGATGGCGTTGATCGCGAGATCGCCATCACCGCGCTGCAGATCGGCGACCTGGTGGTGGTGCGCGCCGGCGAACGCATTGCGGTAGACGGTGTGGTGCAAGAAGGACAAAGCCATGTCGACGAATCGCTGCTGACCGGCGAGAGTTTGCCGATTGCGAAACAAGCGCAAGACCACGTCACGGCGGGCGCCATCAATGGCGAGGGTTTGCTGCTGGTGAACACCACGGCCATCGGCGCCGAAACCACGCTGGCGCGCATCATCCGTATGGTCGAACATGCGCAAGCTGCGAAGGCGCCGATCCAGCGTCTGGTGGATCAGGTCAGCGCAGTTTTCGTACCGGTAGTGCTGTTGATCGCCGCCCTTACCTTGCTCGGATGGGGCTTGAGCACCGGCGACTGGCAGCAAGCACTGTTGAACGCGGTGGCCGTGCTGGTGATCGCCTGCCCATGTGCATTGGGACTGGCCACGCCGACCGCGATCATGGCCGGCACCGGCGTCGCAGCGCGTTACGGCATCCTGATCAAGGATGCCGAGGCATTGGAAATCGCGCATAAGATCGATGTTGTCGCCTTCGATAAAACCGGCACGCTGACCATCGGCCAGCCGACGCTGCTGGCTGCATTGCCCAGCACTCCAGGCCAAGAAAGCGCCCTGCTGGCGCTGGCCGCGGCCGTGCAACGCAACAGCGAACATCCGTTGGCGCGGGCTGTGCTGGCGGCCGCCAAACTGCAAGAGATTGTGCCGACAGTCGATGCCAGCCAGGTCAAGGCGGTTGCCGGACGCGGAGTGCAAGCCAGCGTCGGCGCGCAGCAATGTTATCTGGGCAGTTCGCGCTGGATGCAGGAACTGGGCGTCGAACTCGGCGCCCTCGCAAGCGATGCCAAAACACTGGAAGCCGAAGGCCGCACTATTTCCTGGCTAGCCGCAACGCAAGACGGCAAGCCGGTCGTCATTGGCCTGTTGGCCTTCGGCGATCAGGTCAAACCGAGCGCCGCCTATGCCATCAAGCGCTTGCAACAGCTGTCGATCCGGGTCGCCATGCTGAGCGGTGACAATCGCGGCAGCGCCAACGCAGTCGGCAAACAGTTGGGCATCAGTGAGATCCATGCCGAAATCCTGCCGGCCGACAAGGCCAGAACGATCACCGAGTTGAAATCTGGCGGCAGCGTGGTCGCCATGGTCGGCGACGGCATCAACGATGCGCCGGCGCTGGCTGCGGCCGATGTCGGCATCGCCATGTCGACCGGCACCGACGTCGCCATGCAAGCCGCCGGCATCACCTTGATGCGCGGCGATCCGGGCCTGGTGGCCGATGCCATCGATATCTCGCGCCGCACGTATCACAAGATCCGCCAGAACCTGTTCTGGGCTTTCATTTACAACCTGATTGGCATTCCGCTGGCTGCGCTCGGCTATCTGAACCCGATACTGGCCGGCGCAGCGATGGCGTTCAGCAGCGTCAGCGTGGTCAGCAATGCCCTGCTGCTGAAGCGTTGGCGGCCGGCAGCGCCGCAATCGACATCGTCGGCTTCGTCAACAACTTCAACGTCAAAGGAAATCGAAAATGTCCGCTAATGCCATGAATATCGGCGATGCCGCCTTGGCATCAGGCGTCTCGGCCAAGATGATCCGGCACTACGAAGAAATCGACCTGATCCCGAAAGCCAGCCGCAGCGACGCCGGCTACCGCACTTACAACGAGCGCGACATCCATCTGCTGCGCTTCATCCGCCAAAGCCGGCTGCTGGGATTTTCGATGAAACAGATTGCCGAACTGATCGGGCTCTGGCTCGACCAGTCGCGCCCCAGCAGCAAGGTCAAGCAATTGGCGCTGACGCATATCGGCGAGCTGGATGACAAGATTCGCGAGCTGCAGGCGATGAAAGCCACCCTGGAACAACTGGCCTGCAACTGCCATGGCGATGCCCGGCCCGATTGTCCGATTCTGGAAGGCCTGGCGCAGCAAACGCTGTAATCGATGCTAGAATCCCCCATCATGTTTTCCATCACTCGCCTGAAAACCCTGCTGATCCTGCTGCTGGCGCTGGCCATCCCCTTACAGGGATATGCCGCGGCGGCGATGGTTTTTTGCGGCTCGGAAAATGTGACGGCGGCACGCACCGCCGCTGCAACGATGCACGCAAGTCCGCATCATCATGCCGATCTGCAAAGTGCCGGCTTGACGTCGACATCGATGCAAGGCGATCACCACAACGGCGCGCATGACAAGGCATCCCACTCCTGCAGTTCCTGCGCCGCTTGCTGTATCGGCGTGATTCCGATGCCATCGACGCTGGCGGCAACACAAGCACTGGCGATCACACACGCGATTCCTTTCCCGCTTTCGGGTTTTGTCGGCTACATGCCGGAAAACCCCGAACGACCTCCCTCACTCCTCGCTTAATTTTCAATTCAAGTATCTTGCCGCCCATACGGGAACGGCAAGCCTGATTGATTGGCAATGCATCGCCCTGGGGCCATGCGCTGCCTCGTTAACGAGGATTTCATGTTCACTTTCATGCGCAGGCGCCTGCTGCCTGCCGCGTTGCTGGCCGCCCTGACCGGTTGCGCCAGCCTGAGCGCCGACCAAGGCTTTGGCGAAGTCAGCGAAATCGCCAGACAACGCCTGGGACAAACGCCAGAGCGACCGCGCTCGGAGGCGGAGTTAGGTGAAACCCGCCAGATCATCGAGAAATTGCTGCAAAAGCCGCTATCGGTAGATGACGCGGTACAGATCGCCTTGCTAGGCAACCGTAGCCTGCTAGCCGATTACGAAGAACTCGGAATCGCCGAGGCCAACCTGGTGCAAGCCAGCCGCTTGCCGAATCCCGGTTTCAGTTTCGGCCGCACCCGCAGCGGCGACGACATAAAGATAGACCGCAGTTTTTCGATGGCTGTGATGGGCTTGCTGACACTGCCGGCAACATCAAAAATCGAGCGCAGGCAGTTCCAGATCGTCAAACTGAACACCGCCAACCGCATCCTGCAAGTGGCCGCCGAGACCCGCAACGCCTACTACCAAAACGTGGCGGCGATACAGAGCGTGCGCTATCAAGAGCAGGTGGAAAGCGCCGCTGCTGCCGGTAGTGAGCTGGCGCTCAAGATGACGCAGGCCGGCAATTTCAACCAGTTGGAACTGAGCCGCGAACAGGCTTTCCATGCTGACGCCGTGGTGCAACTGGCGCGCACGCGGCAGCAGGCGGTGATGGCCCGAGAACAACTGATCCGCCTGCTCGGCTTGAGTCGCGCGCAAAGTGGATTCCAGTTGCCGCAGCAGTTGCCGGAACTACCGCGCTCGCGGCCATCGTTGCAGGATGCGGAGACGCAGGCCATGACGCAGCGCCTCGATATCGCCGCAGCGAAACTGGAAGTCTACGGCCTGCAAGCCACACTCGGATTGAACCGCGCTACCCGCTTCATCAACGTGATGGAGCTGGCTTATCTGCACAACTCTGAGCCAGGCGCCTCGCGCGAAACCGGCTATCAGGTCAGTCTGGAAATTCCCTTGTTCGATTGGGGCAGCGCGCGCGTCGCCAAATCCGAAGCGATCTATATGCAGGCAGCGCATCGCCTGGCGGCAACCGCAACGGATGCGCAATCGCAGGTGCGCGCTTCCTATCAGAACTACCTGACCGCCTACGACCTGGCGCGACATTACCGCGACCAGGTGCTGCCGCTCCGCAAACGCATCTCGGATGAGTATCTGCTGCGTTACAACGGCATGCTGTCGAGCGTGTTCGAACTGCTGGCCGACGCCCGCGAACAAGCCAATGCGGTCAACGCCACGATCGATGCCAGCCGCGATTTCTGGATCGCCGACAGCGAAATGCAACTGGCGTTGGGTGGGCCTCTGGCGCCGCTTTCAGCGCCATTGGACAACGTGCCCGGCACACCGCAAACACAAGGAAAACAACCATGAGCAACCTGTCACGACGCGCCTTCCTGCAAGGCTCGGCACTCGCGGTCAGCGCCACCGCCGTCAGCCGTATCGGCGCCGCCAGCCTGCCGGAAGCGGTGCTACAAACCCAGGCCGCCACCCAAGCGCCGTTGAATCCTGCCAATGGCCGCCCCTATCAGCCGGTGGTCACATTGAATGGCTGGACGCTGCCCTGGCGCATGAACAATGGCATCAAGGAATTCCATCTGGTGGCGGAACCGGTGGTACGCGAGATTGCCCCTGGCATGAAAGCCAATCTATGGGGCTACAACGGCCAAAGCCCGGGGCCGACCATCGAGGTCGTCGAGGGCGACCGGGTGCGGATCTTCGTCACCAACAAACTGCCGGAACACACCTCGGTGCACTGGCACGGCCAGCGCCTGCCGAACGGCATGGACGGCGTCACCGGCCTGACCCAGCCCGGCATCCCGCCCGGCAAGACCTTCGTCTATGAATTCACGGCGAGACGCGCCGGCACTTTCATGTATCACCCGCACGCAGATGAAATGGTGCAGATGGCGATGGGCATGATGGGATTCTGGATCACCCATCCGAAAGATCCGTCGCTGATGCGGGTTGACCGCGATTTCGTGTTCCTGCTGAATGCCTATGCCATCGAACCGGGCGCCGCTACACCGCGCGTCAATGAGATGACCGACTTCAACCTGTGGACCTGGAACAGCCGCGCCTTTCCCGGCATTGATCCATTGGTGGTGCGGCAGCACGACCGGGTGCGAATCCGGGTCGGCAACCTGACCATGACCAATCACCCGATCCACCTGCACGGCCATGAATTCGTGGTGACCGGCACCGACGGCGGCTGGACCCCGCCGGCCAGCCGCTGGCCGGAAGTCACCACTGACATCGCGGTGGGTCAGATGCGGGCGATCGAATTCAATGCCGACGAGCCCGGCGACTGGGCGCTGCATTGTCACAAGTCGCACCACACGATGAATGCGATGGGACACGATGTGCCGACCATGATCGGCGTCGACCAGAAATCCGTCCTCAAGAAAATCAACCAGCTGATCCCCGACTACATGGTCATGGGCGACAAGGGCGGATCAATGGGCGACATGGAAATGCCGCTGCCGGACAACACCTTGCCGATGATGACCGGCAGCGGCCCGTTTGGCGGTATTGAAATGGGCGGCATGTTCACCACGGTGAAGGTGCGCAAAGGTCTCGCCAGCAACGATTACAAAGATCCTGGCTGGTACAAGCATCCGGCCGGCAGCGTCGCCTATGAATGGAAAGGCGGTGATGCCGCCATGCCTGCGGCCGCCCAGGCCCCGGACATCAAACGCGCAGCAGGTACGCCGCGCCAAAAGTCCTGAACGCGATCATCCTCAAACAATATTTTTTACACAACATACAACAAAGAAATTTTTATGAAAATCCGTTCCATTTTGTTTGCGACACTCGCCTTTATGTCGGTCGCTTGGCTGAATATTCCGTCTGCAGCGATGGCGGCCAATGTAATCGAAAAATCCACTTCCACCGCCGAAATGAAATCGCTGGATGCGGCATCCGTATCTGTCGGCGAAGTAAAAAAAATCGATAAGGAAGCCGGTAAGATCACGATCAAGCACGGACCGCTGACGAACCTGGACATGCCGCCGATGACGATGGTTTTTCGGGTAAAGGATCCGGCAATGCTGGATCAGGTAAAAGTCGGCGACAAAATCAACTTTATCGCCGGGAAAGCCAATGGCGCATTGACTGTCATGCAAATGCAGGCGAGCGAATAGTGCTCGCCCGCATAGGGGAGATGCACTCGCACTTGCCATCATTTGGCCAGCCTTAGGAATACGGGTTATAGTCCAAAACAGGGTGAAAATAGCGCCCTGTCTCGGCATGTGAACAAGGGCGGCCTCCCCTGCGCCGCCAACGCCAATGAAAGCAAGAAAATGCACACCACATACAAGATCGCGGTACTTCCCGGCGACGGCATCGGTAAGGAAGTCATGCCGGAAGGCTTGCGCGTGCTTGGCGCCGCCGCCAAACGCTTCGGCATCACGCTGGAGCTGACGGAGTTCGACTGGGCCAGCTGCGATTACTACGCTCAAACCGGCAGCATGATGCCGGCAGACTGGAAAGCGCAACTGTCGGCGATGGATGCGATTTATTTTGGCGCAGTCGGCTGGCCTGCCATCGTTCCCGACCACATTTCCCTGTGGGGTTCGCTGCTGAAATTCCGGCGCGAATTCGACCAGTACATCAACCTGCGCCCGGCGCAGACGTTCGAAGGCGTACATAGTCCGCTGGCGGGACGCAAGGCCGGGGATATCGACATGATGATCGTGCGTGAAAACACCGAAGGAGAATATTCCTCGGTCGGCGGCATCATGTATGAAGGCACGCCAAATGAAATCGTCATGCAGCAGGCAGTGTTCTCGCGGCGCGGCACCGAGCGGGTGCTTAAATATGCATTCGAACTGGCCAGGACGCGCGCCCGCAAGCACGTCACCGTCGCCACCAAAAGCAACGGCATTTCCATTTCCATGCCTTGGTGGGATGCCCGGGCGGCGGAAGTCGCCGCTGCTTATCCAGATATCTCCTGGGACAAGCAGCATATCGACATTTTGTGCGCGCGCTTCGTTTTGCAACCGCAGCGCTTTGACGTGGTGGTCGCCTCCAATCTGTTCGGCGATATCCTCTCCGATCTGGGGCCGGCATGCACTGGCACCATCGGCCTGGCGCCATCGGCCAACCTGAATCCGGAACGCGATTTCCCATCCTTGTTTGAACCGGTGCACGGCTCTGCGCCCGACATCTACGGCAAAAACATCGCCAACCCGGTCGCCATGATCTGGTCGGGAGCCATGATGCTCGATTTCCTCACGGGCAGCAGCGGCGCCGGCCGGCAAGCACATGACGCTATCGTAGCGGCAATCAAGTCCGTGTTGGCGAGTGGGCCGCACACTGCCGATCTGGGTGGCAGTGCATCCACTACCGAGATGGGCGAAGCCATCGCTCGCCGCATCAGCGAAGACACTTGAGGCCTGTGTATTCTCAGTGATGAATCTCAACGAGAATCACTAAAGAAGTACACCAATACTGTAGCGACAAAAAAAGCCGGCTCGCGAGAGCCGGCTCTGTATCAAAACAACTGTCGAACACTCACAGTCCAAGATCCTTGATGAACTGGTTGGTGAAACTCATGCTGGTATCGCGGTCGAACGACCAATGGTGCAAGCCCGCGAGTCCGTTCGCTTTAGCCCATGCCGACAAGGTGTCGGTATCGGCGAGGGTGAAGGTCTCTCCGGCAGTATCGTTGGCGCCGATCATTGGCGTCAGTTCGATCTGGCTGTAAGGGATCTTGTAATAGTTATGGAAATCCATCGCCGCCTGAATCGCCGACTGCCCCATTTGACAAGCGCCGCCGCTGATCACGCAGTTGCCGGTGGTGGCCGCGCCGTAATCCATCGTCATCAGGTTGACGTAGTAGTTTTTGAGGCCTGCTGCCTGAATCGCCTGCATTACCGAGATCCCCATCGCACCCAATGGATTAGGTGAACTCGAACCCATGTCTACCGCAGTGGCAGAGCCGCTCTGGCTGGTCGCCAGCGTGGCAATGGTGAAACTGAAACGCAGGTTCGGATAGGTCGCCTGGGCAGCCTGGACACGTGCGACCAGATTGTTGATGTCGGATTGGCTCTGGCCGTCTTCGATATCGAAATCGATGCCGATCAGGTTGGCGGAGTTATACGTGTTGATGAAGGTGGCGAAACCGGCATCGGACGTACAGGTGAATGCACCTGCCGCGCCGCCGGTGGAGACGATATATTTCTTGCCCGCCGCAACGAAGGATTGCACGTTGGTGGCAATCTGCGCCGGCGTAATGCCGCCCCAATTTTCGGAACCGCATCCACCGGTTGCAAACGCCCAGGTCAGCACAGTATTGTGCGCTGGCATGGCGCTGGTCACTGGCAGCGACGTGCCGGTTGCAGTGCTTTGCATGCCGCCGGTGTTCCAGTTGGCGTCGGCTGTGACATCCTTGTATGGGCTGAACACAAAACCAGGCGTTGGTGTCGGAGTTGGTGTCGGAGTTGGTGTCGGAGTTGGTGTCGGAGTTGGCGTTGGCGTTGGCGTTGGCGTTGGCGTTGGCGTTGGCGTTGGCGTTGGCGTTGGCGTTGGCGTTGGCGTTGGCGTTGGCGTTGGCGTTGGTGTTGGCGTCGGGGTTGTAGCGCTGCAAGCGCCATCAGAAGTCCACGGCTGTCCGCTACCGCTGCCGCCGTTGTTGGTAGACGGATTATTCCCCTGCGTCCACCAGTTTGCGGTGTAATTCACACTGTTGTAACTGGCGATAAGGCCGCCAGTGTATGCAATGGTGGCGTCCCAAGCGGCGGCGCACGTCGGTACGCTGGATTTCGCGCTAGGGACAAACTGCTTCTGGCTGGCGCTCCCGGTATCTTGCGAACCGCCGTCGCCGCAACCTGCCAGCAAGCTGCTCATCAGTCCCAGCAACAAGGCGCTACATACTTTTGTTCTCATGCGTCCATTCTCCTCAAACAAAAAATGATGTACGCGAAACAAGTCGGGATATGAGGATGAAAACAGGCATGCCGGGCAGGTATGGAACTGCCGCCCACAAGGACGCGCAAGACTAGCGAACGTTTGCCTCTTGTGATCCCTGTCGCACCCGCGCCAATTTTCTGCAAATCCGGCCAGCGTCTGCGTACTCCTAGCTGAATCTCTTATGCGTTCATTGAACCTTCAGCAGGGCTGAGAATGCGGTGAGCAAATATGGTCGTCAAGTGGTTTAAAAAATTATCCGGAGGTGTAATACCACTTGCGCAAACGTCAGAAATTTCGGCTTAAAAATGCCAGTAATTTTAAAGTTAGAAGAAATTTTTCATATCGAAATTAATTCCGTGCAGCAATAAAAATCAACTTCAAATTTCCTTTTTTTCACAGGCGACTGAAATGAAATCCAGCGCTGCCGGCAAAGTAAAAAAGCGCCGCACCAGGCCGGTGCAATACCATTTATATTATTTTCATCAAGTGGTCTTAGGGCCTGTTAGCACTTAATTTGGGAGATGCGTTCAAGCCAAAACGTGTGGTGGCAAGGCGTGTTGGGCAGTTGGGGCTGGTGCCCCAACAAGCCATGCAACGCGGCCAGCGCACGGTTTGGCTTGAACCCTCCGGGAACGGCTGCAGGCGTCGCATGCCGTTGTTGCAGCTCCTTGCCGTAGCACGGCTACGTCGCGTCGCTGCGCCTAGGCACGCAACGCCTGCCGCGCGTTCGCACTCCCAAATTAAATGCTAACAGGCCCTAGATATGAAAAACGCCACTCGGGCGTTTTCACTTTGGAAGTCCGGAGAAACCGGCAGCAGCGCATGCTGCCTGGCGCCGGCTTACGATCTACAACTCAGCATAGGTTGAGTAAAACTTGCTGTAGTCATTCTCGGGCAGGAAGTTAATCAGCGACACCGTCACACTGGCGTCCAACCCTTCCACGTAGTGCCAGCACCCAACCGGAAGAAACAGCAGTTCGCCGGGCGCCAGTTCGCAGTCAAGGACCTGCACATTGCGCATCAGCGGAAAGCGCTCGTAATCGATGGCATGGCCGTCGAGCGGCGTGTAGCAATGTTGATGGTTGTAGACATACGCAACTTCGCAAGCCGGGATCAACTTGATGCGCTTGCGGCCAATCACCTGAGCCATGAAGTTATTGGTCAGGTCATGATGAAACGGCGTTCGCGTGCCCTTCGGCCCCAGCCACAGGAAACCGTCGTCCGGCGAATCCGGCCTCAGGTATTCCGGGAGGCGCCCGATGTCTTGCCATAACTCTGCCAAGGCTTGTCGATTGGCTGAGGAATTGTTGGCCGTCATGTAGAAATCATTGCTCTCCTGCGCGCCTTCGATCATTTCCAGATAAGCGCTCAAGCACATCTTGTGTTTATGCTGGGTGCAATTGATCTCGTAGTTGGCATCCCGCGAGCGCCCCATTTGCACTTCAACTTCGCGCTCGCCGAAATGCGTGCGAAAGAAATCGAAATTCCATTTCGTCATGGCCGGCCAGTCGTCCAGCATGCCGGTGATGATCACCGGTTTATTCAATAAATAATATTGGCGATAGAACTCGTCGCGCGATAATTGATGGCGGCGTTCAATCAGATTACTGTCGGGCGTCTGGCGATTCAATGTGCGGTAGATATCTAGAACCCAGTCATGCTTTTTCAAGCGGTTCTGGAGACGCTTTTCCGCAAGGCTTGCGCCTTGCAGATAGGGACTGCTGAATGCCATCCGCACTTCCCGTTCCGCCTCTTCCCGCCTCACGCCATTGGCGATCAATATATCGGACAGACTTTGCGGACTGGCGCCCAGCACCAGATTCTCGCCAATCCAACGACGCCAGTCGTCATTGATGATGCTGCGGCTACGCTCAACCTGCTTCATGAAGTTGTCTCCGTAATTGCATGGACGCGCGCAGAAACCGTACGCGACCGCGTCTCGCTGAATTTATTGCCAAATGGAAATGAGCAGTCAAGCGCACTGTAAGAGCGCCGAAAGTGGATGTCAATCAGTATCAAAGTGGTCTTGCCGAGTACGTTCCCCGATCTGCAAAGGGTCTGTCCAGTTCCATCCAACACGTTGTTTACATGGATTTATTTGCGCGCGTCTGAAACCGGTTTGCGACAAGTGGACTGGTCGTGATTTGCCGGCGGCTGACGTCGGGGCGAACCGGACATCAGGCGAACATTTCAAAAAAATGTCATTTTTGCATTTCGTAACGAGCTGTAAAAAGCCGGTACTTTTTTTCCACGGTGATCGACTATCGGTTTCTGGCGGCAGGCTAGGCTTTAGCAAGGAGCAGCGCTTGATTAGCGCCGGTTCGCCCACACCTTCAACTTTATATCCTGGAAAAATCCCATGCCGTCTCAATAGCGCGAATGCAATCGCGCAGCTCGAAAGGACCTGACCATGCAACAGTATCTGCAAATAATCGTCATTATCACCACATTGATCATCGGTCTGCCACTCAGCAACCTGGCGCGCGCCAGCGACGCCACCGACATGCAGACCACACCGGCCGATCAGAACGCCCTGCCGATGGTCTCTGGTGAAATCCGCAAAGTCGACGCGAGCAGCGGCAAGATCACCATCAAGCACGAAGAAATCCCCAACTTCGAGATCCCCGCCATGACCATGCTGTTCAAGGCCGGCGATCCCGGCATGCTGGAACAGTTCAAGGCCGGCGACAAGGTACGGTTTGCCATTGACAAGGTCGATGGCCAACTGACGATTGTCAGCCTGGAACTGGCTGAGGCGCAATAAGCAAGCGTTTGAAGAATTGGCGTTAGGGTCGCCGATTGACGATCCGGATGTCTGGCGTCTCGCGCAGGTCATCCACCAGTTCGAGCGAGACCACCGGTCCCTTGCGCGGATCGTGCAGGAAGGTAATACGGACTTTGCGTGCGCTCTCGATGCCGTCAAAATCGCGGGCCAGTATCCGGGTTACGGTCGGCAGCTCCTCGGAGCCCAGTGCAAACGCATCGCTTTCATTCTGCTGTTCGGAAGGAACGTGGCCGTTCTTGTAAATGCAGGCGACGGCTTCCTGCGGATTGATGCCGTTGCTCATCAAGAATGAATCGTTGACCAGGAACAGCGCCGGCGGAATCCGGGTGAGATCGATCTGGCTGACATCGGGCCAGTCATTTTTGGTGATGATCTTGCCGCCTTCGTAATATTTGGCGACGAATTGATCGCCCATGCACGGCAGGTGCTCGGTGGCCGCATTTGCATGTTGCAGCAGCTGCCGCACGTCGGCTGGCTCGAATTCAATGGTAATCGTATTTATCATGGCCGGATTATCGCATTGCGGTCGACGCTACGGCTCCCATTTCACGACGTTTTTCGCACTTGAAGTGCCGTCCGCACAGCGGTCCGAGCCGGTCAGCGGTCTGCATGAAGTGCCACAATCGTTTCCAACTTGTCGTTCACTCGCGACGCCGGCGATAAAACTGCCCGTAAATCGCTGAATCCGTGCAGCCGGTATGGTGTCCTGTATATAATGAGCGGCATGGAAAATCCCAATGAATTCGTAGAATGGCTGCGCTCGGTCGCACCGTATATCCATGCCTTCCGGGGCAAGACCTTTGTGGTCGCCTTTCCGGGCGAACTGGTCACCGCCGGCGCGCTGCCGGTGCTGGCGCAGGACTTGTCGCTGTTGCATGCCCTCGGCATCAAAGTCGTGATTGTGCACGGCTCACGACCACAGGTTGAAGAACAGCTGGCGTTGCGTAACGTCGAAGCGCGCTTCCACAATGGCTTGCGCATTACCGATACCGCGGCGCTGGAGTGCGCCAAGGAAGCGGCCGGCGAATTGCGCCTGGATATCGAAGCTGCATTCAGCCAGGGCTTGCCGAACACGCCGATGGCGCATGCGGCGATTCGTATCATTTCTGGCAACTTTGTCACCGCCCGTCCACTGGGCGTGATCGATGGCGCCGATCTGCAACTGACCGGCGTGGTGCGCAAGATCGACTACGACACCATCCACCCGATTCTGAACGCTGGTGGCCTGGTGCTGCTGTCGCCGCTGGGCTTCTCGCCAACCGGCGAAGCCTTCAACCTGACCATGGAAGACGTGGCGGTGGCGGCGGCGATTTCGCTGCGCGCCGAGAAACTGATCTTCATCAGCGAAACACCGCTGATGAAAGATGCCGGCGATACCGAAATCCGCGAACTGTCGTCGCACCAGGCGCAAGCCGTGCTGGACAGCGGCTGCCTGCCGGCCGATTCGGCCTTCTACCTGCAACACGCGATCAAGGCCTGTAACGCCGGCGTGCCGCGCGCCCACGTGGTGCCGTTCGCCACCGATGGCTCGGTGCTGTTGGAATTGTTCACCCACGATGGCGTGGGCACCATGATTTCATACGAAAACCTGGAAAGCCTGCGCGAAGCGACGATTGAAGACGTCGGCGGCATCCTCAAACTGATCGAGCCGCTGGAAAACGACGGCACCCTGGTCAAGCGCGGCCGCGAATTGATCGAGCGTGAAATCCATTACTTCTCGGTGATCGAGCATGATGGCGTGATCTTCGGCTGCGCGGCGCTGTATCCGTTCCCGGCAGAAAAAATGGCCGAAATGGCCTGCCTGACTGTCAATCCGGAAGTGCAGGCGCAAGGCGACGGCGAGCGTATCCTGAAGCACATGGAAAGCCGCGCGCGCGCAGCCGGTTTCACCAAACTGTTCGTGCTGACCACCCGCACCTCGCACTGGTTCCTGCGACGCGGCTTCGTCCATGCCACGGTCGATGACCTGCCGAAGGATCGCCAGCACATGTACAACTGGCAACGGAAATCGCTGGTATTGATCAAGACGCTGTAATCCATACCAGGCCGTATAACGAATTTGCGGTGCCGCTGTTGGCGGCAACCGCAATCTTAAAACTGAGTCCAAGCAATACATCGGACTCGCACATCTACAAGGAAAAACCATGGCACGCACCATTCACTGCATCAAACTCGACAAAGAAGCGGAAGGCCTCGACTTCCCGCCGTATCCGGGCGAGTTGGGCAAACGCATCTATGAGAGCGTCTCCAAGGAAGCCTGGGCTGGCTGGCTCAAGCATCAGACCATGCTGGTCAATGAAAACCGCCTGAACCTGGCCGACGTGCGCGCCCGCAAATACCTGGCGGTGCAAATGGAAAAGCATTTCTTCGGCGACGGTGCCGATGCCGCCACCGGCTACGTTCCACCGACCGAATAAGTCGTTCCGCTTCATCATCTCCCTTCCCGGCTACCGCTGTGGCAAAATAAGCAATACTTGTCTTGTCCGGCGGCAGCATCTGGCTTCAGCCCTGCACGCCCCTCTCGACACAAGTGGTAACTGGTAATCGTTCGGCAAATTGTTCGATAGATTGCGTTCATCCAAACATCAACAGATCGGAAATTACATGCATCTATTCCGTCGTCAATGGTCTAATCGGCTGCTGTCCTGCTTGCTGGCAGCCACCTGCAGCATCGGCTTCACCGGCTTTACGGAAGCCGCCACTACACTCCCGGCCGGCGTCACCCAAGGCCCATCCGCTGAAGGCATCACTGAATATCAGTTCGCCAACGGCTTCAAGGTATTGTTGTTTCCGGATTCGTCGAAACCCACAGTGACGGTCAACATGACCTACCTGGTCGGTTCGCGCTTCGAGAACTACGGCGAAACCGGCATGGCGCATCTGCTTGAACACTTGATGTTCAAGGGCACGCCTAAGCATCCGTCGATTCCAAAGGACTTCAGCCAGCGTGGCATGTCGTTCAACGGCACCACCAATATGGATCGCACCAACTACTTCGAGATCTTCCAGGCCGGCGACGACAACCTGAAATGGGCGATCGACATGGAAGCCGACCGCATGCTGCATTCGTTCATCGCCAGGAAAGACCTGGATAGCGAAATGACGGTGGTCCGCAACGAATATGAACAAGGCGAGAACTCGCCGTTCGGCGTGCTGATCAAGCGCTTGCAAGGCGTCGCCTACGATTGGCACAACTACGGCAAGCCAACTATCGGCAACCGCAGCGATATCGAAAACGTCAAGATCGAGAACCTGCAAGCCTTCTATAAAACCTACTACCAGCCGGACAATGCCGTGCTGCTGATCGCCGGCAAGTTTGATCCGGCCAAGACCCTGGCGTGGGTCAACCAGGCGTTCGGCAAGATGCCAAAGCCGACCCGCAAGATGCGCGATTTCTGGACTGTCGAACCGACCCAGGACGGCGAACGCAGCGTCACCGTGCGCCGCCAGGGAGATGTGCAGATTGTCGCGGTGGCCTACAAGATCCCGAGCGAGTTGCATCCAGACAGCGATGCGCTGTCCTACGCTGGCACCATCCTGGCTGATACGCCCAACGGCCGCCTGCATAAGTCACTGGTTGAAACCGGCAAGGCCACAGCGGTGTTCAATTATGAAATGACGGGTTATGCGCCTGGTTTGGAAATCATCGCCGCCGTGGTCAAGAAAGGCGAACCGATTGAACCGGTACGCCAGGCGCTGATCGACGGCGTCGAGCAATTCGCCAAGACCCCGCCTACTCCGGAAGAAATGGAAAGGGTGCGCCTGGCCAACGCCAACGGTTTCGAAAAGCTGCTGAACGATCACCAGAAAGTCGGCGTTGCCATGTCCAGCACCATCGCGCTGGGTGACTGGCGCCTGTTGTTCCTGGGCCGCGATCGCTCGAACAAGGTCACTTCGGAACAAGTCGCCGCAGCTGCTGCGCACTACTTCACGCGGGATAACCGCACGGTTGGCATGTTCTTGCCGGAAGACCAGCCGCAACGCGCCGATGTACCAGCGGCGCCAAACGTGGCTGAAGTACTGAAGGAATACAAACCGCAGCAAGCCATCGCCGACGGTGAAGCTTTTGATCCGTCGCAAGCGAATATCGATGCCCGCACCCAGCGCACCAAGATAGGCGGATTGAAACTGGCATTGCTGCCGAAGAAAACCCGCGGCGAAACCGTTTCGGTCAAGCTGGATCTGCTGTGGGGCGATGAAAAGAGCCTGTTCGGCAAGAAGACCGCATCCGAACTGGCCGACGCCATGCTGATGCGCGGCAGCAGCACGCTGACCCGCGAACAACTGGCCGACGAGTTTTCCAAACTCAAGATCAGCGGTAGCCTGACGCAGTTCCAGACCACCCGCAGCAATCTGCCGGCAGCGCTGCAACTGGTCGCCAGCGTACTCAAGCACCCGCGCTTCGATCCCGCTGAATTCGAACGGATGCGCAAGGAAGTCCTGGTCGGACTGGAAGCGTCACGCAATGAGCCGAGCACGCTCGCCTCGGAAGCCATCGCTGCCCACTTCAACCAATACCCGCAAGGTCATTGGCTGGCGGCGCAGAGCGTGGACCAGCAGATCGCCAGCATCAATGCGACCTCGCTGGCCGATGTCAGCGCCTTCCATCATGACTTCTACGGCGCCTCGCAAGGCGAATTGGCGATCGTTGGCGATTTCGACGTTGCCGCCGTCACCAAGGTGGTCCAGGATGAATTCGGCACATGGCAAAGCGCTGCGCCATACGCGCGCGTGATCCGCCATAACTTCGATGTCGCGCCGATGCAGAAGGTGCTCAATTCGCCGGATAAGGAAAACGGCTTTTACGTAGCCCGCCAGAACCTCGACATGCGCGACGACGATGCCGATTATCCGGCCATGATGGTTGCCAACTACCTGTTCGGCGGAGCCGGCCTGAAATCGCGCCTGGTTGATCGTGTGCGTCAGAAGGAAGGCCTGTCGTACGGCATCGGTTCGTCGCTCGACATCAGCGCCATCAGCCGCGCCGCCCGCTTCTCGATACAAGCCATCTCGGCGCCGCAAAACCTGGACAAGGTCGACCAGGCGGTCAAGGAAGAACTGGCCCGGGTGATCAAGGACGGTTTCAGCGCCGACGAACTGGCCCGCGCCAAATCCGGCATCCTGCAGGAAAACCAGCGTTCCCGCTCGCAAGACAGCGCCCTCAGCGCCGGCTGGGCCAGACTGCTGGACCTGGATCGCACGTTCGCCTGGAGCAAGCAAATCGAAGACAAGATCAGCGCCCTCACGCTGGACCAAGTCAACGAAGCCTTCCGCAAACGCATCGACCCAAGCCAACTGAGCGTAGTCATCGTGCGTGACGAAGCCAAGGCAAAAGCAAATGCAGTAGCAACGACCAAGCCGTAAAACAGGGCAAACCAAAAAAGCCGCTGTCATGTTCGCAATGTAATTCGCGAACACGACAGCGGCTTTTTCTTTTGGAATCCGCAAACAGCAGGAAGCCATCGGACTGACAGCGGCATTAAGTAACGAGGACTGTTTATTGCAGATGCACCACCGCACGTACTCCGTAGTCCGTTAAAAGGGGTCAGAGTAATTTTCGCAAAAGACCGCGAAAAAAAACTCTGACCCCATTTAACTTCTCGGTGTTGGTTTTGATGTTGCTTTTTACGTTGCCGTTGCTTTTGACGTTGCCGTTGCTTTTGACTTTTCGCATGCTGACGTTGCCAAATGAGACGGGTGACAGTCGGGAATTATGGGACACATGTTTGAGCGCAGCGAGTTTGTGTCCCATCCGACTGGCGCGCGGCTCATTTGGGGACCCGCCGAAGGCGGGCAACGGCTGTGCGATCGCCTTTTTGCTTACTTTTTGGCGAAGCAAAAAGTGAGCGGCTGCCGGGCCGCTCCCGGCAAGCCTCCACGGAGTAGTAACCGTTTTAAGTAACGTCGGACGAACAAGACTGATGCGCCACAGCACCTACTCCGTGGTCCGTTAAATGGGGTCAGAGTAATTTTCGCAAAAGGCCGCGAAAAAAAACTCCGACCCCATTTAACTTCTCGGTGTTGGTTTTGGTTTTGATGTTGGTTTTGATGTTGGTTTTGATGTTGGTTTTGATGTTGGTTTTGACGTTGCCGTTGCTTTTGACTTTTCGCATGCTGACGTTGCCAAATGAGTCGGGTGACAGTCGGGAATTATGGGACACATGTTTGAGCGCAGCGAGTTTGTGTCCCATCCGACTGGCGCGCGGCTCATTTGGGGACCCGCCAACGGCGGGCAACGGCTGTGCGATCGCCTTTCTTTGCTTACTTTCGGGCGCCCGGCTAGGGGCGAAGCAAAGAAAGTGAGTAGCTGCCGGGCGACCCCCGGCTAGCTTCCACGGAGTTGTGACCGCATTAAGTAACGACGATCGTACATCGTAGATTTGCCACCACACTTCCTCCGTGGCCCGTTAAAAGGGGCCAGAGTAATTTTCGCAAAAAGCCGTGAAAAAAACTCTGCCCCCCATTTAACTGCGTATTCGGTGTGCGGCGAACGCATCCTTTGAGATTTGAACGCTCAAACACCTCAACGGCACGTGCGCGAAATTACCCACCCCACGCTATTTATTTGGATGCAACAACGAACGCCGCCGCGCATAACCAAAATACACCGCAAATCCGATCGCCAGCCAGCACAAGAACGCAATCCACGTCACCGCCTGCAAATGGCACATCAGGAAGACACAAAACCCAATCGCCGCCACCGGCACAAACGGCACCCCCGGGCAACGAAACGCCCGCGGCAAATCAGGCCGTGTCTTGCGCAACACCAGCACCGCCACCGCAATCAACGAAAACGCCATCAGCGTACCGATGTTGATCAGCTCCGCCAGGATGTTCAACGGAATCAGCGCCGCAATAAAGGCAAACACGATACCCACCAGCCAGGTAGTAAAGAACGGCGTAGCAAAACGCGGATGAATGCTCGACAGCTTCTTCGGCAACAAACCATCGCGCGACATGGCAAACAAGATGCGAGTCTGGCCGTAGGTCATCACCAGGATCACCGTCGTCATGCCGATGATCGCTCCCAGATCGACAAAACCCGCCACCCAGTTTTCACCTGCATATTGCAAGGCCAGCGAGACAGGATGATCGACCCCGGCAAATTTCTCGAACGGCACGATGCCGGTCATGATCGCCGCCACCGCCACATACAACAACGCGCAAACTGCCAGCGACGCGATAATCCCGATCGGCAGCGCGCGCGCCGGATTCTTGACTTCCTCGGCGGCGGAAGTCACCGCATCGAAGCCGATGAAGGCAAAGAACACGATCGCCGCAGCATTGAAGACACCGTTAAAGCCGAACGGCAGGTATGGCTGCCAGTTGGCCGGCTGCACATGGCCGACGCCGACGGCGATGAACAGCAGCACCACCGCTACCTTGATGAAGACCATGATGTTGTTGGCGCGCGCCGATTCGCGGATGCCGATCGACAGCAGCGCAGTGATCACCAGCAAGATGCAGAAGGCAGGCAGATTGAACCAGGTAGTGACCCCAGGCACCGCGCCCGGCGCCGCGGTCAAGGCTGTCGGCAAGGCGATGCCAAAGCCGGACAGCAGCGACTGCATGTAGCCCGACCAGCCGACCGACACGGCCGATGTCGCCAAGCCATATTCCAGCATCAAATCCCAACCGATGATCCAGGCGACGATTTCCCCCATCGTCGCGTAACTGTAGGTGTAGATCGAGCCGGACACCGGCACTGTCGACGAAAACTCGGCGTAGCACAGCGCGGCGAAGCCGCAAGCGATCGCTGCCAGCACAAACGACAGCGCCAAGCCTGGCCCCGCCAACAGTGCGCCGGTGCCGGTGAGAACGAAGATGCCGGTGCCGACAATTGCGCCGACACCCAGCAAGGTCAGGTCCATGGCGCCAAGCGTGCGCTGCAGACCGGTATTGGTGCGGCTGGACAGAATCATTTTATCCAGGTCCTTGGTACGAAATAAACTCATGAAACAACTTCCTTTGAAAACAATGACACCGCGATTCCACAAATGAATCATGGGCGGCGTTTCCCCTGCCAAACCGGGAAAATGATGAAAAAGGCAAGGATTATACTTGCCGCCGCCTGCCAGCCCGAAAAACGGCCGTCGGCAGGCCAAGCCGGCCCGCCCCGATCCGCTCCAATCACTGCCCTCGCAGCAGTCCGGGATTCAACTTTTTCTTCCAGATCAGCTGAAACTTCCGTTCCCGATCGCAAAAAATGCGACCAGTCCACTTGTCAAAAAACAGTCTGTTCAATTTATATAAAAATCAATATAAACAATAAGTTATGAAACCTTTTAGCACACCAAAGTGAGACCACAAATTTAATATAGCAATACCAGTTAGATACAGATTGACAGCCACTTTTTGCGCTCTTAAAGTTCCCCTAATTCAATATTTCCATATGGAAATAACGAAGATGAGTAAGAAGAAGGCGTGCGGCCGCCGATCAGCAACACGCCCCGGATTTCAGCAGTTGGTTCACATCGCAGAACAGCAGCATCCAACAGCAAGTGCACATCGACAGCGCTCCATCCCGTGTCGCTCGACCAATCTACTCAGGAGAAAAAATTGAATTCAAAATTTGCCAAGGGACTTGCCATCACCCTTTCATGCGGCGCGATTACGGCGTGCGGCGGCGGCGATGCATCGGGTTCCGGTGCTGCCGCTGACGCCAGCGCCAAGCAGGCGGTATCGAAAGCAGCAGCGATTGCCTGCTACGCCGCCTGGGATGCCTCGGTCGCCTATACAGGCGGCGCTACCGTCAGCTACAACGGCGTCAACTACGTGGCCAACTGGTGGACCCAAGGGAATAACCCATCTACCAACAACGGCGGCAGTGGTAGCGGCCAACCGTGGACCATTGTGGCCAACTGCGGTACACCGACTCCAACGCCCACTCCGACGCCTACGCCAACTCCCACCCCGACACCAACGCCTACCCCAACACCAACACCAACTCCAACCCCAGCAGGATTTGTCTTCAGTCCATACAAAGACGGCAATATCAATCTGAACTGGAATACCTATGTCATGAGCACGGCCGTGACCGGTAGCGCGCAGCCAGTGTTGAGTGCCTTGCCAGCCAAACTCACGACATTGACCTGGGCCTTTGCCACCGGCGCCTGCGGCAGTGAAACCTGGGGCGGCGTATCGGGCTCGCAATTTGCCGCCGCCAACGTGCAGCCGTTCGTCACCGCCGGCAAGAAATACATCGTCTCCACCGGCGGCGCCGCAGGTTCGTTCACCTGCACCACCGATGCCGCCTTCCAGAACTTCATCAAGACCTACTATTCGGCGAACATGATCGGCGTCGATTTCGATATCGAAGCAGGCCAGACCCAGGACGACATCAACAACCTAGTGCAACGCGTGGTCGCAGCACAAAAGGTCTACCCGAACCTGCGCTTCAGTTTCACACTGGCGACGCTGGGCGGCAATGTATCGCCTAGCCTGGGTTACTACGGTGTCGAAGTCATGCAGGCGATCAAGACCTATGGCCTGACCAAGTACTACATCAACCTGATGGCGATGGATTACGGTAGCCCAGCCGGCGGCAATTGCCTGACCAACAGCAGCGGCGCCTGCGACATGGGCGCATCGGCGGTGCAATCGGCGGTTGACCTGCACAACCAATATGGTGTGCCGTACAACCAGATTGAGGTCACCCCAATGATCGGCGGTAACGATTCGGCCAATGAAACTTTCACGATCGCCGACGTCGCCACGCTGACCAGCTTCGCCCAGCAGAACGGCCTGGCGGGTATCCACTTCTGGTCCTTCGATCGCGACAACGACTGCGCACCGGGATCGGCATCGCCGACCTGCAATACCTACGGTACGGCAGGTACATTGGGCTTTACCAATGCCTTCATTTCCAAGTTGGGTTTGTAAAGTAAGGCCCTGCCAAGTAAAACAATAGCCGGCCGTAAGAGAAAATGCCGTTCAGTGAAGACTGAACGGCATTTTTACTTGCTAGAACTGGTAGGGTGGGCACTTGTGCCCACGCGGAACGATCAGTCAATCGACAAGTGAATTCAGCGTGAGCAGAAATTCTGCCCCCTACGGCCCTGCAAAGCAAGGCACGCGCAATCAATCGAAGACAGCTAGCGTGGCAACAATTCCTGCGCTACCTTATCCAGCAACACCCCATTGCGATCTGCCGACAACTGCCAGAACATCGCGCCCGCCAATCCCATTTTCTTCAGGTAGGCGATCTTGTAATCGAGTGACTGCACATCGTCGTAACTGACAAACTCACCGGACTGCGGATTGAACAGATAAGGCACCTTGGCGCTGTCGTTCCAGTAGCGGGTGAAACCGTTCTGATTGACCAGCTTGCCGTCGATATCGGCAAAATCGAGTTCGCCCTCTTCCACGCTGCCGCGTCCTTTGCCATCACAGTCCTGATGCTGACCATGCTGGGCGGCGCCGCACTGCTTCCAGCTGTAGCCGTAGAACGGCATGCCCAGCACCATTTTCTTGGCAGGAATGCCGGCCTGTAAAGCCATCTCGACGGTGCTGCTGACATTGAATTTTTCATTGGCGTCCGGACGGGCGATTGCCGGGTCGTTATACAACGGCGCGACATGGCCGGCAAACTTGCTCCATGGCCCGCTGAAATCGTAGGTCATGATGTTGGCCCAGTCGAGGATCGCGGCGACCTTGGCCATTTCGGTATTCTGGAAAAATCCCTGGTTGTTGCCGATGGCGGCCGTCAACAAATAACGATGTCCATCGCGCTTAGCGCCGCTATCGAGTTTGTCGCGCAGTGCCTGCAGCAATAGCGTGTAGTTCTGTTTATCTTCAGGGCGCATGATGTTGCCGGCATCACCGCCGGCGACTGGGAATTCCCAATCGATATCGACGCCGTCAAAGCCGTGTTCGCGGATGAAGCGCAACGCGCTGGCGGCAAATTTCTCGCGCGATTGCGGCGTCAGGGCGACATCCGAAAATTCCTTCGAACCAGCCCAGCCGCCGACCGAGATCAAGGTCTTCAGTTGCGGATTGCGGCTCTTCAATCCGCGCAGCACGACAAAGTCCGTCACGCCTTGCCGCGGACCAGGAGCCAGATCAATGACCACCTCGCCATTTTTGATCACGGCAAACGCGTAGTTGAGGTGTGTCAGCCTGGCTGGATCGATGTCGGCCGCCGAGTAGCGGCGTTCCGATGGCAAGTAGTACGCAACCACCTTGTAAGCCGCTTTGGTGGCGGCATCTGTCACGTTTTCCTGCGCCACTGTGCCCTGCTGCGGCGAAGCTGCCATGCCATATAAAGGCAGCATGGCCGCTACCAATATCGATAGTCTGAAAATTTTCATCGTTGCTATCCCGCTGCTAGAAATCACAATTGGAGGGTAATGGCGGCGTCATTGGCGCTACGGTATCAACCTGGTGCACGCCATTCCTGCGGTAGTCGCTAACGGCGGCATCAACTTGCGCCGGCGACAGCACCCGGTCCTTGACATGCAATACCCAGTCGACATCCTGTTCATATTGCCGTTCCGCCGTCGTGTCCGGCAACACGCCGCTTGGCGAAAACCACAAACTGAAATTGATCGACATCGGCAGCGCCGGATAATTGCGGCCGCCATGCCGGTCGACTTGCACGCCATCCAAAAAATAACGGATGCTGCCGTCCTTCACCTGCATCAGCAGGATGTGCCAACCACCCAGCGCACGCTGTTCCTCGTGAGTCTGGTTGAAGGCGTGCCAGGGCTCCATCTGCACCGTCTGCCACGAGACGCTGTACAAACGGCTGTTCGGATTGCCCCAGCCGCCATTAGGCAGATATTCCCAGTCGAGCTCGCTGTATTGCGGATCGAAATCGTGCTGCAGTGGACTTGAGGTGTAGAAGGCTTCGACCACCAGGTCGCCATTGGGGCCCTGTACCGGCGCATCAGAAAAGCGTATCCGTGCCGCGTAGGTTCCCTCGAAATATTTACGTTGGTGGCAGAGTTGGGCCTGCAGCGTTCCTTCTGGCGTGCCATCGGTGCGTGCGCTCAGGCGCAGCAGGCGCTTGCCGGTTTGCGGCGCATCGACCAGGCTGATCGCCTGCGCTCCCCAATGTCCGTTCTCTATGCCAGGATGTCCTTGCTTGTCGCGAATGATCCAGCCGCCGCGCGTCAACGCAGCGGTATCGGCATAATCGAAATCGTCGAAGAATATACCGTCGGTGGCTGCCTTCGCCACATGCAAATCCAGCAGCAAGGCCAGCGCCAGCAGGCCGCATTGAAAATGTCGCATGGCTATAACTGGATCGCGGCGGAATGTGGCGTGCTATCGGCTTTTTTTTCATGCCGGCCTATCGGCACGATGCGCGACAACACCAACACCGGGATCGCCGACACCAGCACCCACAGGAAGAAATGCTGGTAGCCGAGCGCGGCCTGGATCTCGCCGCTGACGATCTTGAACAGTACATAGCCAAGCTGCATGATGCCGGTGCCGAGCGCATAGTGCGCCATCTGATATTTGCCGACTGCTACTTCCTGCATGATGAACAGGATCAGTCCGACGAAACCGAAACCGTAACCGAACATTTCCACGCTCAGCGCCGCAGCCACCACGCCCAGGTTGGTTGGCATCGCTGTACTAAGGAAGAAGTAAGCCAGGTTCGGCAGGTTCATCGCCAGGATCAGGAAGAACATGCTGCGTCGCAGGCCGCGCCAGGCGGTGAAGTAACCACCCAGCAAACTGCCGCCGATGAACGCCACCGTGGCCAGCGTGCCGTAGACCGCCCCAACTTCCGCCGTGGCCAGGCCGAGGCCGCCTTCGGAACGCGCGGCGCGCAGGAACAACGGACCGATGGTAGTGATTTGTCCTTCGCCGGCGCGGAACAGGATGATGAAAGCAATCGCCAGCCAGATGCCCGGCTTCTTGAAAAAATCGATGATCACGTCGCGCAATGTATTCCACACGCCGCGCATGCCGCCTTCGGCGCGGGCCTGGTTGCGACCGATCGGCAGCGCCCAGAAATGGTAGGCCGCCAGCAGCACCATGCTGACGCCAAGCAGGCCGAAGATCAGGCTCCACGCCTGCGCTACCGCCATGTGCTTCTCGAAATAGCCGGCCAGGACTACCAGTCCACCCAGCGAGAAAAACCGCGCGACATTATAGAAACCACCCTGCCAGCCAGCGAAAGTGGCTTGCTGTGTCGCGCTCAGGCTGGCGATGTAGAGGCCATCGGCTGCGATGTCGTGAGTCGCGGAAGCAATCGCCACTAACCCAAGCAGGGCGATACTGACGGCGAAATAATTCGGCAAGTGCAGAGCCAGCGCCACCAGCCCGAGGCTGGCGCCGCCCAGGAATTGAAACAGCAACACGATAGATTTCTTGCTGCGCGCCGCTTCCAGGAACGGACTCCAGAGCGGCTTGAAGACCCACACAAAACCGAGCATGCCGGTCCATAGTGCGATCTGGTCGTTGGCCATGCCCATGCTCTTGTACATCAGTCCGGCGATGGTCGCCACCACAAAGTACGGCAACCCCTCGGCGAAATAAAGGGTTGGCACCCAGAGCGCGGGATGGTGTTCAGGTTTGTCGTCAATACGCATGTCAGCGGTCACCGTTGGTAGAATTTTTGTTATACGACAAGCCAGGACTGTCTCAGGTCAATGCCGGTTCAAGGATTGTCACCGGCAACTTGCCGCTGGCCGTGATGCGCCCTGCCAGCCAATCGGCAACCGCCTCCAGCGCTTCCGGCGCAAAGCCATACGAAATCAAGGCCGGCGCATCGATATCGAGCGTCTGGAACGGATTCCATAACGCCAGATGCAGATCCGGACGCAGGTTGCGGCTTGTCTTCGGTCCATAGCGCAGGCGCGTGGTTGAAGCCAGGATCACGATGCGGCCGTCATCAGGCAGCGCATCCCAGTCGACATTCTCGGCATCGTCGAAGGTCACCAGGTCGACATCGTAACGACGCGCCAGCAATGCAGCGATCGCAGCAGCCGGCAAACCGGCTTCGGCAACGCCATCGCCGGCAGCATCCGCACAAGCCAGCAAGCGCACCTTGGCGCCATCTGCCAATGGCTGCGGATTGCCGGCGGTTGTCAGGCCGCAGCGCCAGCCGTCCAGCATCAGGCTGCGATCAGCGGCGTGCGTCAGATAAGGGCCGGGTGCGCATGGATATGTTGCGGCCAGGCCATCAAGACGATCCAGCCTGGTTTCAATGCCGGCCGCAGCCAGTTCGTCATCGTCAAAGGCCGAAGCCAGTGCGGTGGACAAGGCCGTCAGCGTCTCTTCCTGGGTAGCGCGATTCCCCAGCGCCATCACCATGTCGGCGCCGGCCGCCAACGCCTGTACTGCGGCATTGCCGACGCCGTAACGGCCGGCAATTGCGTGCATGTCCATGCCATCGGTAATAATCACGCCGCGATAGCCCCATTCAGTGCGCAGCAGGTCGGTCAGTATCTTGCGCGACAAGGTAGCCGGATGTTCCGCATCCAGCGCCGGATAGACGATATGCGCACTCATCATCGCCGGCGCCCGCAACGCCGCCTTGAACGGCGCCAGTTCCAACGCATCGAGCGCGCTGCGCGGCTTGTCGACGGTGGGCAGGTCGCGATGCGAATCGACATGAGTGTCGCCATGGCCGGGGAAATGCTTGACGCAGCAAGCCACGCCTTCAGCCAGGCTGCCTTCCATCCAGGCCAGTGCCAGTTCGGTGGCGCGTTTCGGATCGGAACCGAAGGAACGCTCACCGATCACCGGATTGGCGGGGTTATTGTTCAGGTCCAGCACCGGCGCAAAATTCCAGTTGAAGCCGAGCGACTTGATGCCGCGCGCCACGGCCGCACCGACTGCCTGCGCCAGCGCCAGGTCATCGGCGGCGCCAAGCGCCATCGCTGCCGGCGGCGATGGCAGCCAGGTGGCGCGCACCACCGCGCCGCCCTCTTGGTCGATGCCGATCAAGGCCTTTGGCCCCATCACGGCGCGCAGATCGGCAGTCAGTTTGCTCAACTGTTCTGCGTTCACCATGTTCTGGCGGAACAGGCAAACTGCGCGGATGTGATTACCGCGCAGGAACTTGGCGGTGTCGTCATCCAGCACCGTGCCAGGCATGCGGATCATGATCAACTGCCCGGCGATCTGGCGCGCCATGCTGAGGTTACGGTATGTTTTGCTGTCGGTCTTGCCCATGCTGCTCTGCTCCATCGGTCCGGCTGCTTGTCGATTAATTGGATTAATTGGTCTTGGTGACTTTGCTCAGATGTCGCGGTCGGTCCGGATCAAGACCGCGCGCGATCGACAGGTTGGCAGCCATCACATAGAACGCCTGGATCGCGGTGATCGGATCGAGGTCGGGTGTCGGGCCAAGCGGCAAAGTCAGATCGCGTTCGCTGACATCGGCCGGCGCCGCCAGCAACACGCGCGCACCGCGGCCACGCATTTCTTCGGCGAGCTTGACCAGGCCATCCTGCGTTGGTCCGCGGGTGGCAAAAATCAGCAGCGGATAGCCTTCGCTGATCAACGCCATCGGGCCATGTTTGATTTCAGCGCCGCTGAATGCCTCGGCTTGCAGCACCGAGGTTTCCTTGAACTTGAGTGCCGCTTCCAGCGCTACCGGGAAACTGGTGCCGCGCCCCACAACCATGATGCGTTCGGCCGGCGCCAGCACGTCGATAGCCGCTGACCAATCGGCCTGTGCCGCCTGCTCCAGCGCCTTCGGCAATTCCGCGATCTGCGCCAGGAAGGCGGCATCGCCCTGCCAGTGCGCAACCAGACGTGCTGCTGCCACCAGGCTGGTGATGAAACTCTTGGTGGCGGCCACGCTCAGTTCGGGGCCGGCGTGCAGCGGCAGCGCAAACTCGGCGCTGGCGGCCAGCGGCGAAGCGGCATCGTTGACCAACGCAACAGTAGTGCCGCCGCCTTCGCGGAAATAACGGATTGGTTCGATCACGTCCGGACTTTGGCCGGATTGCGAAATCGCGATAGCCAACGCGTCACGGGCCAGCAATGGCGATTTGTACAAGGTCACCAGCGACATCGGCAGCGACGCCACGATGCGGCCGAGGCGCGCCATGATCAGGTAGGCGCAATAGGCGGCGGCATGGTCGGAACTGCCGCGCGCGACAGTCAGCACGGTTGTCGGCTGGGCAGAGCGCAGGCGTGCCGCCAGCGCTGCGTAATGTTCTTCATCGCGTCCCAGCTGCAGCGCCACCTGGGCGCCGGCGGAACAAGCTTCCTGCAACATCTTCGAACTAAACTGCTGTGAGATCAATCTGTTCTCCCTCTACATAAACCGCGATTAAATTCAATTGCCGATCGAGCACAACCAGATCGGCGCAACATCCTGTCGCCAGGCGGCCGCGATCCTCCAGTCCGAGGTGATCGGCGGCGTAAGTTGAAACCCGCTGCGACGCATCGGCCAGGCCCAGGCCCAGTCCAACCAGGTTGCGCAGCGCCTGGTCCATGGTCAGCGTGCTGCCGGCCAGGGTGCCATCGGCCAGGCGCACGCCCCCCATGCATTTATGTACCCGCTGGCGGCCCAGCATGTACTCGCCGTCCGGCATGCCGGTGGCGGCGGTCGAATCGGTCACGCAGTACAAGCGAGGGATCGCGCGCAGGGCTGCCTTGATGGCGCCGGGATGCACATGCAGCAAGTCCGGAATCAGTTCCGAATAGCGCGCATGAGCCAGCGCCGCACCGACCATGCCGGGCGCGCGCGATTGCAGCCCGGTCATGGCGTTGAACAAATGGGTAAATCCGCTTGCCCCATGTTCCAGCGCCTGCACGCCGTCTTCATAAGTACCCAACGTATGGCCGATCTGGACCCGCATGCCGGATTCGCTGAGGGTGCGCACCACTTCCAGGTGGCCGGCGATTTCCGGCGCCACGGTGATCAGTTTCAACGGCGCCATCGCGCTCAGCCTGGCCACTTCGACCAGTGTCGCTTCCTGTGCAAAATCCGGCTGCGCGCCGAGTTTTCCGGGGTTGATGTACGGCCCCTCCAGATGCACGCCCAACACCCGCGCCGCACCCGGCCGACGGTTGCGGCACGCATCGCCACAGGCTTCCAGCGCCTGTTCCAGGTCGCTCAGCGGCGAAGTCATGGTGGTCGCCAGCATGCTGGTGGTGCCATGCCGGGCGTGGATTGCGGCAATCACGTGAACGGCATCGCCGGCATCCATGATGTCTTTGCCGCCGCCGCCGTGCACATGCAGGTCGATGAAACCCGGCAGTATGTAGACGTCCTGGTTATCGGCGGGATCGACCGTTACGCCATCAATCGCAGTGATGTGTTGCCCGAACATCAGCGCACCGCTGACCCAGCCTTGCGGCGTCAACACGTTGCCTTGCAGTTTGCCTCTGGTTTGTTGCGCTGGATGGTCGCTCGCTTGGCCACCGCCGGTCATCGACGCAGCTCCGCGACGAAGTCGTAATAATCGCTGCGGCAATAGGAATGCGAGAGTTCGATTGCCGTGCCGTTCTCGATATAGCCGACACGCGTGATGTGCAGCATGGCGGCGCCGGTCTTGATGTCGGCCAGCTTGGCCTGATCGGCCGTGGCGTTGATGGCGCGGATGTGCTGCAGCGCACGCACCGGCGCCACGCCTAGCGTTTCCAGATGGACGTACAAGGAATCGGTGACCGCTTTGGGGTCAGGCAGGTAGTGCGCCGGAATGGTGGTGGTTTCGATGGCCATCACCACATCGTCGGCGGTGCGCAGGCGTTTCAAACGCGACACCACAGTGTTCGGTGACAGCCCCAGTGCCAGGATTTCTTCGGCGACCGCGATCCCGGTTTCACGCAATAGCCATTGCGATCCTGGACGGAAGCCGCGCTGCCGCAGTTCTTCGCTGAAGTTGGTCAGGCGCGATAGCGGCTGCTCCAGCTTGGGTGTGATGTAGGTGCCGGAGCCGCGCTTGCGGATCAGCATGCCGCGTTCACACAACACGTCGATTGCCTTGCGCGCAGTCACTCGCGATATCTCCAGCGTATCGGCCAGGATACGTTCTGACGGCAGCGCTTCGTCTGGCTGCCAGACCCCGCTGTTTATCTGCTCTGAGAGTTTATTGACCAGTTGCAGGTATAGCGGCGTATCGCTGGCGCCATCCGGTTTCAGGCTTTCTATCTGGACTAGCATGTTTGCTTCCCTTTTATTTTTTGGTCGATCAGCCGCAGGGCGCCAGCTGCCGCATCTGCATGCGGCTTGATGACAAGCGTCGACAACGGTTCAGGCAGGTACGCGTACAAATGTGCGGCAATCCCGCCGCACAGGGCAATTGGAAGCTGTCCGGATGGGTCCAGCGCGGCGGCGATCCTGGCCACTTCCTGGCCGGCCTCGCCCATCAGGCGGCGCGCCGTCGGATCGCTTTCGGCATGCGCGATCACCAGCGGCGCCAGTTGCGCATAACTGGTTTGGCTGGCAGTCGCCAGCCAGGCGAACATGCTGTCACGATGACTGTCGAAAAGTCCGCCGCAATTGGCCCCGCAAAAATGGATGATGGCGCGCGCAAAATCGCTGCCCGGCGCACGCCCGTCCAACACCTGCTGAGCGTGTGTGATCGCCCGCATGCCGAGCCAGGCGCCGCCCGCCTCATCGCTGGCCGGAAAACCCCAGCCGCCGACTTCACGCCGCCGGCCATCCGCGGTCAGCACTTCGCCGACACTGCCGGTGCCAATAGCGATGATGACGCCGGGGCGGCCCTGATGCGCGCCAACCAATGTGGTAAACGCGTCGGTCTCGACCACGGTGTCACCAAAACCCGGATTCTTTGCAGAAAAATCGGCAGCCCACTGCCTGTTGTTGACGCCTGCCAGACCGAGTCCGATGGCCATTCTTTCCAGCGCCGGCCGCATCACGCCGGCTGCACCAAAGGCGCTATTGAGCGCCTGCATGATCGCTGACCAGGCTTGCTCGGCGCCGTGCATCAATCCGGAAGGGCCGCTGCTACCCAGCGCAAGCACTGTCCCGAGATTATCGTTGCGCGCTACGCGCACCCGCGTGCCTGTTCCACCGCCATCGACACCGATCAGATATTCAATCATGCTATTGAGCTCATGTTCCGTTGATTTAGGCTGCCGCCGGCGCCGTCTTGTTTATGGCAAACGCGGTGGATTTACTTTATGAGGCCGGGAAGCGGCTGTCAATCGGTCTTTAAGTGGTATTACAATTATTTATGTAACAGAGTTCAGCGCCTGTCACAACGCAGGGCATTACGCTGCCCAGGCGCGCGTTACAAAGAAAGCAAGCTATCGGATCAGTCGATCAGTTTTCCATGAACTGCTCGTTACCGACGATACCGATCTTGGTGACGCCCAAGCGCTGCGCCGATGCCATCACGGCAGCGACCGACTTGTACTCCACCAGTTTGTTCGGACGCAGATGCACTTCATCGATATTACCGCCCGCAACCACGGCCTTCAAACGGCTTTCCAGCTCGGCACGATTCGCCATCGGCGTACCGTTCCACATCACTGTACCGGCCGGATCGATGTCCACCGTGTCGACCACCGGCAACGCCAACGGCGGTGGCGGATTACCAGTCGGCATGTTCAGCTTGATCGCGTGATTCTGGATCGGAATCGTGATGATCAGCATGATGATCAGCACCAGCATGACGTCGATCAACGGCGTCATGTTCATTTCCATCATCGGTTCCGGATCGTTGGCGTTGCCGCCGGATGAACCTACATTCATACCCATAAACTACTCCTCATGTTGTAGGGTGGGCACTTGTGACCACGCATTGCTGCACACATCCATCCTTGTGCAATGACGCGTGGGCAATACAGCCTGCCCACCCTACAGCCCCGATAAAGGGATTAGTTGCGTGCCGGCGGTTCGGTAATGAAGCCGATCTTGGCAATCCCTGCCCGCTGCGCAGTCAGGATCACCTTGCCGATATATTCATACTTGGTCTGTTGGTCGCCGCGGATATGCAACTCCGGTTGTGGCACGATGACCGCCACTTCCTTCAGCTTCGCCAACAAAGTCGTCGTATTCGGCACCAGTTGCTCGTTCCAGAACATGTCCCCTTGCTTATTCACCGCCAAATTGATGTTCTCTGGCTTGGTCTTGTAAGGTTCGTCGAACTCGTTCGGCAACTTCACTGGAATCGTATGCGTCACCACCGGAATCGTGATCAGGAAGATGATCAGCAACACCAACATGACGTCCACCAGCGGCGTCGTGTTGATCGTGCCGATCACTTCGTCTTCATCCCCATCGGATGAACCGAGTGACATCCCCATGATTAGCCAACCTTCTTCTTGATGTTAGCCACTTGACCAGCCTGGCTCGACGACATCACGCCGCTCAGCAGGACCGAGTGCAGGTCGGCGCTGAACGAACGGATTTCTTCCATGGCGCTCTTGTTGCGGCGAACCAGCCAGTTGTAACCCAGAACCGCAGGAACAGCCACTGCCAGACCGATTGCAGTCATGATCAGCGCTTCACCCACTGGACCGGCAACTTTATCGATCGACGCTTGGCCGGCGATACCGATTGCTGTCAGCGCGTGGTAAATACCCCAGACCGTACCGAACAGACCGACAAACGGTGCTGTCGAACCAACAGTTGCCAGGAATGCCAGGCCGTCTTGCAGGCGGCTTTGCACTTTCTCTACCGAACGCTGGATCGACATGGTCACCCAAGTGTTCAGGTCGATTTGTTCCAGCAACGCACCATCGTGGTGCTCAGTCGAGGTCGCACCGTTTTGCGCGATGAAGCGGTAAGCGCTGTTTGGTTTCAGGCCGGCGATACCAGCTTCAACTGTTGCAGCTTTCCAGAATGTTTGCTTGGCGTTTTTAGCTTGGCCCATCAGTTTCACTTGCTCGATGAGCTTGGTGATGATGATGTACCAGCTACCCATCGACATCAGGACCAGGATGATCAGGGTGCCGCGGGCAACGAAGTCGCCGCCTTTCCACAGGGCGTCCAGGCCGTATGGATTGCTGACTGTTTCGTGATCAGCTGGTGGCGGTGGTGGGATTGGCGTGTCGGCCAGCGACGCTGCAGCTGCATCAGCAGCTTTTGGCGCGTCGGCGGTGGCCGGTGCGGACGCAGTAGCGGCAGCAGATGCTGCCGCAGGTGTTTGGGCGATTGCAGCCAGCGGCGAGATCGTCACGGCGGAGATCATCAGGGCGGCAGCCAGGGCGGATAAGCGATTACGAGTGATAGACATACTAATACTCCAAATTTATAAATGAGATTGCCACATCGGCAGCGTGGTGAACGACTCGTACTGCATCTGACTCAATCGAGTTTCCAGACGTACTGCATTCTTGTCGAAGATTGCACAGCTTGTCCATCGGCCATCGCAGGGGTGAAATGGCACAGGCTCCAGGCTTTTAAGGTAGCCCGGTCCAGATCCTTGAACCCACTGCCCTTCTCAACGACCGCATCAACCACGTTGCCGTCGACACCGATGGTCAGCTTGACGTTCACAGTACCTTCTTCTTCATTGCGCAAGGAGCTTCTCG
This sequence comes from Collimonas sp. NPDC087041, assembly GCF_044745265.1. Lineage (NCBI taxonomy): Bacteria > Pseudomonadati > Pseudomonadota > Betaproteobacteria > Burkholderiales > Oxalobacteraceae > Collimonas > Collimonas sp. NPDC087041. Next base: position 84,797 of record NZ_JBIUZX010000003.1, read on the forward strand.
GATACTCTGGCTTCTCACAATTGCCGGCAATTTTTGCACTGGTATGCGCCGGTCCAGCCTGGCCGTTCGTCGACGGCTGCGCGACCGAGGTCGGCAACTCATTGGTCGGCGGCTTGACATTGGTGACCGCTGCAATCGTATTCTCTTGCGGCGGTGGAGTAACTTTGACCTCTGGTGGAGGTACGAACGGCGGTGGTGGCGCGACCGTTTTTGGCGGTGGCGGTACCGGTTTATCCGGCGGCGGCGGTGGTGGCGGCGGTTTGATCTCTTCGATGATCTTGGTTTCAACCGGTTGCTGGATCACTTCCACAACCTTGCGGGCCAACCCTGTAAGAAGCGCATATATGATGAGGACATGCAGCAATATCACGGCACCGATGCCTACTGCATTATTGGAGGGATTCTTCCCATCCTGCGTGAAATCCATTCAACGACTCCTGTTTTTTGCCTGATGATTACCCGCGAGTGGCAACCCCGGCGAGGACTTCGACATACAGTCCGTCGGCGTCCTGGTATGTTGCAGACAGGCTAACGCTTGCATGCTGCCGGTTTACCCTGGCAGTAAAAAAACCGGAGAGTCCAGGCGGAACAGCATGACCCGGTCAGCTGCACCCTCACGGCAAGTCAACGTCAACTCTCACTTCACCTCACACTGCAGCCGTCATGCCGCGTTTGACCGCGGCATGACGGACTCCAGCAACTAGAACTTCAGATGCGCATTCAGATAGAACTGCCGGCCGTTCTTGTAGAACGCACGTGGCTGATCTTCGTTCAGTGCGTAATACTTCAAGGTCGGATTGTTCAGGTTCTGCGCATCCAGCGTGAAGGCCAGCTGTTCGCTGTACTTGTAGCCCAGCGACATTGCCAGGGTACCGACACCGGCTTGATAGAACGCAGTGCTACGATCCAGGCCGCTGTAGAAGCTGCTGCGATAGTTGTAGGAGATGCGCGCATTGAAACGCTCATTTTCGAAGTAAGCCGTCAAGTTGGCAGTGCGCTTCGAGGCGCCGACCAGAGGACCGTTGCTTGCGTCATAAGCGTTGATGAAGGTCGCGTTGGTGGCGAAACCGAAGTTTTTACCCAGCGGCATTTCATAAGCCAGCTCGATACCATTCACCGTACCGCTGGTGTTGGTCGGAACTGTCAACACATAATCAGCCATGTAATTCGCTGGATGATCAGGCGTGCTGGTGACATAGCTTCTGGTGACGCTGCCGAGGCCGACATAGCTGGTCAGATCCATATTGAAGATACTCGCCGACACCAGCGAGCGCGGAGCGAAATACCACTCCAGCGACGCATCGAAATTGTTCGACGTAATAGGCTTCAGGTTAGGATTGCCGCCGCTGCCTGAACCGATGGAGCCAAACTGCGCTGGCGGCGTCAAGGTTACCTGACCGGCCAGTGCGGAATAGTCAGGGCGGGTCATGGTCTGCGATGCCGCAAAACGGGCAACCACATCCTTGCTCAGGTCAACTTTCAAGTTCACGCTTGGCAGCACATCAACGTAAGTGTTGTTGTCATACTGCTTGACGTATGGACCGAAAGCCGAAGTGGTGATTGCGCCCGGTGCAGTTGCCGGCGCGGCGACGTTGGAGATCACATTCTCCTGAGTCTGAACCACGCGCACGCCAACATTACCGCTCCAGTGATCACCCTCGAAATTGCCTTGCAGGTAACCGGCAGTATTTTTTTCCTTGACCGAGAACTCTGAATTCCAGTCTTCACGCGTCACCGGATTGCGGTTGGTAAAGGCATTGAAAGCTGCTAGCTGAGCTGGCGAGTAGTACCAGACATTCGTCGGAAAACCGCTGCCCAGGCCGCTGCCAAAATTGGATGGGAAGTTTTGATAGCCTTGTGGGAAATTGGCCGGATCGCTGGCGCCAGCCGTCGGTCCCTGACCAATCACACCTTCGGAACTGCGCTTGTGGTCGTTGTAACGCAGACCGAACTGCACGGTCGACAATGCACCCAAACCAGCGGAATATTCGCCATCGATCTGTGCCCAGTTTTCCTTATCCTTGACGTCGATGTTCTGGTCGCCAAAGATCCAGCCAAATGCCGTGGTGCCGGTGGTAGGACTGCCGTTGTTAGTCGCACCCAGGTTCCAGTTGGCGGCAGTACCGGTACCGTTCAATTGATAACCGGCGCCGGCGCCAACGCCGACATTCCATTCCGCGACGTTCTGCGTCGGCGTTTTACCTTCGCCGGACGAAGTTCCCAGTTTCGTAGTGAAAGTCAGGGAATCGGAGGCGCGCCATTTGGTGCCGAGCTCGACGAAGTTCGAGCTGGCGCTTTCGTCAGGACGTGAAATCTGGTCGTAGACGCCGTAGTTGGTGCCAGCTACAGGAGCAAAGGTAGCCGAAGTCAGCGTGTTGTTTTTCACCGTGTAACCAGGATTCGGCGATTGACCGGCGCCAGCGTTGATGACTTGCGCGCCCCAGAATTCATAACTGCGGTTGTAGTTGGCGGCCTTCATTTCTGAAGTGAAGCCATTGATGTCGAACGAGAAATCGTTGCTGACCTTGAACTGCGCATCGATCAAGCCGCCAGTACGCTTACGCTGCTGTTCGAACAAGGCGGAGTTGATCAGGTTAGGCGCATACACGCCGGCCAGGTCTGGATGCGCATTGGCGATCTTGCTGCCTGGCGCGATCTGGGTGTAGCCGAGGATTTCCTGCCCCTGCCGTTCCAGGTGGCGGTCTTCCGAAAATGCCTGCACCAAGATACCAAAGGTATTGGCATCGTTTTTCCAGTTGACCAATGCGCTAAGCTGGCCGTCGGCCTTGCCCGGCAGATCGGCATAGACGCCGCCGATGGTGGCTTCTGCAGTGAACTGCTTCTTGAACTCCAACGGCTTGCGGGTAATGATGTCGACCGAACCGGCGACGCCACCTTCTACCAGGCTGGCCTCCGAGCTCTTGTGTACGATCACCGAGCCAACCAGTTCGGATGGCAGCATCGTATAGCTGACACTACGGCCGACTGTGCCGGACTGGTCCAGCACGAACCAGTCGCCGGAAGCAACGCCGTGGCCGTTGATCAATGTCTGCGTCAGGCTTGGGCTGGTGCCGCGCATGCTCACGCGGTCAGCTTCGTCGAAGCCACCTTCGGTCGCACCGGCATTACCGATGGTGACGCCAGGCACGCGTGACAGTGAATCGGCAACGTTCTTGTCCGGCATCTTGCCGATATCTTCGGCAGTGATGACTTCCACGTGCGAGTCGGCATTACGTTTTTGGGTCAGGGATTTTTGCAACGCACCGCGAATGCCGCTAACGGTGATCTGTTCAAGCGGAGCGGCTTTGCCGTCGCTTGCCTTGGTTGGTGCAACTGGCGCGTCTGGTGCAGTCGATGCAGCTGCCTGCGCCAATTGAACCGGCTTGGTTGCGTCATCTGCTTGCTGCGCATGTGCACTCATGGCGGTCGCCATGATCAGCAGTGCCACAGCGGACGCTATTGGTGTCAAATTTCTATTCACTTACCGTTCTCCCCATCGATTGCGGCCTCAACATCCAAAGCGGGCCATTTTTTTCATTTACTTCTCCACGCTGCGGTTTCAAGCCCCGCAAAGGGAGAACCTTTTTTCGATACAGTCGCCAATACAACAAGACCAACCCAACAAAACGCCACCCGGCACGTCGCAGCAGATAAAAGCGCCACCAGTCGACCTCTCTCCAAAGGCCATCCGGAAAAAAGATGTGCGTTCCTGCCTCGCACACCACTACAAGCTCCCGCAACTACCAAGCGCCCAAGCCCCCAATATTCCATTTGGAAACGTTGCGCTGGGGACACTCTAGGGACCGCAAAAGTGGCTGTCAATAGGCATTCAAGTGGTATTACTAAATAAATTATTGGTATCAAAATTCGGGATTCATATATCTATATATACTATTGTTTTCATTGATTATTTTCGAAACTACACGACTGTTGTTTAGTGGACTGGACTGGTCGCTTTTTTTTGATTCGAACCCAATTCGAGTATCGAATTGCATCAAATTTGACATTCACGTGAATTTTCAACGGAACTTCCTGAGATCTAGCAAGTCCCCGAGATATCTCCATCGCCAATAGCCTGTTTTCACTGTAATTCCTCTATGAAAACGGCACTTTTCAAGGCACTCATAAAATTGTTTAAAAAATCATGAAAATACAAATCTCTCAATCAAAATTGATTGCTGAGCTTTTTTTTGAGATTTTTTTTCGATATTTTTGCACTGCCGATTTACATTCACGTACATCACCACATCGAACGATTTAAGTTGCGTCGCAGCATTATTAAATGCCAACAAAGATCGATAGAGTCCAGTTCAAATTGGTAGTTTTTTGGTAATACCACTTTGGTGCAAGCGTGGCACCAAAACAGTGATTGAGGGCGCGCGAAAAGTCGCAGGCAACATTGCTAAATGGAGGCAGAAAGAGGCGGGATTTGATATCCACCGAAGGGAAAAACGGTTCGGCGCGCACAACAAGCCAAATCGAAAAGACAACCAGAGATATCAGGAATCGGAAATCGATAACGGACCGGATTGGTGCATCGCGGCAATCCGGCACAAGGAGTGAATTGGAGTTTTTGGAGGGGGAGACGAAAGAACACGCTGCTGATAAGCATGCTCAGCAAACATGCATACGCTACAGAATTCCGCGTGTCGCACATCACAGCTGACAGAAGCAGGACGCAACTCAAAATCGCGCCGGAAAAGCAAAAGCCCCAAGCGCGAAACGCTTGGGGCTTTTGCTGGCAAGAACATTCTCTTGCGCTATTGGTTGCGGGGGCAGGATTTGAACCTACGACCTTCGGGTTATGAGCCCGACGAGCTGCCAGACTGCTCCACCCCGCGTCTGTCTGAAAACAAAAGCCTTAAGTGATTTGCACACTTAAGGCCTTTTTCGCAAGAAACATTCTTGAAAATCACTCTTCAAAACATTTCTTACTGTATCTGGTTGCGGGGGCAGGATTTGAACCTACGACCTTCGGGTTATGAGCCCGACGAGCTGCCAGACTGCTCCACCCCGCGTCTGAAGAATGAAAGTATATCCGGTATTGCAACGCAATGCAACAATTCCCTGCGATGGCATTAAGATTACGCAGTGATACACTCTCAAAAGATTGCTATCAGGATTGCTGCAACACTCCCATTCAACGCGACGAGGAACACGGTTCCTGGTTGATCCAACTACTTATCGGTGTCTATGAAATTTTGTTCCGAATGCGCGCATCCCGTCTCACTGCAAATACCGCCGGACGACAATCGCATGCGCTATGTCTGCAACAACTGCGGCGCCATTCATTACCAGAATCCGAAGATGGTGATCGGCTCGATCCCGGTATGGGAACGCGATGGCGAATTGCGCATACTGCTGTGCAAGCGCGCAATTGAACCGCAATACGGTTACTGGACGCTGCCGGCCGGCTTCATGGAAAACGATGAAACCACCGGCGATGCCGCGCGCCGCGAAACGCTGGAAGAAGCCGGCGCGCGGGTCGAGCTGCACGAGTTGTTCTCCTTGTTGAATGTGCCGCACGTGCATCAGGTGCATCTGTTTTATCGCGCCACCTTGCAGGATATCGATTATGCCGCCGGCGTTGAAAGCCTGGAAGTGGGCCTGTTCAGTGAAGCGGAAATCCCGTGGGATGAAATCGCCTTCCCTACCGTCGATATCACCTTGCGTGCGTTCTTTGCCGACATCAAAAGAGTCAAGCAAGAAGGCAGTCAATTCCGCCTGCATACGCACGATGTGTTCAAGCCCATGCGCTCCAGATAAGCGCCGTCTCCAACCAGCCATCCAACGAGACGTGCAATGATTCCATGGCTTGAACTGAACAGCCCGTTTCCCGATGTCAGCGAGGCGCTCACCGAAGAGGACGGCGCCGCCGGATTGTTGGCGGCAGGCGCCGATCTGTCGCCACGCCGCCTGCTCGATGCCTACCGGCACGGCATCTTCCCCTGGTTCTCGGAGAACCAGCCGATCCTCTGGTGGAGCACCGACCCGCGCATGGTGCTACGAACCGATCAATTCGCGATATCGGCCAGCCTGCACAAGACTCTGCGCAAAGTGCACCGCAGCATATCGAGCGACCGCCGCTGGCAAGTGCGTTTCGATTTTGCCTTCGAACAGGTGATGCGTGAATGCGCCGCGCCGCGCGGTGATGAAGGCGGCACCTGGATTTCAGAAGATATCGTGGTCGGCTACCGCGCGCTGCACCGGCTCGGTTACGCTCATTCGTCGGAAGTCTGGCTGGACGGCAAACTGGTTGGCGGCGCTTATGGCGTCAGCATTGGCCAAATGTTCTATGGCGAATCGATGTTCACCCGGGTCAGCGACGCTTCCAAGATCGCGCTGGCCTACCTGGTGCATTTCCTGCGCCAGCATGGCGTGACCATGATCGACTGCCAGCAGCAAACCCATCACCTCGCCTCACTGGGCGCGGCGCCGATTCCGCGCGGCGAATTCCTGGCCCATTTGCGACAGGCTATCGATCATCCGCAAATCCATAACTGGCGTCCGCTGCCGCTGTTTGCGGATTGAGCCGGGCGTACACATGGCACAGCCAACACACACCCACAAGGCAGTGTACGAAACACTACAAAACATCTGCCTTTGCTCCTTATGCAAATCGGATTTCCGGTGTAAATTATCAATGTCTGGCTCGATGTGAATTGCCCGCATCAATGCCGTGCCGCGCATGGCGGATTGGTGCAGCCAATTGCCATGCCGACAGGACTTAAATATCCGGAATGCACATGACGCACTTAAAAGACCTGCCGTTTTCGACTCTCCAGTTTTATGCCACTGCGCCCTACCCGTGCAGCTACCTGGATCATCGTCAAGCGCGTTCGCAGGTGGCGACGCCGTCACACCTGATCAATGCCGATGTTTACTCCGAACTGGTCAAAAATGGCTTCCGGCGCAGCGGCATCTTCACCTACCGGCCGTATTGCGACGGTTGCCAGGCGTGCACCCCGGTGCGCACGCTGGTCGCCGCGTTCCAGCCGAACCGCAGCCAGCGCCGCGCCTGGGACAAGCACAGCAACCTGACCACGCTGGTCACCAACCTGGCCTACGTGCACGAACATTACGACCTGTACCTGCGCTACCAGACCGCGCGCCACAGCGGCGGCGGCATGGACCAGGACAGCCGCGACCAGTACGCGCAATTTCTGCTGCAGAGCAAGGTCAACACGCGCCTGGTCGAATTCCGCGATGAAGACGGCACCTTGCGCATGGTCAGCATCATCGACGTCCTCAATGACGGTTTGTCATCGGTGTATACGTTCTATGATCCTGACGTAGCCGGCGCCTCCTACGGCACCTACAACATCCTGTGGCAAATCGGCCAGGCCAAACAGCTTGGCATGCCTTACGTGTATCTCGGCTACTGGATCAAGGAGAGCCAGAAAATGGCATATAAAATCAACTTCCGGCCGCTTGAAGCGCTTCGTCAAGGGCAATGGAGTGCGTTAGAATAGCCGACCGCTGCTGGCGCGCATATCGTGTGTTGCCAAACCTTCCAGCAGCAATACCGTTACTCCCTTGATTGCATTACCTTACCCAGCCGCCAAACCATCGTGCCAGCCAAAATCCTGTACGCCTTCGCCCGCCCCGCCCTGTTCTCGCTCGATCCGGAAACCGCCCATAATCTGACCCTGCCGGCATTACGCCGCGCCGCTGCACTGGGACTCACTTCGCTGCTCGGGCAAACCCCGGCCGATCCACGTACCGTGATGGGCATTACCTTTCCCAACCCGGTCGGCCTAGCCGCCGGCCTGGACAAGGACGGTGCCTACATTGACGGTTTGGCAGCGCTCGGTTTCGGCTCGATCGAAATCGGCACCGTGACGCCGCGTGCGCAACCCGGCAATCCGAAGCCACGCATGTTCCGCCTGCCGGCCGCCAACGCCATCATCAATCGCATGGGCTTCAACAACGGCGGCGTCGACGCCTTTGTCGCCAATGTCCAGGCTTCGCGCTTCTTCCAGGAACGGCAAGGCGTGCTCGGCCTCAATATCGGCAAGAACGCCGACACCCCGATCGAGCGCGCCGCCGAAGACTATCTGCACTGCCTGGAAAAGGTCTATCCGTACGCCAGCTATGTGACCGTCAATATCTCGTCGCCGAACACCAAGAATCTGCGGCAACTGCAAGGTGCCTCCGAACTCGACGCCCTGCTGTCGCAACTCAAGCAAGCCCAGCAAAAGCTGGCCGACCTGCACAAACGCTACGTGCCGATCACCTTGAAGATCGCGCCGGATATCGATGCCGAACAGGTCAAGACGATCGCCGACGCGCTGCTGCGCCATCGCATCGACGGCGTCATCGCCACCAACACCACCATCAGCCGCGACGCCGTGCGCGGCCTGCAGCATGAGAATGAAACCGGTGGCCTGTCCGGTGCGCCGGTCCTGGCGCTGTCCACCAGCGTGGTGCGCCAGTTGCATGGCGAACTGGGGGACGAGATTCCGATCATCGGTGTCGGCGGCATTTTCAGCGGCGCTGACGCTCAATCCAAGATCACCGCCGGAGCGTCGCTGGTGCAGTTGTATAGCGGCTTGATTTATCGCGGCCCTGCGCTAGTCCGCGAATGCGCGGCGGCTTTGCGCCAACATAGCCAAAACAAGCAATGAACTAGGCGCCGCTTTGATTTGGCGCTCATCCTGGATTCAATCAGCCTCACGCGCACAATATTGCAATTTTACTCACCCCGATGCAGACTCGTGAGAACTGCACCCACCAAAGAAAAAGCCCGCTGGCTTTGCACCAGCGGGCTAAATCCGAACCGTCTAGGGGATCGGAGGAGACAAGTAAATCGTAATACCAATATATGACAGCAGCGTGACCAGAGGACGGGTTAGAGTCCGTCCTCGACTCAGGCGATCTTCAGGATGCGTTGTTCATACTCTGGTTTGTGCAAACCGCCGCTACCGCTACTGTGCGGCTCTGCCTGCAATGCCTCGATGATGTCTTCACGCTTCAGCTGCGGCGCAAACTGCAGGATGAAATCAAAAGTGTAAGAACGCAGATAGGCGCCGCGCCGTATCGCCAACCGTGTCACGTTGGATGCCAGCAGATGCGATACCTCGATCGAACGCAAGCCGTTCTGACGCGTGTGCTCGGTAGCCATCGACGCCACCAGGCCAACACCCAGGCCGAGCGAGACGTATTGTTGGATCACATCTGAGTCCATCGCAGTCAGTACGATGTCGGGTGTAATGCCTGCCGTCCTGAACGCATCGTCGATATGACCGCGGCCGGTAAAGCCGACGTCATAGGTAATCAACGGATAGGCCGCCAGGTCAGCCAACGTCAGCGGTGCGGCGATCTCCAGCAATGGATGGCCTTCCGGCACTACCAGTACGTGGCTCCATTCGTAGCAAGGGAAGGAGATCAATTCCTTGAATTGCGTCAGACCTTCGGTGGCGATACCAACATCAGCCTTGCCGGAGATAACCCAATCGGCGATGTGTTCCGGCGAGCTTTGCTGCAGAGCGATGCGGACATCCGGAAAGCTGGCGCGGAAGCCCTGCACCACGCGCGGCAACGCATAGCGCGCCTGCGTGTGGGTAGCCGCTACGGTCAGCGTGCCACTGGTTTCGCCGGAATATTCCTGGCTGGCCTGACGCAGATTTTCCGCTTCCTGCAGCAGTCTTTCGACGATCTGCAAAATTCCCTTGCCGGGATCGGTCAGGCCGATCAGGCGCTTGCCGTTACGAATGAATATATCGACCCCGAGCTCCTCTTCCAACTCGCGAATCTGACGGCTGACTCCGGGCTGCGACGTAAACAACACGTTCGCCACTTCGGTCAGGTTGAAGCCGCAACGAGCCGCTTCGCGGATAGAGCGTAATTGCTGGAAATTCATGCCTTCTCTCCTTACTGTGCGTGTTGATCGACGAACACGTGCAAGCGGCGCGGACGCACCACCAGGGTTTCGCCGTCTTTCAAATCAAGTTGCTTGAAGCGTTCGCTGGAAATCACTGCTTCAATCAAAGCTGCTTCGCTGTCATCGCTGCGCTCCAGTTCGAGCTGCGCCAGCGGACCGATCGCATGGGAGCGCCGCAGTTGCACCACGATCCCTTCGGCGCCGGCGGTGTAGCGATCAATCTCCAGATCGTGCGGCCGTACATAGCCGACACCCTTGGCATCCTGGGCTTCAGCGTAATTGGGCGCATCGAAACGCATGCCGCTGCTGTCGAGCACGCCTTCGTGGACACGTCCGTGGAACAGATTGACGTTGCCGAGGAAGCCGTAGACAAACGGCGAAGCCGGATTCTCATAGACTTGCTGCGGCGCGCCGATCTGTTCGACATTACCTTTGTTCATCAGCACGATCTGGTCCGCCACTTCGAGCGCTTCTTCCTGATCGTGCGTGACAAAAATACTGGTGACGTGCAGCTCGTCGTGCAAGCGCCGCAGCCAGCGTCGCAATTCCTTGCGCACCTTGGCGTCGAGCGCGCCGAACGGTTCATCCAGCAACAGCACGCGCGGCTCCACCGCCAGCGCACGCGCCAGGGCGATCCGTTGGCGCTGGCCGCCGGACAATTGCGGCGGATAGCGGTCGGCCAGCCAGTCGAGCTGGACCAGTTGCAGCAGATTGGTGACTTTTTCGCGGATCGCGCTTTCGCTAGGACGCTGTGCGCGCGGCTTGACGCGCAGGCCGAAAGCGATGTTCTCGAATACCGTCATGTGCTTGAACAGCGCATAGTGCTGGAACACGAAACCGACCTGGCGCTCACGTACATGGCGCGACGACGCATCCTCGCCTTCCAGCAGCACCTGGCCGCTGTCCTGCGCTTCGAGCCCGGCGATGATCCGCAGCAAAGTCGTTTTACCGCAGCCGGATGGACCCAGCAACGCGGTCAATTCACCGGTCGGGAAATTCAGCGACACATTGTTCAAGGCGACGAATTCGCCGAAACGCTTGTTGATGTTATTTACCTGGATGCTCATGATTGTCCTGCCTTAATTTCTATATAGCCGTATGGCTGCACCACTTCGCGCAAGCGCCATTCGATGAACGATTTCAGCGCCAGGGTCAGCAGCGCCAGGAATGCCAGTAGCGAAGCCACCGCAAACGCTGCCTGGAAGTTGTATTCGTTGTACAGAATCTCCACCTGCAACGGGATGGTGTTGGTCTCGCCGCGGATATGACCGGACACCACCGACACCGCACCGAACTCACCCATGGCGCGCGCATTACACAGGATCACGCCGTACAGCAAACCCCATTTGATGTTCGGCAGGGTCACGTGACGGAATGTCTTCCAGCCGGAAGCGCCGAGCACCAGCGCGGCCTCTTCTTCTTCACTGCCCTGCGCCTGCATCAGCGGAATCAACTCACGGGCAACAAACGGAAAGGTCACAAAAATCGTCGCCAGCACGATACCCGGCACCGCAAACAGGATCTTGATGTCATGATCGCGCAGCCACGGACCGAGCCAGCCCTGGGCGCCGAACAGCAGCACATAGATCAAACCGGAAATCACCGGTGAAACAGAAAACGGCAAATCGATCAGTGTCAGCAGCACGTTTTTGCCGCGGAATTCGAATTTGGCGATGGTCCACGACGCCGCGATCCCGAACACCAGGTTGAGCGGCACGGCAATCGCAGCCGTCAGCAAGGTCAGCTTGATGGCGCTGATCGCGTCCGGTTCGATGATCGCCGCCAGATACGCTTCCCAACCTTTCTTGAAGGCTTCTGCAAACACCGCCAGCAGCGGCACCACCAGGAACAGTGCCAGGAACGCCAAGGCGATCGTCATTAATAATGCACGCACCCAGAACGGTTCCAGCGTCGCGTTGGGCACATGGATCGGCTCACCCCGCAATTGCGGCTGGGCCGATGGCGCCGCCGCGTGTGCTACATGCCCCGCGACGGGTTGCTGGTTGAAATTGCTGGCTGTTGCGCTCAAGTCCGACTCCTACACTTTTTCCGACTGGCCGCGCTTGCGGGTCCAGGCTTGCAATACGTTGATGCTCAACAGCAGCAGGAACGAGACCACCAGCATCACTACCGCGATTGCGGTGGCGCCAGCGTAGTCGTACTGCTCCAGCTTGGTAATGATGAACAAGGGCGTGATTTCCGACACCATCGGCATGTTGCCGGCGATGAAGATCACCGAGCCGTATTCACCGGTAGCGCGAGCGAAAGACAGCGCAAAACCGGTCAGCAAGGCTGGGAACACTGTCGGAAAAATCACTCGGGTAAAGGTCTGCCAATGGTTGGCGCCAAGGCTGGCGGCCGCTTCTTCCAATTCTTTCTCGGCATCTTCCAGCACCGGTTGTACGGTGCGCACCACGAACGGCAAGCCGATGAAGGTCAGCGCCACCAATATGCCAAGCGGGGTAAATGCAACCTTGATGCCGAGCGGTTCCAAATACTGGCCGATCCAGCCGTTGCTGGAATACAGCGCGGTCAGCGCAATGCCGGCCACTGCAGTCGGCAGCGCAAAAGGCAGGTCAACCAGCGCGTCGATCAGCTTCTTGCCCGGAAATTTATAACGCACCAGAACCCAGGCCACGATGCCACCGAACACGGCATTCAGCAAAGCCGCTAATAAAGAAGTGCCGAAAGTCAGCCGATACGAGGCCATCACCCGTGGCGATGTCACAGCAGCAACAAAATCGCTCCAAGTCATCGTGAAGGTTTTCAGGAACACCGCCGACAGCGGAATCAAGACGATCAGCGCCAGATAGAACAGGGTAAATCCGAGCGACAGCCGGAAACCCGGCATCACCCTGAACGGGCTGGCGGGCTTGATCTTGGCGGCGTTAACTGGAAGCACTGCTGCTGTCATGCTTGATCCTCTTATTACAAATACGGCTAAAGAGAGATGATAATCTCACCGGTTTGTTATAAAGAGAACGAACTTTTTAGCATGTGTATAGAATGATTTTGCATAAGAGAAAGTCGCGTCAACACGTGAAATGGCGCCGCAGACGAGCCTCTTACTAAACAAAGTGGAATATTTGCCACGGCAAATAAAACCCTAGGCGTTGTTGCGAATTGACCGGCGTACCGGCATTGAAGATAGATTGATGTGGCCCCAGCGCGACACGTGCGGACGGTTCTTACTGGGGCCGGGCCTACTGTTTTACTTATCCGCGACCAGCTTGCCGGCCTTCGCCCAGTCTTCGCGCGACACCTCAGTGATCACAATATCCACGCTTTCCGGCGGACAAACCAGGGTTTCAACCACAACCCGGGTCACTTCGCGAACGAAAGCGCGCTTTTGCTCCGGCGTGCGGCCGGGGTGCATTTCCAAACGTAAGATAGGCATGACAATTCCTCGGTAAGCGACACCCCGGATGGGATGTCAGTAACTTCAGTGTCACTCAGTTCTGGCTGCAGATAAATATGCAATAATTTCAGTTATTCCAAACCTATTGGTTCTCAATCATGGATAAGCTGGCTGGCATGGCAATGTTTGTGCGCGTGGTGGAAATCGGCAGCTTCACTGCCGCGGCCTCAGCCAGCGGGGTTTCTCCCACCATGGTTGCCAAACACGTTCGGACTATCGAACAACGGATCGGCGCGCGTTTGCTCCACCGCACCACGCGCCGACAACAGTTAACCGAAGTGGGCAGGCTGTATTACGAGCGTTGCAAGCGCGTACTTTCTGAAGTGGATCTGGCTGAGGCCAGCGCTTCGGAACTGCAGGCCAGCCCGCGCGGACTGATCAGGTTAGTTGCTCCGGTGAGCTTTGGCAGCCAGAGCCTAACTCCCGTATTGGCCGACTACTTGGCCGCCCATCCTGAAGTTAACGTAGAACTGACACTGGACAACCGCGTAGCCGACCTGATTAACGACGGCTACGAATTAGGCCTCCATATCGGCCACATTGATGCAGTTGGGCTGGTGGCGCGACCGTTGCGCCCCTATCGCCGGATACTGGCCGCTGCGCCAGGTTATCTGGCCCAGCATGGCCTGCCGGAACACCCGGAACAACTTAAGGCGCACAGTTGCCTGGGCTTATCGTACTGGCGCCACCATGATCGCTGGCATTTGGTCGGACCTGACGGTGAATTATGCGATGTAGCAGTCAAAGGCCGATTCAGCGCCAACCAAGGCGACGCTTTGCGCAATGCCGCCTTGCATGGCGCCGGTATCGTGCTGCAACCTGAAGTGCTACTGGCCGACGACATTGCTGCCGGCCGGTTACTGCCGGTACTGCCGGCCTGGTCATATAAACCCACGCCGATGTATCTGATTTACCCGCAGGATACGCGGCCTACGGCGAAGTTACGCAGTGTTATCGATCTGCTGTTAAAGCGCTTTGGACTCGAACAGTAAGTAGTGATCAATTGGTCCAACATCGGCAGCAAATCTTCCGGTTCCGGGCGAGTGGCGCAATCGCGTTGATTACCCTATACGAGCTTGTTTCGTCTTGATCGATCATTTACCGGCCTCGGAAAGACCGAAGTAGCGAACCTTGCTTTTTTTCGACTTTATTTGAGCTAATATGCGTTGCCGTCAATTTATTTGCAGCAACACTATTAGTTTGCGCCTTGAAGGCGGGAGTTTCGAATGCCCGAAGCACAATCGTCAGATATTCCGATCGCTGTGAAGCACTATCAGATTCATGGTTGCTTGGGTGAAGGTGGTTTTGCGCACGTTTATGAAGCCTGGGATAGCAAGTTGTGTCGCAGTGTCGCCATCAAGCGCCTTAAAAATATCGACGGCGTAAGCAATGCAAAAGACATGCTGCGGGAAGCACGTTTATCTTCGTCACTCAAGCATGCGGCCTTTGTCAAAATTCACGCCTTGGAAGAAGACGACGGCGATGTCCCATCCATCGTCATGGAGTTGGTGCCGGGTCGTAGCTTGAAGCAGTTACTGGCCGAAGCGCCCCTCTCAGAACTGCAAGCGCTGCTGATTGTGCAATCCATTGCAGAGGCCATGTGCGAAGCACATGACTCAGGTCTGACGCACGGCGATTTGAAGCTCTCAAACCTGATGATTGAACCTTCCGGTGCGTTGCGGATACTCGACTTCGGCCTGGCGGTGCACAGCGATTCGCAAGTCACCATCTCGCTACAGCAAGCCGATCCTCAGGGCACAATCGCATACATGGCGCCGGAGCGCCTTCGAGGCGATGCACTTGGTCCGCAATGCGACATATACGCGCTTGGTGTGGTGTTGTACGAATTGACGACGGCGATGCGACCATTTCCGCATTTATCCGGGCTGGCATTGGCCGCTGCGCATCTGCAATCTTCGTCCGAGCAATGGCACTACCCAGTGGCAATGCGTGCGGAATTAATCAGCTTGATACGCAGAATGACGGCCTACTCGAGAGAGCAGCGGATTCGCTCCATGCGCGAGACGCATAGTCAAATCGTTGAGGTTGTAAAGGCAATGCAATCGGATTCACCTGCCGCCGCCGTACCGACCGCGGTGATACCGACTGTTTCGACGCCATTGCCGCCAATAAGTAAGAATAGATTCTCTTCCCGACAGTGGCGGCGACCTGCGCAGATACTCGCACTGACAATTGTGCTGGCCGGCGGCGCATGGTTGGTCTCGCCATATGCATCGTATTTGCTGACGTTAGTCACTCCAGAAAAACCGTTCAGTGAAGCATTGGAAATGAAACTAGGACTAGCAGCGCTTAAATCTTGGGACCGACCGGGCGGACTGGACGAAGCGGAGACGAGATTCACTACCATACTCCATCACGATTCGACCAACGCTGCTGCCGTGGCAGGATTATCTCAGGTCTACAGCCAGCGCTACTGGAACGACAATCGAGACGATACCTGGCGACAGAAAGCTGCAGCGGCAGCCCAGCAGGCGCTCAAGCTGAATGACCAATTGGCACTGAGCCATGTCGCCTACGGCAATGCGCTATTTGATGAAGGCAAAATCGAGGCGGCGGCAGCAGCTTTCGAACGCGCGCTAAATCTGGATCCAGCGAACGTGTTTGCATTGGCTGACAAAGTGCAATCGCTATACAAATTGCATCGCCTCGATGAAGCATTGGCCGCAGCGCAAAAGAATCTGCAAGACTATCCGCAGGAGCGAGTATTTGCCGACCTGATTGGGGCGATATTTTATGAGAAGGGAAACTTCAAGGCGGCAGAGCTGGCCTTCCGCCAGAGTATCAAGATCCAGCCGGACGCCGTATTTTCATACGCGAATCTGAGTGCCGCACTGCTCAGCCAGGGGCGCACGGACGAAGCCATGCAAGTGCTGCAGCAAGGCTTGCAGATCAGGCCGAGCGCCTGGCTGTATAGCAACCTGGGCAATGCCTTGTTCATGCGTGAAGATTATGTAGGCGCCGTCACCGCTTTCGAGGCCGCCGTCTCCACAACCAAGGGCAACCCCAATGACTATCTTGGCTGGGCCAATCTTGGTGATACGCTGTTATGGATACCAGGTCGCGAAGCGGAAGCGCGCACAAGTTATGAACACGCGATCAAGCTGCTGTCGACACACCTCGCTCACATGCCCAACGATGAAAGAATGTTGTCACAAATGGCTTTGTACTTTGCCAGGGTTGGCAATCGCAGTGAGTGTGAAACCTTGTTGCTGAAAGTACTAAAACTGGCTCCCGACAACGCCTCTGTTCAGTTTCGTGCAGGTCTCGCTTACGAATTGACGGGCAATCGTAACGGCGCATTGGAAGCCATCGCACGTGCACGGCAATTAGGCTACCCTGAAAAATTCATCGAGACCACGCCCGAGCTGGTTGCACTACGCAAAGACCCTAGGTATTTGAAAGCAGTAACAAGTCCGTGAAAAAATGCACCAGGCACGGCGTATGTATTAAGTCCTATCAGCGTCACTTTCATGCCAACGAAATGGTTTGCAAACCAATCCAATTTCAGCGGCGAATTTCAAACCCGGAGAATTTATATGACTCAACAGAAAAAACCCGTAGCCTACACTAGCGTTCTGGTCCCATTAGACCAGAAGAACACTTCGGCTCCATACGTACCATGGGTCATTACGCCGACGCCAGTACACACTGGAAAGCCAGGTGCAATCGGTGGAATGCCGTGGCTCAGAGCAGGTGACACGATTACCTTTAACATCCAAGGCATAGCACCAGGCTCCGGCAAGAGCACACTTACTTTCACAAAACTCCCACCGATGGAATCCGGCCTGCCGACGCCGTTCAAGCAGTACAACGAGGAAAAACACCCACACCCGCCGTATCATTACAAACTGGGTGAAGTACTCGTGTTTGACAATATCGCAGGCCAGGAAGCGCAGTGGAGTTTTACCTTGGCACATGATTCTGGAAACGGCAATCAACCCGTGCTGACACTGGACCCGGAACTGCAAGTTGGGGCTGGCGTTCATGGTGGCGGCGAAGATGAAAGTTAAACAGCCTTAACGACCTCCATGCAATGGCGAGCCATCCGAAAATTCCTGATCGGCTCGCCAATTACAATAACCGCAGAAGACGCTTCAATGGTTCCGCTGGTGTCTTCAAGCTCGACGCACAGCGCTCAACATCGCCGTTGCAATCGATCATTGCTTGACGAATTTCTTCCGGCGAAATGCGCTCCAAATTTCGAATCTGGGAATGCGATTCCAACAGTTTGTACATTGACGGTCGCGATATCCCGAGCGCTTGTGCTGCGCCCTGGATAGCCCACTCACTCTTTTCCATTGCCGCCAATATCTCTGCCTCTGTCAGATCGCTCAGCCGCCGTCGAACCGATACAGCACTGGCCCTGGCCGAGCTCGAAGGCGCGTTGCCGGAGGTGTTGAACCAGGCGGCATTAGGTCTCGCGTCCACCAGCGAGTAAAAATCCGGCAGCGGTTCGCCCGGCATTGTTAACAACAAACGATTAACCGCATGTGTCAGCTGACGCACATTTCCCGGCCAGTCGTGGAGTATGAATTGCCCGATCAGCGGCGCTGGCAACTGAAGTTCGGCTCCCGTTGACAACTTCGATGTCGCCAGCAAATGAGCGATCAGCGTGCCGATATCTTCGCGCCGCGCGCGCAGTGGCGGCAAATGGATAGTGAAGCTCGCCAGACGGCGCAATAACGCCTGATTAAATCCGGCGTCATATAAATTCTGGTCGGTAGCGGCGATCAGCCGCGCGCTTGATTGTACGTCACGAGACGCACCCAGCGGACGGTAATCCCCCGTTTCCAGCACACGCAGTAGCATCGGCTGGACTGCCGTCGGCGTATTGCCCACTTCATCAAGGAACAGCGTGGCGTCCTGCGCTTCGGCGAACAGACCGGTGCGGGCGGTTTGTGACCCGGTATAGGCCCCGCGGCTAGCGCCGAACAAGTCCGCCGTCGCCAACGATTCATTGAGCGCCGCCATATTGACGCTCACCAGGCGTGCCGCGGCACGTCGGCTCAATCCATGAATTCCCCGCGCCGCGACCTCTTTTCCGGTGCCGGTTTCTCCCAGTAGCAGGACGGATACGTCGGTCCCGGCTACTTGCCGGATCTGGTCTCGGGTGGCGATTGCAGCGCTACCGATCCCCAGCCAGCCATCGACCGGATTATCTTTGGGAAGGCAATGCATCCAATGCAGGCATAACAGAACTGTCCGGCCAAGGCCCAGCACCACGCCGGCGGTAATCTGTTCGTGCGACAGAAAAGTGGTCTCGCGGATGTCGTTACCATTGATTTCGAGCACCATGCGGGTATTTCCTGATGGCGCTATGGTAATCCCGCCCTGGCCCTGTGTGATCCGCAACGGTGTCCGTGAAATCCCGCCATAAGCCAAGCCAGCGCCCTCACCTCCTGGCCGGCGAAACAACGGCGTAAAACGTGACAATTCCAACGGAGCGGATGGATCGGCCCACAGGAATTGCTCGCCTATGCGCATCGCATC
Source organism: Collimonas sp. NPDC087041 (assembly GCF_044745265.1). Classification (NCBI taxonomy): domain Bacteria; kingdom Pseudomonadati; phylum Pseudomonadota; class Betaproteobacteria; order Burkholderiales; family Oxalobacteraceae; genus Collimonas; species Collimonas sp. NPDC087041. The sequence goes on from NZ_JBIUZX010000003.1 coordinate 103,609, forward strand.
TGGATGCCAAGCGACACTGAAGGCCAGCAAGGGTGCATCTGTTTGCGTGCCAGTGGATAAAGAAGGCGACGGGATCGTAAAGTCCGAATTGATCATTGCCATCCAGAAAGAGCCTGAAGGGCGAATGTAAATGAGTGCGGGGCGAGTGTCAACTCGCCCCGCTACCGGCAAAGACTCTGATAGATACTTCTCGACAGGACGGCGAGGTGCCACCTGTCAAAAAGTATCCATAGCAATTACACGTTCGACGGTGGATAAGACGCTACGCCGCCCAGCACATAAGCCAATTGCTGCTGGATCGGCGTCGAGCCACTGATCACTGGTGGTCCGAACGTGACTGTGACCGATCCTGACGACGAACTCGCATCGATTTTTTGTACCGAATAAGAGCCTGAGACACCGCCGAGATCGAACATGCCCAGCAACTTCAAGCGCACCGAAGCGTTAACCTGCAAATCGCTGGTGAGCACGCTGACGTTGGCACCGGTAAACGTCATGCTGATGGTTGGTTGCTGGCTGATGACGAAAGTTTTGAGACGCGAGAAAGTTTTACCTTGCCCAAATAATTGGGTCACGTCGAACTCGCTACCTTGCAACTGGTAGCCTGTCGCATCTTGTCCAGTCTTGGTTGCCACTTCCTGCAGCACGTCGTCCGCATACCAGCCCGTGCTGTTGTCGGTCGACAGCACGCTCGGAATCGACGCAAACAACGTCACGCCCGGATAGGTAATATTCATGGTGACGCTGGACGACGACGAAGTGTAGCGCGACAGGTCATATGAGGCGTTGCCGCTGACCGCAATATCCAAAATGCCGGCAATAGGAATATTGAAGCTGGTGCCACCGGAAATGCTCAACTGCGAGCTATCGGAACTGAAATCACTGATGCTGATTGCCACACTAACCGCATTACCTGCGGTATTCAAACCCGCAATCAATCGATTCGCAGTAGGCAATTTATTCGGCGTGAAACCAACGTAATAGTTAGAACTACCAACCTGCATGCCGCCGTTAGTCGCCGATGGCGTAGTGACGTTGGCCACAACCGCAGCAATACGCGCCGTAGCGGCATAGTAACGATTGTGCAAAGCATAACTGTCGCCGGATATGCGTTGGTAGGCGGCGATTGCATTGCGCAAGGCATTTAGCGTGTTTGGCATGTTGGTGATGCTGCCGTATGCCTTATTCATCTGGTTAAATACATCCTGCAGTTTGCCGCCAAAAGGCAATGGGCTTGTATACACACCGCCGACATTTTCAAACTCGGTCAGGATGGATGCTATCTGCCCACTGGCAGCGGTATCCTGTTTTGCCATCGTAGCCTGGTCTTGCTGGCAGAACGAGAACGTGACGGCCCCCATGATCTGTGCATACAGATTGGAAAACCCAGCACCGGTAAGGTCAGGCTGGCCGTTGCTTGCCACACCCAGCAAGGTGTCAATGTCTTGCAGCGTGGCTTGGTTGTAGTAAGCGTTGCTGCCGTAAGTGATACCGTAGTTGAAACCCGACGGATAGTTAATCATGCTGAATGTCCCGTCGAGCTGTGTCGACAAGAACTTAGTGACCTGCGACTCAATGCCATCGATAAATGCTTGCTGCATCGGCGACACGGACGCTACATCTGCAAGCAGCATGGCATTACTCAACTTAACAGTAACGCGGCATTGCGATAATGGTGGTGGCGCAGGGTTAGGATGGCTGTTCACCCAATTGGCGTAGGCATATCCTTTTGCTACATCAGCGCTGGGTGCAACAACTGTTTGAGGCCAGTCGCACAAAGGTGGTTGGGTGGTTGGGCGAGAAATACTGACGCGATAGCTAGGCATGATGTTATAGACTCCGAATAGAGTGATGGTTCAAAGAGATGTCGGACGTGAGCAGTTTTCTATCGCTGCCACACGCGCCGCATCTGATGCTAGGGGGGAGTGCCGGTCATCATTGCTGCATATCGACGATCGATTTTTTCCTCCACCAACAGCCTTATTCGCAAGCACCATGCCAAGCAAAAAAACAGCTTATTTGGCCTAATTTCCATCACATCCGTGTAAAGTCATCGATAATTTTACACATCACGATTTTCTTTACACGACGTCTTTACACACCTTTCCGCGACAATAAAAAGAGATAACGCGACAACTGGCACAAGCTCGGCGACAGTAAGGCGCTGGTGGAAATCGAATTGCCCGCTCTTCGTCCCTAGGACCTGGCCGCGATGCCAGGCAATGCCACGTCGATCACTCCAATCCCCTTACTCAATGGTGTGGGCAGGATTGTGTCTTCTCCATCAAATCGCGTTGCTTTCTATGGCGAACCAAGTCCAGCCGACTGATTTCATGCTTTTTCAGCGTTGCCTTTCAAGTCACGCCAGGTTTCGCCAGTACTGCCAGGCGGCCGATAAACATATCAAAAACACCATTAAATGTATCCCGGCGCCGCCTTGAAACTGCCGCCTGCCCCGTTAAAACAGCACTTTTCCATCCCGGCCAGCGCAAATCCGCTGCATTTCAGTCCCGTTTTTTTGTATTTTGTCCCGGCATTCCTGCAGGCTGTCGCAAGTAGATGGCGACCTATCGTTTGACTCCCTAAAGTGACGACATGCAACAACGTCACCCACTTAACGGAGAATACAAATGAACACAGCACGCCAAGCACTGATCGCCATCCTGTCCGTCGCCACTTTCGCCGCTGCAGCTCCTGTTATCGCCGCTCCGCAGCAAGCTGAAATCTCGACACTGCCAACCATCACCGTCATCGGCAAACGCCTGCCGCTGCAAACCATCACGATCGTCGCCAAGCGCCTGACAGCGCAAGAAAAGCTGGCGATGGATCAGCAGGACGGCATGCTGCCAACCATCACCATCGTCGGCAAGCGCCTCAGCCGTGAGCAAAAGACCGTGTTGGCACAACAGGACAGCCGCAAGAAGGCCGTTGCCAAACCTGTCCCGACGCTGCACGCCGTCGCATAAGACAGGCTGCTTATACCAACCCAGTTCCAAGGCAGTTCCAGTCAAGGAGATTGCAATGAACACCAATCGTCAACTCATCGTCGCCGTCACGTTATTCGCAGCATTGAGCGCAGGGATTGCCCCCGCCATGGCTGCCGGGCCGGCCAAGAAAGCAGCTGCAGCAAGCGAAGAAATACCGATGCTGCCGCCGATCATCATCATCGGCAAACGCCTCACACCGGAAGAAAAAGCCATGCTGGCGCAGCAGGACCACAATCGCAACGTAAAGAAAGTCGCACGCAAGAAATCCGATGCCAACCGCGTCGCAGCATTCACCGCCCTTTGATGTGCATTGTTTGATACTCATTGATGCCAGCCGGAAAAACGCCGATACTTGCCGCGTCCGTAACGTCTAAAATAAAGGCGCCTTCGCCAAGTCGCCGTACAACCCACAGTACAACTCGATTCTCACTCTATGAATTCTGATTCGATCACATGGAAGCAAGCTGTAGAGACCGCCTCCAGCTATCTGTCCCGAGGCTTCGACAAAACAGCAACCTGGGTCACGCAGCTCTCGTGGTGGAAATTCTTCCTGTTTGCAGTGCTGGTGATGGCCGCAGCCGGGATTTTGCAAGAAACGCTGTTTTCCTCCGATCAGAATGTGGTCGTCATCGAAAAAACCAGCAGGCATGGCAGCACGGCGAGCAAGTCTGACAAAAGCGGCGACGCCGATATCCGCATAGACGACCATGGCCTGCATATCAGCACCGCCGGCAAATCCGGCAAACCTGGCAAAGGGGATGCGGATATCCAGATTGACGGCAGCGGCGTACATGTCAAGACATACTCTTACTCGGACGACGAAAGCGATGCGGCGAGTACGCCGGCAGCTCCGGCAAGCCCAGCAACTCCTGCTGCGCCAGAGGCCCCGGCAGCTCCAGCGGCGTCGGACAAACGGGCTACGCCAGGCGTACCAACCGCGCCCTCAGCACCGGCCAATGCCGCCAACCTGGGCCTGACCTTGCCGCCCGATGCGGCGCAAGACGTCAACCAGGCCATCAACGATGCCGTTGCCGCCATCCATGAAGCGGCGGCAGACAAGGCTGAACAGCAGGTCGCCCGCTATCAGAAGAAATCGTCCGAATGGTTCGTGAATTTTGTATTGCTGCTGCTGATCGGCCTGTTCGGCACCAAGGCTCTGATGGGCGGCAAGAAACGTGCAGAAGCACGCGCCCAGGCTGCCAATGCCGCCGCCGAACACGCCAATCTGCAACGCGAGGTGTCGGAAGCGAAGATGCAGATGATCCAGGCTCAGGTCGAACCGCACTTCCTGTTCAATACCCTGGCTTCGGTCGACTATCTGATCGAAACCGACCCGCCGCGTGCATCGGCCATGCAGAAGCGCCTGATCCAGTACCTGCGAGCGGTATTGCCGCAAATGCGCGAAACCGCCACCGTCACCACACTCGGCCGTGAAGTGGACATTGTGCGGGCCTATCTGGACTTGTTGAAAATGCGCATGGAAGAGCGTTTGATAGTCGACATCCAGGTTTCCGACGGTCTGCGCAGCGCCGCCTTCCCGCCGATGATGCTGCAGTCGCTGGCGGAAAACGCCATCAAGCATGGCTTGGAAAGCAAGACCGATGGCGGCACCTTGCACATCAAGGCAGAAGTCGCCGACAATAAGCTGCGCGTCAGCGTGACGGACGACGGCCTCGGTTTCGGCGCCGTCGCCAGCAACGGCACCGGGCTGGGATTGCAAAGTATCCGCGATCGCCTCAAACTGTTGCATGGCACCGTTGCGCAACTGGTCATTACACCGAACACCCCGAGCGGCGTCTGCTCCACCATTGAAGTGCCTTATCAGGTGGTGGCGCAGAACAAGGTACAACCCAAGTAAAACCGCCGCAAGGTCAGCCGCAAAATAGCTACAGGAAACACGAATATGAAACCGCTCTCACGCCGCACTTTTTTTCTGGCACTGGCCACAGCCGCAGTGCTGCCACTGGTCAGCATCGGCAGCATGGCTGCAGAGGTAACCAAGTCTGAGCGCCCGCTTGGCGATTTCCAGCAGATCGAACTGATGGATGCGGTCAATGTGTATTTGACCCAGGGTCCGGCTAAGCCGGCCGTGATCGAAGCCGAAGCCAGCATCGTCCCGCGGGTTGAACTGACTGTCAGCGGCTCGGCTCTGCGCGTCAGCCTGAAAGGCAACAGCTTTTTCAGCACCCATCACGACATCAATGTTTATCTGACGGCGCCGGAAGTGAATACCTTGTCGATCTATGGTTCCGGCGACATCAAGGTAAAGGGAAAACTGAGCAGTAAAGACACCATCAAGATATCCATTGCCGGTTCCGGCGATGTCGACGGCGAGTTGAATGCACCCAATATCAATGCCTCCATTGCCGGCGCCGGCAATATCAATGTCAAGGGCAAGACCCGCGACCTGCGCATCTCGATTGCCGGCAGCGGCGATTACGACGGCTTCAGCCTGCTCGCCGAAAACACGCGCGTATCCATTGTCGGCAGCGGCGATGCCAATGTCTATGCCAGCAAGCAGTTGAATGTATCGACCGCCGGCTCGGGCGATGTCACCTATGAAGGCGACCCACAGGTCAAGACCAGTATTGTCGGTTCCGGCTCGGTCACCAAACGATAACCCCTCCACCTCACCTCTCAGCCTATGCCTACTGCCGTTATTGCCGATGATGAACGCCTGATGCGCGACCAGATCCGCCTGCGCCTGAGCCAGGCGTGGCCGGAACTGGAGATACTCGGAGAAGCCAAGAATGGCGACGAAGCGATCGAGCTGGTCGACCAGTTGCAACCCGACTTCACCTTCCTCGACATCCGCATGCCAGGCAAGACCGGCTTGCAGGCGGCACAGGAAATCGGCGGCAAGAGTCACATCGTTTTCATCACCGCCTACGATGAGTATGCGATTGAAGCGTTCGAGCAGGGTGCGGTCGACTATATCTTGAAGCCGGCCGAGGCGGAGCGCCTGGCGCTGACCGTAACGCGCCTCAAAGCGCGCCTGAATGCGAGCACAGCGCCGCCGGATATGGGCTCGATGCTGACCCAGTTGGCCAAGCAGATGGGCATCGCCACCAAGCCGGTCTACCTGCAATGGATACAGGCCAGCATCGGCCAGCAGCTACGACTGATTCCGGTGCAGGAGATCTTGTTTTTCCGCTCCGATGAAAAATACACCAGCGTCCAGACTGCCACCTACGAAGCGCTGATCCGCAAGCCGGTGCGCGACCTGGCGGAAGAACTCGACCCCGACCTATTCTGGCAGATCCACCGCGCCACGCTGGTCAACGTCAATGCCATCGACGGCATCACGCGCGACATGCGCGGCCGCCATCAGGTGCTGGTCAAGGGACATTCGGAAAAGTTGGAAGTGAGCCGTAGTTTCATTCATCTGTTCAAGCAGATGTAAGCAGCCGCGCCAGGTGCGCGGCAAAAAACCAACCACTCGCCTAAGCCAGCAATGCCTTGACAAAATCCTTCTTGGCGCCGGGCGGCGGAATTTCGAACTGCAGCGCCTTCTCGACGTGATGCAGGTGATGCAGCATCAGCTCGACGGCTTTTTCGGTATCGCCGGCCTTGGCGGCCTGCAGGAATTCGACGTGTTCATCGGATGAACAGGCGGCGTCCCGGGTGGATTGGTACAGCATGGTGATCAGGGAGCTGCGGCCGGCCAGCTTGGTGAGGACATCGGTCAGCACTTGGTTGCCGACGGCGCGTGCCAGCAGGATGTGGAAATCGCTCAACAGGCGCGAGCGGATTTGCGGATTTTCCTTGGACAGTGCTTCGCGCTCTTGCTGCAAATGCTGCTCCAGAATTTCATAGTCGGCAGCAGTAGCCTTGGCGACGAATTCGCGCACCAGCGCCGCTTCCAGCACGCGCCGTACGAAAAATATCTGGCGCGCCTCTTCCTCGGTCGGGCGACTGACGAAGGCGCCCTTGTCGGGCACCAGGTCGATCAGCTTGTCTTTGGCCAGCATCACCAGCGCCGCGCGGATCTTGGTGCGGCTGACGGAGTACAGCCGGGCCAGCGCTTCTTCGCGCAACTTGGTGCCGGGCGGCAGGCGCTGCTCAGCAATCGCCGTCGTGATGTCGGCGGCGATATCGTCAGAACTGTCGGCGCCGGCTGGGCTGGAAGACAGGCTCATGTTATCGATTTCCTTGATGCGTGTTCTAAAGACCAAAATTGTACTTGTAAATGCGACACCTTATAGAAAAATAAGCATCCGATACGGCCGGCGGCAAACGCCGCCAGCCACCTTGTTTTCTGCTTATGCGGGCCGCGTGTCGCTAGGCACGTGCAGCACTACCGGCACTTCTTCGTCCTCCACTGGCGGACGTGCGCCATTCAAGACAGCGTGCGCGCGGGCGCGGTCGATATCCTTTTCCCACACCGCCACCACAACCGTGGCCACGCAGTTGCCGAGCAGGTTGCCGAGTGCGCGGGCAATTCCCATGAACCAGTCGATCGACAGCACCAGCACCAGGCCGACTACCGGAATCGCCGGGATGGCGGACAAGGTCGCCGCCAGGATCACGATAGCCGAACCGGGCACCCCATGCGCTCCTTTCGAGGTAATCAGCGCCACCGCCAGGATCGCCAGCAGGTCGGTGATCGCCAGCGGCGTATTGGTTGCCTGCGCGATGAAGACGGCTGCCAGGGTCAGGTAGATCGAGAAAGCATCCAAGTTGAACGAGTAACCGGTTGGAATCACCAGGCCGACGGTGGAGCCTTTGATGCCCATGTATTCCAGCTTGCGCATGATCTGCGGCAGCACGCTATCGGACGATGCCGTAGCCAGCACCACCAGCAATTCCGCGCGCAGGTATTTGATCAGCTTGAAGATGCTGAAACCGGCCAGGCGCAGGATCGTGCCGAGTATGGCGAACACGAAAATCACGACTGCAAAGAAATACAGGATGACCAGGAAGCCCAGCTGCTGCAACGAGCCGATGCCGTACTTGCCGACGGTGAAGGCAATCGCGCCGAACACGCCCAGCGGCGCCAGGCGGATGATGAAGGACATGCACTTGAAGAAGGCTTCCGACATGCTGTGCACGACAGTGACGATCGGCGCGGCCTTCTCACCGATCAGCGACAGTGCGGAACCGAAGATGATGGAAAACAGCAGCACTTGCAGCACATCGCCGGAAGTAAACGCGCTCACCACCGTATTCGGAATGATCTTCATGACGAAGTCGGCGAAGCCGGTGCCCTTCACCTGCTTGGCAGTCTCGACGTAGCTGGACAAGGCATTCGCATCCAGCGTATCGGGATTGATGTTCATGCCGACGCCGGGATGGAAGACGAATGCCAGCAGCAGCCCCAGCACCAGGGCGACCGTCGTCACGACTTCAAAATAGATCAGCGCCTTGAGCCCGACCCGTCCCACCTTCTTCAGCTCACCGGCCCCGTAAATGCCATTCACCACAACGCAAAACACGATCATCGGAATGATCATCTTGACCAGCTTGATAAAGCCATCCCCCAACGGCTTCAAGCTCTCTCCGAATTTGGGGAACAGCACCCCAACCGCAATACCGATCACAAGTGCTATCAGCACCTGGCCAAACAGTGATTTATAAAAGCGCCGCACGTCTGTCTCCTGATTGTTTTGTTTGGTTTATACCAATTTTGGTCTGTCAGGCCCGGATGAAATAGGCCGCATCCCGGATTCAATATAATGCATTCACTTATTGTATGCAATAATTGAATTCAACTTGATTTTGCGTGTATGATCGCAAAAAACCTATAACAACAGCCGAATGGGCAGCGAAAAGTCGATTAATTATCTAGGAGACAACCATGCAAGAACCCTGGGACAGATGCGGCGAGCGGATCATGGCCTGGTCCGACCAGCTGGCGCAGCACAGCGAAGCGCCCGACATGCTCACCCGCACCTACTTGACGTCGGCACACCACGGCGCCGCAGCGCAACTGGCGGACTGGATGTGCGCCGCCGGCATGAACGTACGGCGCGACATGGCAGGCAACGTGATCGGCCGCTATGAAGGACTGACCGCCGATGCGCCGGCGCTGCTGACCGGCTCACATTTCGATACGGTGCGCAACGGCGGCAAATACGATGGCAATCTCGGCATCCTGTTGCCGATCGCCTGCGTGCAGCAATGGCATCAGGCCGGCAAGCGCTTCCCCTTTGCCATTGAAATCATCGGCTTTGCCGAAGAAGAAGGCGTGCGCTTCAAGGCCACCCTGCTCGGCAGCCGCGCCGCTGCCGGCACCTTCGACATGGCAGTGCTGGACAATCTCGACGACAGCGGCCAGAGCATGCGCGACGTGATGGCCGCCTCCGGCTTCCATGCCAGCGGCCTGGGCAAGGCCGCTTATGCGCCGGATGCCGTGCTGGCGTTTGTCGAAGTACATATCGAACAAGGCCCGGTCTTGCTCAATAATGATTTGCCGCTCGGCGTAGTGACCGCCATCTCCGGCGCCTCGCGCTTCATGGTGGAAGTCGAAGGCCTGGCCGGCCATGCCGGCACGGTGCCGATGGAAATGCGGCGCGATGCCGCCATGGCCGCAGCCGAGATCGGCTTGTATATAGAACAGCGTTGCAGTGGCACGCGCGGACTGGTCGGCACCGTCGGCCAGTTCAACGTGCCGAATGGCGCCGCCAACGTGGTGCCGGGGAAAACCATTTTCTCGATCGATATCCGCGCCGAACAAGATGCGATACGCCTGGCTGCGGTAAGCGATGTTTTGGCAAAGATCAAACAGATGGCCGCGCGCCGCAACGTCGTGATCCAGACCCGCAAGACCCACGAGGCCGTCAGCGTACCTTGCGCGCCGTGGCTGCAACAACAGCTGGCCGGCGCCATTGAAGAGAGCGGCCTGCCGCTACGCCACCTGCCCTCGGGCGCGGGTCACGACGCCATGGCGATGGCCGCCATCACCGACGTCGCGATGCTGTTTGTCCGTTGCGGCAACGGCGGCATCAGCCACCATCCGGATGAAATCATGAGTACCGCCGACGCCGCACTCGGCGCCCGCGTATTCAGCCGCTTTGTCGAAAATTTTAAACACTGACCACCTTTGGATGGGAACATGACTACTACCACCATCACCATCGACGGCTTCAACCTGACTGCACAGCAAGTGGTCGACGTCGCCCGCGCACCGCACCTGCCGGTAACCCTGGCCGACTCTTCGCGTGCCGCGCTGAAGGAAAGCCGCGACTACATCGAATCGACCTGGATGCACGATGAAGCGCCGATGATGTACAGCTTCAACACCGGCGTCGGCCTGCTGAAAGACACCCGCATCAAGGTCGAACACATCGAGCTGTTCCAGACCCAATTGATCAAGGCGCACTGCGCCGGCATCGGCGAGCCGTTCTCGGAAGAAGTCAGCCGCGCCACCATGCTGTTGCGCGCCAACGCTTTCGCCAGCAATTACTCGGCGCCACGGGTTGAAGTGGTTGATCGCCTGTTAGCTTTCCTGAACGCCGGCATCCATCCGATCATGCCGCAAAAGGGTTCCGTTGGCGCCTCCGGCGACCTCGCGCCTTTGTCCTATCTGGCGGCAGCAATCGCCGGTTTTGATGAAGCTGAAGTGATGTACCAGGGCCAGCGCATGAGTGCGCCTGAGGCCATCACCAAGTCCGGTGTCGGCCCTGTCAAATTCGATCTGAAAGCCAAGGATGCGTCAGCCCTGATCAACGGTTGCACCGCTTCGCTGGCTGTGGCGGTACTGGTGGCGCACGATGCGCGCAACCTGCTGAGCGATGCTTGCCTGTCGCTGGGATTGACGCTGGAAGCGATGCGCGCTGAAATGGCCGCATTCGATCACCGCATCCAGCAAGCCCGTCCACATGCTGGCCAGATCAAGACCGCCGCCATCATCCGCAAGCTGCTGGCCGGTTCCACCCGCACCACACATGAAGCGCGCGCGGTACAGTTTCCGGAAGAAAGCCGTCGCACCGATATCCCTTACACCGCGCGCATCCAGGATGTGTACTCGCTGCGCTGCTCACCGCAAGTCTACGGCCCGGTGTTCGATGCACTCGATTACATCGACAACATCGTCGACAAGGAAATCAATTCGGCCACCGACAACCCGCTGATCTTTGATAAAGAAGGCGGCGGTTTCGAGATCATCTCCGGCGGCAATTTCCACGGCCAGTACCTGGCGCAGGCGATGGATTTGCTGGCGATGGCGATCACCGATCTGGGCAGCATCTGCGAACGCCGCGTCGCGCGCCTGATCGATCCGACCCTGTCGTGGGGCTTGCCGCGCAACCTGATGAGCGGTGTACGCGGCGTCAACACCGGTTATCCGGTGGTGCAATGCTCGATGAGTTCGCTGGTGATGGAAAACCGCACGCTGTGCATGCCGGGTAGCGTCGACAGCATTCCGGCCAAAGGCAACAGCGAAGACCACGTGTCGAACTCGACCTGGTGTGCGCGCAAGGCGGCCACCGTGGTGGCCAACACGCAGTACATCATCGGCGTTGAAATGCTGCTGGCGGCGCAGGCCCTGACCATGACGGAAGATTTGCTGCCGGGCTTCGTGCTGGGTAAAGGCACGCAAGCTGCGTACCAGGAAATCCGCCGTCAGATTCCGGCTTGCCTGGAAGGCGATCGCTGGTTCCACAACGATATCGCGGTGGCGCAGTCGTTCGTGGTCAGCGGCTCGGTGCGCAATGCGGTGATCAAGCAGATTGGTGAGTTTGTCCAGGCAGCGTAACGCTGCTTCAGCGCTGCACGGTGGAGCGGCGGGCCGGTTCCCGCTGCCCCCAAGCGCCGGGAAATAAGGATGTCTGCTGCACCAGGCGCTGCAGCAGCGATTGACCATACAGCCAATCGCCCAGGTTGGACTCGGCGTTGATGTGTCCCAGTGCCCCGGCGTCGACGTAGTCGGCGCCCCAGGTTTGCGCCCACTGCCGGGCACGGCCGCTTTCCATCCACGGATCGTTGAGGCTGCCGACCACGATTGCCGGCACCGGCAGTTGTCCGCGCACAGCCTGGCTGACATCGAATTTATCGGGATCGGCCGGCGCCACTAGCAGCGCCCCGGCCAAATTGGGTATGTCGGTCAAGGCGGCATGCACCGTAGTGAGGCAACCGAAGCTGTGGGCGATCACCAATGTCGGTTGTTCCGATTGCCGCAACTGATGCTGCAAACGTTGCGACCAGACTTCCAGCACCGGTGCATCCCACTTCTCTTGCTCAACCCGCTCGAACGCCGGATAGAGACGTTGCCATCGCGATTGCCAATGCAGCGGGCCGCTGTTATACAGCCCCGGGGCTACCAGCACACGAAACGATGACAATGTCGGCATCTTCAGCCTCCTTCTGTATCCAGCACCTCAGCTGAGGCGCCGCCCTGCGTATCGGTCAACGCGGAGAAAGCATGCAATGAAGCCTGCGGCAAATCCCACAGGAATCCCTGGGCATGCAACGGCCAGGCAATTTCCTGCGCCAGTTGCTGCAACACCTCCAGATCACGCGCCTTTTCCAGCCTCTTGAAAATCACCTGGATGCCGCGCGCCGCACAATCCTGCAGCAAATCCACGGTCTGTGGATCCTGATTAATGCCACGCGCATCAATCTTGACAACATCCGGCTTGACTCTTTCTAGCAAGACCTGTGCCTGTGCTACATCGTCAGCATTCACCGCCAAGCGGAAATGATTGCGCCGGTAGTTGTCCAACACATAATTCAACAGCCAGCCCTGGTTTTCGGTGATGGTCGGCAGTTGCAATACGATTCGCTCTTGCGGCAAGCCCAGCAGTGTCAGGATACGCCGGAATGCCATGCCGTGATTGCTGTCGACCGCAGCCAGCAGGCGCGCGTGCACGCTCAGGTACAAATCGGTGCCGGCCGCCTCCGGTTGCCGGTAGAAATTGATCGAGTGCAGCATGCGGCACAAGCGGTCGAGCTCGATCGATTCATCGTCGCTGGCGGCGTGATCCAGCAATTTCCACAGGTACAGGCCGTTGTCGTTGGCCGAGTAACTATGGGCGAAGCCTTCATGGCCGACGGCGACGCCCTTACCCGCCGTACCATCGATGCGCCGCACCGGCTGGAATGCGGTAGTCAGCGTGGTGTTGAAATAGCGCCCTTGGGCGCGCCCATCCTGGTCCAGCCAGACCCGGCTGTCGCTGCGAGTTTCGTCGTGCGCGCCGCCGTTCAAACGGGCCAGGTATTGCTCCAGAGCTGGAAAGGACATGGCTGCCTCTTTAGGGTCAGTCGAAAGGATCAACGCGCGGCAATCAGATCTTGGCGATCGACACTTCGGTCGCCTTGACCAGCGCCACCACTTCAGTGCCGATCACCAGGCCCAGGTCCTTCACGGAACGCGTGGTGATCACCGAAGTGACGATGCCGGCAGGAGTTTCAACATCGACTTCCGACACCACAGTGCCTTCGATGATCGCCTTGATCTTGCCCTTGAATTGATTACGTACGTTGATAGCTTGGATAGTCATGATTTTTTCCCGAGAGAATACGATTGAACAGCAAATGAAAAATTTGTAAAAATGGAAATTTAAAGCTTGGCGATGGAGACTTCAGTCGCCTTCACCAGCGCCACCACTTCGGAACCAACCACCAACCCCAGGTCGCGCACCGAACGGGTAGTGATCACCGACGACACGATGCCGGAAGGAGTTTCGATATCGAGCGCGGATAACACCTCATCCTCGGTAATGCTCTGGATCTTGCCGCGGAACTGGTTGCGGACATTAATTGCCTGGATGCTCATGCTTTCTCCTTTGGTAATACGGTTATGTCAAAAACGCTTGCCTCAAAAAATCAAACAGCCCAGCCAACCTGGCTGAACGTACGTTGTAGCGACAGATCGCCGAGGGCCGCATCCGGCTGCGGCGCCGGGTGTTTCAGCACGCGCGCCAAAATCCGCTCTTCCAGCTGAGCGAAGGCCAGGTTGCCGCGCGCCCTTGGACGCGGCAAATCGACCCGTTCGTCCAGCGTGATCTCGCCATCCTCGATCAGCAGCACCCGGTCCGCCAGCGCAATCGCCTCTTGCACATCATGCGTCACCAGCACCGCGGTAAAGCCGCGCGCTTCCCACAGCGATTCGATCAGCTGCTGCATCTCGATGCGGGTCAGCGCATCCAGCGCACCAAGCGGTTCATCCAGCAACAGCAATTCCGGATCATGAACCAGCGCCCGCGCCAGCGCCACCCGTTGCCGCTGGCCACCCGACAGCACTGCCGGCCATTCGTTGGCACGCTGCTCCAGGCCGACCTGGGCCAGTGCCTTGGCCGAAGCCTGCGAGGCGCGCGGCAATCCGAGGCCGACGTTGGCCAGCACGCGCTTCCACGGCAGCAGGCGCGAGTCCTGAAACATGATGCGAATTTCCGGCTGCTTGGCAGGACTGGCGCACGCCGCGCAATCGGCATCATTACCGAAATCAATACGCCCCGCGCTTTGCTGCTCCAACCCGGCGATCAGACGCAGCAAGGTGCTCTTGCCGCAACCGCTGCGGCCGACAATGGCCACAAATTCGCCGGCGCCAATCTCAACATTGAGCGTCTTCAGCACTTCCCGATCGGCGTACGATTTCGAGACAGCGCGCACGCTGATGCCGACGCCACGGCCGCCAGTCACGCCATGCCCGGCGACGGCTTTTACTTCGGCATTTTCAACAGGATCATTTTGCATATTCGATTCCAATTTCTTTGATACGCATGAGCGGCAAGCCGCGCTTACTGATAACCGGGATGCCAGCGCAGCCAATAGCGCTCCAGTCCACGCGCCAGCATGTCAGCCAGCTTGCCCAGCAGCGCGTACAGCAGGATGCCGACCAACACCACATCGGTTTGCAGGAATTCACGGGCGTTCATCGTCATGTAACCGATCCCAGCTTGCGCCGAAATGGTCTCAGCCACGATCAGCAACACCCACACCAGTCCCAGCGAGAAGCGCACGCCAACCAGGATCGACGGCAACGCGCCCGGCAGGATCACATCCCGATACAGCGGCCAGCCGGATAAACCATAGCTCCGCGCCATTTCAATCAAACCCTTGTCGACCGAACGGATGCCGTGGAAAGTATTCAAATAGAGCGGGAAAAATACGCCGATCGACACCAGGAACAGCTTCGACGATTCATCGATGCCAAACCACAAGATCACCAACGGAATCAGCGCCAGCGCCGGAATATTGCGAATCATCTGGATGCTGGTGTCGAGCAGGGTTTCCGCCCGCTTGAAAGTACCGGTCAGCAAACCCAGCAACAATCCCAGGCCGCCGCCAACGGCAAATCCGGAAATCGCCCGCCAGGCGCTGATGCGTACGTGCGTCCACAGCTCGCCCGATATCGTCAACGACCAGGCCGCACGCGCCACAGCCCATGGCTCCGGCAAGATGCGGCTCGACAGCCAGCCGACCTTGGCGGCGAACTCCCAACCGAGGATCAGCAACACCGGCAGCAGCCATGGCAGCAGCCTTTCCTTCCAGATCCGGGCGGCTCGCCCTTTTTCCTTGGCGCGGGCTTGCGATGGCCGCTTTGCCGAAGCTGCCGATGTGATGGTGCTACTGATTGCGCTCATGCCGCCTCCTTCAACTTTGCGATGCCTTCGGCAGCAAGCCGTTGGCAATCACTTCACCGAACGGCCCGGTCAGAGGCTGTTCACCGGATGCCTCGCGGCCCTTGCCCAGCAACGGGAACACCAGTTCGGCAAAGCGATAGGATTCTTCCAGATGCGGGTAGCCGGACAGGATGAAAGTATCGATTCCCAGCGCTTCATATTCGCGCATGCGTTCGGCCACGGTCTCGGCATCGCCGACCAGCGCAGTACCGGCGCCTCCGCGCACCAGGCCGACGCCGGCCCAGAGGTTCGGCGCAACTTCCAGCTTGTCGCGGCGGCCGCCATGCAATGCCGCCATGCGGCGTTGGCCTTCCGAATCCATCTTGGAAAATGCTGCCTGTGCGCGGGCAATCACATCATCGTCGACATGGCTGATCAGCTCTTCAGCGGCAGCCCAGGCGGCTTGATTGGTGTCGCGCACGATCACGTGCAGGCGAATCCCGAAACGTACCGTGCGGCCGTGCTTGGCGGCACGCGCGCGGATATCGGCAATTTTCTCGGCAACTGCAGCCGGTGGCTCACCCCAGGTCAGGTAGACATCGACCTGCTCTGCCGCCAGTTCATGCGCCGGCTCCGAAGAGCCACCAAAATACAGCGGTGGATACGGCTTCTGCACCGACGGATACAAGGTCTTGGCGCCCTTCACCTTGATGTGCTTGCCGATGAAGTTATAGCCACTGTCGCCACCTTCTCCAGACAAGGCGGCGCGCCAGACTTTCAGGAATTCAGAAGTGATTTCATAACGTTCGGCATGCTCGGCAAACAAGCCGTCAGCCTCCAGTTCCGCCTGGTCGCCGCCGGTCACCACATTGATCAGCAAGCGGCCGTTCGACAGGCGATCGAAAGTCGACGCCATGCGTATCGCCAAGCCCGGCGTACTCAAGCCGGGGCGGATCGCCACCAGGAATTTCAGGCGCTGGGTAAAGCCGATCAGGCTCGACGCCGTCACCCAGGCATCCTCGCAAGAGCGTCCGGTCGGCAGCAGCACGCCGTCATAGCCGAGCGTATCGGCGGCAACCGCGATCTGCTTCATGTAATCGAAGTTGACCGGACGCGCACCGTGCGAAGTGCCAAGATAACGGCTGTCGCCGTGGGTGGGGATAAACCAGAAAACGTTCATGACTGCTTCCGTATTCGTTAAAAAATAAAATTTACTGCCGCGCCAATGCTGCTGGCTTCGGCTGCCAGACAATATCGGCGACCTTTATTGCACGCGGAATCAAGCCGATTTCCTTGAAGCTGTCGGCTACCCGTTGCTGATCCGCCACCATCTCTGGACTAATCACCGTAGTTGGCGACGGCGCTGCACGACGGCTCAGGAACAGATGCACAGTGGCCAGATTCAGGCCGCTGATATCGGAAATCAATTGCGCGACTTCCTTGCGATTTTGCAGCTGGTACTGGTCGGCCTTGGTCAGTTCATCCAGCAAGGTCAGCACAGTGCCAGGATAGTTTTCGGCAAAAGCACGTGACGCCAGATAAAACGAATTGTTGTTCGACAAGCCGCGACCATTGGTCAGCACACGCGGCTTGAAGCTCAATTCAGCGGCGCCGTAGTACGGATCCCAGATCGCCCAGGCATCGACGCTACCGCGCTCAAACGCAGCGCGTGCATCGGCCGGCGCCAAATAGATCGGTTGGATATCGGCCCAGGTCAGTCCGGCTTTTTTCACCGCCTGCACCAACAGGAAATGTGCGCTCGAACCTTTTTGAACCGCGATCCGCTTGCCTTTCAAATCTGCCAGCTTGTGGATCTGCGAAGCCGCCTGCACCAGGATTGCGGAACTGTTCGGTTTCGGCGGTTCAGCGCCGACGTACAACAGATCCTTGTTGGCGGCCTGGGCAAACACCGGCGGACTATCGCCGGTCAACCCGAAATCCAGGCTGCCGGCCGACAAGGCCTCCAGCAATTGCGGTCCTGCCGGAAACTCCAGCCAGACAATCTTGCTGTTCTTGAAGCGCTGTTCCAGCGTATTGCGCTGCTTCAGGATCACCAGGTTGACCGCACTTTTCTGGAAACCGATGCGTATCTGCTCCGGTTCTTTCTTGTCCGCTTGTATCTGCGCCTGCGCCATGGCCATTGGCACCAGCCCGGCCAGCAGCAACAGCAAGGTCGCGCCGGTGTTGCGTGCAATGCGAGCGCCCCATTCACCGACCGCTTTTTTCACACTTGGTATGGCGAGTGTCATGATGATTGCGCTCAGGTTTTGTTCGCCAGCACAGCGTCATGGGTCGAGATCTTCTTTGGAATCAGTTTCAATTCGTAGAAGGTATCGGCTATCCTTTGCTGCTCATCCAGCACCTTGCTGTCGATCGGCTTGTAGATATGGGCGTAATGCTTGAGGCCGATTTCGATCACATCTGCATCCAATCCCTGGATCGGCGCCAGCTGCGCAGCTGCTTCCTTGTAATTGGCCCGGATCCATTGGCCTTCCTTGCCGACTTCTTCCAGGATCGTGCTGATCACTGCCTGATTCTTTTCTGCGTACTTGCGCGCGCTCAGGAAAAATTGGTGATGGCTGACCACGCCCGTGCCGCTGGCAAGTACGCGCGCATCGATCTGTTTGATGGCGGCGCTCTGGAACGGATCCCAGATCGCCCAGCCATCGACTGCGCCGCGCTCGAACGCTGCACGTGCATCAGCCGGCGCCAGGTAGATCGGCTGGAATTCACCATAGCCGACGCCGCCTTTCTTCAGCAGGCTGATCACCAGCCAGTGCACATCGGAGCCTTTGTTAAAAGCGATTTTCTTGCCCTTCAACTCGGCCAGTGTCTTGATCGGCGAATTCTTCGGCACCAGGATGCTTTCCGCTTCCGGTGTCGGGATTTCATAGGCGCTGTAGACAAAATCGGCGCCGGCAGCTTGCGCCACAATCGGCGGCGCTTCACCGACATAACCGAAATCGACCGAGCCGACATTCAGCGCTTCCAGCAATTGCGGCCCAGCCGCAAACTCGGCCCACTTGACCTCGATGCCTTGCGCCGCCAGCCTTTTTTCCAATGTGCCGTGCGCTTTCAACAGCACCAGCGTGCTGGCCGCTTTCTGATAGCCGATGCGCAGCACCTGCTTGTCCTGCGCCTGCGCCAGTTGCGGTGCGCCGACAATGAATGCGCCGGCGATTACAGCCGACAACAGCGCCAGTACATGGCGACGGGTATGTTGTTTGTTCCTGGTCGAATCGGTCATTGCATGCTTCCTGATATTTTTAGACAAAGCGATCCCCCGCCACTGGAAAAATGGCTTTTTTGATGACTACCGGGCGGGGTAAATTATTTAATAGGGCGTCGGGTTATTACACGCTACATCGCACTTGCGAAAATGGGATCGGATGGAATTCATTGCTGGCGGCCTTGTTCAATGCCTGCAAACTATCCGACAGCTGCTGCACACCCTCATTGATGCGCTGGACAATATTTTCATCAAGACTCAGGCCGTCTTGCTCCGACCACAACACCTGCGCCTCTGTCGCATAAATGCTCGGCAACACATGCTTGGCAGCCAGCGAAGACAACACCGGCCGCAGCGCGTAATCCAGCGCCAACATATGCGACTGACTGCCGCCGGTCGCCAGCGGCAACACCAGCTTGTCGGTCAATCCGAACTGCGGCAGCAAATCCAGGAAGGCCTTCAGCACACCGCTGTAAGCCGCCTTGTAGACCGGTGTCGCCACCACCACCGCAGTGGCTTGCGCCACTTGCGACAACGCGGCCAGAATTTCCGGATTCTTGAAATCGGCCCGCAGCAGCGCATCGCCGGGTAAGTCGCGTACATCCAGTTTGCTGTATCGATGGCCCAGCAGCGCCAGCTTTTCACCTACATGATGCAATACCCTGGTAGAACGGGAAGGCGCCGACGGGCTACCGGCCAACAGCAAAATAGTCATTTATGGCAATCTTGAAAACTGATATGGCGTCGCCATCGATAGCGACGCCAGGGTTAAACGACGATACGAATTATTTCGCGCCCGGCTGGTAAATCTTGTCGAACACGCCGCCATCGCTGAAGTGCGTTTTCTGGGCCTTGGTCCAGCCGCCGAAAGTGTCGTCGATGGTGAACAGGCTCAGCTTCGGAAACTTCGACGCGTACTTGGCTGCAACCTTAGGATCAGTAGGACGGTAGTAATTGCGTGCCGCGATTTCCTGGCCTTCAGGCGAGTACAGGTATTCCAGGTAGGCTTGCGCAATCTTGCGCGTTCCACGCTTGTCGACCACCTTGTCGACCACGGCAACCGGCGGTTCAGCCAGGATGCTCAGCGACGGGAACACGGTATCGAACTTGCCCTTGCCAAACTCGGCTTCCACCAGGTAAGCCTCGTTTTCCCACGACAGCAGTACATCGCCAACGCCGCGTTCCGCAAATGTCACGGTCGAACCGCGCGCGCCGGAATCCAGCACCGGCACATTCTTGTACAGCTTGGTGATGAAATCGCGTGCCTTGGCGTCGTCGTTATTATTTTTCTTCAACGCATAGCCGTAGGCTGCCAGGTAAGCCCAGCGTGCGCCGCCGGAAGTCTTTGGATTGGCCACCACCACCGATACGCCCGGCTTGACCAGGTCGTCCCAATCCTTGATCCCCTTTGGATTACCCTTGCGCACCAGCAGCACAATGGTCGAGGTATATGGGGTGCTGTTGTGCGGCAAGCGCTTTTGCCAATCGGCTGGCAGCAGCTTGGCCTTCTCTGAAATCTCGTCAATGTCGTAAGCCAGCGCCAGAGTCACCACATCGGCTTCCAGGCCGTCGATCACCGAACGCCCCTGCTTGCCGGAACCGCCATGCGATGCCTTGATCGTGACATTGTCGCCTGTCTTTTCTTTCCAGTATTTGGCAAAGGCCTTGTTGTAGTCCTGGTATAGCTCGCGTGTCGGATCATAAGAGACATTGAGCAGCGAAAAATCTGCCGCATGGACAATCTGCGCACTCTGCGCAACCAGGGCAATGGCAATCACCGTACGAACGATTTTCTTCAACATATTCTTCTTCCCTCGTGAACGTTTTTGTTTTGAGGAGTACAGATTAATGAGGCGCCTTTAAAAACAGAACGAATTCTTTCTTCTCTCGTTATGCGCAAAACAGATATGCATGGACCTGCCGAATGAATAAGGACGGTGCATATTCCAGCTGAATTGGTATAAAGCTGGCCGTATGGAAATGTGCGGCAGGCGGTGGAAGGAAGGGATTGCCAGGCGATCTTATTAAAAATGTAAGGATCGAAGGATGTGTGCGACTAGACAAGGTAATTCGCTGCAACTTCGTTCAACGCCATTTTTACCAGGATCGCAAATGAAAAAAATCTTCGCCTACACCGCCTCGCATCTGCTGGCTGCCGTCATCGGCTTTGCCGCCGGCATTTACCTGCTGCCCATCCTGACGGCAGGAGAAGGCCCGACCGCCGCGCAACTGAAACAGGCGGCCGGCAACGCACAATATAAAGGGGTGTTCAAGAAGGATTTGGCCGGCAGCGATTTTGTGCACTGGGCGCAAGGCACAGTTGCCGTCGGCGACAAGCAAATTGCCTTTGAAGGCAGTGTCGCTCCTGGTCCCGACTACAAGGTGTACCTGACGTCCGAATTCGTCGACAGCAAGCAAGGCTTCCTCGATATCAAGAAGCAAGCGCTGCGGGTGGGTGAAGTAAAGACCTTCGACGGCTTTATCGTTGACTTGCCGCCAGGAGTCGACCTGTCGCGCTACAACACCGTTGTCATCTGGTGCGAGGCCTACTCGCAGTTCATCAGCGCGGCGCAATTCCGCTGAGCCGACGGCCCGCTCAGGCAGCTTTCTTCGACGCGGCGCCCAAGTGGGCGCTGGCCGCCACCAGCAGCAGCGCACAACCCAGCATGGCAAACGCTACGTTGAGGCTGGTCGCATGCGCGATAAAGCCGATCAGCGCCGGCCCGGCCAGGATGCCGGCGTAGCCGAGGGTGGTGATGGCAGCAATCGCCAGCCCGGCCGGCATCGTGGCCTGGTTACCCGCAGCACTGAACAGGATCGGCACGATATTGGAGGCGCCCAGGCCGATCAAGATAAACCCTATCAAGGCGACAGCTGCGGTCGCCGCCGAGACAGCCAGGAAGAAGCCGCCGGCCGCACACAGGCCGCCCAGCAACAGCACGCGCTTGCCGCCGAAGCGCTTGACGATGCGGTCGCCGGTCAGGCGGCCGGTCGTCATGGCGATGGCAAAGGCGGCGTAGCCAAGCCCTCCTTGGCTGGCGTCCAGGCCACGCGCAGCAGTCAGGAACAGCGCGCTCCAGTCAAGGATCGCCCCCTCGACCAGGAACACGATGAAACACAGCACGCCGATAAAAATCACCGCGCCATGCGGCAGCACAAACAGCGCGTCGCGATCGGACTGCTCCGGCTCCCGCAGCAAATGCGGCGCAGCCACCAGCAACACGAGTGCAACCAGCAGCACCGCAGCCACGCTCGACCAGAATGGACTCAAACCGCCCCACAGCAGCAGCGCCATGCCGCCAGCGCCGACGAATCCGCCGACACTGAACAAACCATGGAAACCCGACATCAACGCACCGCCGCTGGCTTTTTCCACCATCACCGCCTGCACATTCATGGCCACATCCAGTGTGCCGATGGCGGCGCCGAATACAAATAGTGCAATGCCCAACTGCAGTGGACTGTCCGCCAGCGCCAAGCAAGGCAACAGCAGACAGGTCAGCGCGCCCGCAGTCAGGATCACGCGCCGGCAACCGAGGCGCGCCGCCAGTACGCCTGTCAGCGGCATCGCCAGCAAAGAACCGACGCCAAGGCAAAGCAGCAGCAAACCAAGCGATCCCTCATTCAGTCCAAGCCGCGCCTTTGCATATGGCACCAACGGCGCCCAGGCGGACATGCACAGACCGGCGCTAAGAAAGGCAAGACGGGTGGCAAGGCGTTGCTTGGGGCCGATCTGGTTCATGGCATGGCTTTCGGAAAAATGGAGGACGATTATTCGACGTCGGCGCGCAGCAATTGCACGCCATGGCTGGCGAATGCCGCCAGTTGCTCGGGGTCGGCATCCTGCTCGACCACCAGGTGCGTGAGATGCCCCGCAGTGAGCACCGAATACGGCGCCGCGGTGCCTACCTTCTCGCTGGTGACGGCCACCGCTACTGCCCGGCTGGCGGCCGCCAGGCTGCGCTTGAATTCGGCTTCTTCATAATTGAAGCAAGTGACGCCGGCCGCGGCATCGATGCCGCAGCCGCCCAGGAAAAACAAATCCGGCCGCAACCGTTCGGCATCGCGCAATGCGGCAGCGCCGAGGCTGGCGCCGCTGCGCCGGTCAACCCGGCCGCCGATCAGGATCAATTCGATTGCCGCACGTTCCTGCAGCGCCACAGCAATCGTCGGCGCATTGGTAATGACAGTCAGCGGCAACTCCGGCAGTGCCTCAGCGATAGCCAAGTTGGTCGAACCGGCATCGATGAACAGCACACTGTCGGCAGTAACCAGCCGCACCGCCGCGCGTGCCAGCCGGGCCTTGCGTTCCACCGCTTCCATCCGCCGTTCCGCCAGCGGCGCGTTGGTAGGCGAGATTGGCAGCGCGCCGCCATACACGCGCTGGCACAGCCCGGCTGCGGCCAGGTCGCGCAAATCGCGACGAATGGTGTCTTCCGACACATTCAATTGCTGCGCCAGATCCTGCGCCAGGACCCGTCCCTGCGTCTGCAAAGACTGCCGGATCAGCGCATGACGCTCTTTCAGAAGGAGGTGGGTCAGGGCCATTTTTATCCAATCGAACCAAAATACGCATAAACACGTACAAATATACACAAACGTGCAAACAAGGGCAATATTTTAGTGCCGACCAAAAGAATCAGTAAATTGAATCAATGAATGGGAAAAGATCCGCGCAGGGACGGCGGAGTGGGCATCCAGGTTGCTTCAGGATGCCGCAGCGTCAATCAGGAAAACAACAGGGGATAAAGAATGACAGCCCAGGTGGCGACGGCCAGGATGCAGGTCAGCAACACGGCGGCGCTGCCAAAATCCTTGGCGTTCTTCGACAATGGATTACGCTCCAGCGAAACGCGATCGACTACCGCTTCAATCGCCGAATTGATCAGTTCGATGATGATGATCCAGACCAGCACGGCAATCAGCATCAGTTTCTGTATCACGGAAACCGGCAGCAACAAGGCGACGATGATGCCGGGAATCACCAGCATCAGCTCCTGGCGAAACGCATGCTCGTTTTTCCAGGCCGACTTGAAACCTTCTATCGAATAGAAAAATGCCGAGAAAATTCGTTTGAAACCGCTGGTGCTCTTGAATTCGCTGATGCGCTGCGTAGGCTCTTGCGACTGCGGTGATTGCGGTTTTTTGCTCATGCTGTGCTGATTTTGAAAGTTAGCGCAGGGTTGCGCCGACAGATTTTAACAGTCTTGTTGCGGCGCACGCCAAATGCTTGCAATTGTTTTTTCGTCATGCCAGATACCTGCGCTACCAACTTGTGCCGCCACTCTAATCGGTGACAATACTAAAGCATAATTTTTCACATTATGATATAAAGATTCCATTGCAATGCACCAATAGCCCAATGAAAACAGCCACGACTGACGACGCCGGTAAAATTTCCATCCAGGTCATCGAACGCATGATTTCGCTACTGGATACCCTGGCGCTCTACCCCGATCCGGTCAGCCTGAAAGAACTTTCGGCGGTCACCGGTCTGCATCCATCCACCGCACACCGCATTCTCAACGACCTCGTGGTGAAGCGCTTTGTCGACCGCTCCGAGCCGGGCAGCTATCGGCTTGGCATGCGCCTGCTGGAATTGGGCAATGTGGTCAAGAGCCGTCTCAACGTGCGGGAAGCAGCGCTCGACTTCATGCGCGGCCTGCATCGCAAGACCAATCAGACAGTGAACTTGTCGGTGCGCCAAAGCGACGAAATCGTCTACATCGACCGCGCCTTTTCCGAGCGCTCCGGCATGCAGGTGGTGCGCGCCATCGGCGGCCGCGCGCCGCTGCATCTGACCTCTACCGGCAAGCTGTTCCTGTCCATCGACGATCCGAAAATGGTGCGCGCTTACGCCACCCGCACCGGACTGGCCGGCCACAACAAGAATTCCATCACCGACCTCAGCAAGCTGGAACGCGAACTGAGCCTGGTGCGTGCGCTCGGCTATGCACGCGATAACGAAGAACTGGAACTCGGCGTGCGCTGCATGGCAGCCGGCATCCGCGACGATTCCGGCAAGATGGTGGCAGGACTGTCGATCTCGGCGCCGGCGGATCGCCTGCAGGAAGAATGGGTAGAGGATTTGATCAGCACCGCGAACCAGATTTCCGCCGTGCTCGGCTATTCGTCGCAACAGTAATCGTAACAATATAGGACTGCGCCCGCAGCCAAGCCTGCCGCGCAATAAACAAGCAGCCAATAAAAAGAGCTTATTCGTCAATCGAATAAGCTCTTTTTTACGTTCAGTACATCAGAGGCGGGGCCAACACTGCATCGCCGACACACCTCAGGAATTAACTCTGGCGGTCTGCAACCTTAACGCCGGTCAAGGTCGATGGATGCGCTTCAGCCAGCCAGCGGCGTACGCGATCGGCATCGGCCTGGCGCGAATACTTGCCGCGCGAATCGAGGAACACCATCACGATCTGACGGCCATCGATGGTGGTCTGCATGACCATGCAGCGCCCTGCTTCGTTGATGTAGCCGGTCTTTTGCAGGCCGATCTGCCATTCAGGATTTTCCACCAGGTGATTGGATGTCGAATATTGCAGCGAGCGGCCGCCTGGTTCAACTACATACTTGGAATCCGTCGAGTACTGGCGAATGATCGGATGCTGATAAGCCGCCATCACCAGGCGCGACAGATCGCGGGCGCTGGCAACGTTCAGGTGCGACAGGCCGGTCGAATCAACATAGTGGGTTTCGGTCATGCCGAGTGCCTTGGCCTTGGCATTCATGGCTGCGACGAATGCCGGCAAGCCACCTGGATAGTTACGGCCAAGCGCAGATGCTGCGCGGTTCTCGGAACTCATCAAGGCAATGTGCAGCATGTCGGCACGGGTCAGTTGCGAACCAATGCGCAAACGCGAGCTGCTGTGTTTTTCGCGATCGATATCATCGTCGGTCACGCTCAATACTTCGTTCATGTCCTGCTTCGATTCAACCACTACCATGCTGGTCATCAGCTTGGTCAGCGATGCGATCGGCAAGGCAACCTGGGAATTCTTGTCCAGCAAAACTTCCGAGCTGTTCTGATCCAACACCAGCGCAACACTGGATTTCAACTCCAGCGGATCGCGCGTCAGGTTCAGTCCAGCCTGCTCACCGGCCGACAGGACTGGCGGCAAGGCCGGCACAACCGGCGCAAAAGCGACGCGCTGATAAGTCACCTTGCGGCGACCATGCACCATCACGACTTTCTTGACCAGTTTTTCGTTCTTGTCAAACGATGCGATGCTGCCTTGCTTGTGGCCACGCGCTGCAATCACCTGATGTTTTCTGGAACCGCCTGCGGCAGCGGTTTTCTTGCCGGTTGCTTTGGAAGCGGTTTTGGCGGTTGTTTTAGCCGCAGTTTTTTTAGTGTTCTTCTTAGCGCTAACATGCTTCGCTTCAGCCAAAGCAGGAGTAGCGGGCGCGATCGCGAGCACCAGAAAGAGTGATAAAAAAACAACTAGCGCGGATTTGCCCATTTGCGGCTCCAATATTCGGCGAACGATAACTTTGTGGCAGTGTAGGCAAATCTCTGAAAAACCGCAAGAAAATTAGATAGTTAGCGCACTAATTTAAACGACTTTCGATGCCAGGAGAATGATTTGCCGGCTAGATTTTAGCGTAATTACGAAGCATTCCATTTCACGATTCCACGGAAAATTTGTAACGACCTTGACATAATTGTCATTATGATCTCTTTTTACACTTTCACAATTAATTAAATTGCTTGATATCGCTTAATTATTCGGGCCTGGAAAAATCGAAAAAAAAAGAACCTGGAGCTCAAAAAAATGGCCCGCATGCATCGCGGGCCAATCAGATTGCAACTCTCGCTTTTATATCCATCTACACCCGCCATCGCGCATAGCCCTCGGCTACGCTTCGTTGCGAGATCGGAAATGGTATATCAAATTATTTATCGCACTCGATCAGCACGGAATCGATGGCAAACGAGTAATCCTCTTGCAAGCCGAAGTAAGTCGACACTTCTGAGGGCGCGGCATCCCACAATGACTTGATCGCCGTCACCCGCGCGGATGGCGTACGCATCCGCGCCACCCAGGCATCGAATTGCAGCGCCAGCTTCCAGCTGTTATTCGCCGTCACCTTGAATCCGGCCTGGGTCAACAATGCCGTCCAGGCCGACAGGCTGCGATTGCGCACATGTGATGTATCGCGTAACAACTCGATCGATTGCAGATAGGTATCGGCCAACACATCTTCCGGCGACGCGGTATCGATGACGATGCACTTGCCGCCCGGCTTGAGCACGCGCGCCATTTCCGCCAACGCCCGCGGCAAGTCTTTCCAGTGATGCGCGCTGTAGCGGGTACACACAAAATCGAAAGAGTTGTCATCGAACGGCAACTGATCCGCACTCCCCTGTTTCACCGAGAGATTTTTCAAACCGCGCGCGCCAGCCGCTTGCCGGACCACTTCCAGCATTTCGTTCGCCAGATCGTATGCAACCACTTGACCGACCTGCGGCGCAATCGCAAAGCCGGCGTGCCCGCCTCCGCAGCCGACGTCAAGCGCCCTGCCTTGCGGGAAGCGGGCAGCGTAATCGGCCAGTTGCTGCAAGTCGGCGCCTTGCGCGTGAACGGTGCTGGTCAGGTAAGCGGCAGCCGTGCTGCCGAATTGTTCGGAAATTACCTTGTCATGGTTGCGTGCGGCGGTCATCGGGCTCTCCTGGGCATCGGATAAAAAGGTGGTAGCAATAAATCGAATTCAGATTCCAAGTGTAGTTATTTTTTATCCTGTTACAAGACCAGTGTTTATACTATTACCTTTAACAACAGGATAAAACCAGGAGCAACATGGACGATGCCGGCAAACGCAAGGCTCTCGGCGATTTCATCAAGACCCAGCGCGCCCAGCTGTCGCCGGCAGAGCTGAGCCTGGGAGGCAGCGCGCGCCGCCGCACGCCGGGCCTGCGGCGTGAAGAAGTCGCGCAGTTATGCGGCATCAGCGTGACCTGGTACACCTGGATCGAGCAAGGACGCACGGTTTCAGTATCGGCGGCGGCGCTGGCGCGAATTGCCGATGCGCTGCACCTGTCGCGCGCCAAGCGCGCTTACCTGTTTGAGCTGTCAGGCAAAAAGGACCCGCAATCGCAAGATACGGCGGACCAGAAAATCCCGGATGAAATATTGGCCGTCACCGCCAACATCAAGACCCCCGCCTACCTGCTGGATCGCTACTGGAATGCGGTCGCCTGGAACCGCGCCGCCAAAACCCTGTTCGTCGGCTGGCTGGATCAAAAGGCCGGCAGCAAGAACCTGCTGGAGTACACCTACTCCACGCCGGAAGCCGCCAGATTGATCAGCGATTGGGAACAACGGGCGCGCCGGCTGGTGGCGGAATTTCGCGCCGATTGCGGGATGTATCTGGACGAGCCGCAGATTGCCGACCTGGTCGCCCGATTGAGCGCCAGTAGCGCGGCGTTCAAGCGCGCCTGGAGCCTGCACGACGTAACTGAAAAAGAAGGCGGCGAACGCCGCTTCAATCATCCAAGCTTGGGTCAGCTGGCGTACCGCCAAGTCAATCTGCGGGTTGCCAACCGGCCGGAGCTGAAGCTGGTGATGCTGCTGCCGGATTGATGCGCTTATTTCCTCGCCTATTTCTTGACGACGAAAGCCACGCCGCACACAGCGACCACCATGCCGATGATTCCCATCAGGCTGAACACTTCGCCGAACATAAGCCATGCCATCACCGCCGTGGTTGGCGGCGTCAGGTAGAGCAAACTGGTTACCTGCGTCGCGGCGCTCTTGCGTATCAATGCAAACAACAGGAAGATCGCGCCGATCGACAAGGCCAGGATCGACCACAGCAAGGCGCCGATGAAACGCGGCGTCCATTGCACCGTGTCCAGCGTCAGGTTCAAGTGTTCGTAAAAAATCGCAAATGGCAGCAGCACCGCGGTCGAGGCGGCAAACTGGATCAGCGTACCGGTACGCAAATCGAAATGCGCGCATTTGTGTTTCTGATACAGCGTACCGAGCGTAATCGATAGCAGCGCCATCAGGCACAGCGCAATGCTTTGCCACGACAAGCCGACCAACGAAATCTTGGCCGCCACCACCAGGCCGACGCCGCACAGGCCAAGCGCCAATCCCAGCCATTGCCGCGGCCGCACCGATTCGCCGATCAAGGGCGCGGCAAACGCGGTCAGGATCGGCTGCATGCCAACGATCAAAGCCGACAATCCAGCCGGCATGCCAAGCTTGATTGCACACCAGACGCCCGCCAGATAGCCGGCCTGCAGCAACACCCCCGCAAACGCAATATGACGCATCTGCCCGACCGGCCACGGCGCGCGCATCAGCAGCACCAACGGCAACAACACCAGCAGTACGCCAACGAATCGCAACAACAGGAAAGTCAATGGCGGCGCATACGGCAGGCCGAATTTGGCGACCACGAAACCGGTGCTCCAGATCAGGACGAACACCAGCGGCATCGCGGCCAGCAGGCGATGGCCGGGCGGCGCAGAAGCCGCCAGCGCGGAAGGAGGAACAGGAACTGCTGGACGCATGGTTTATCCGGGTTGGGTAAGCGGCTGGGCCGCACGCTGCTGACGCGCGTGACGCGCCGCAAGCGAGATAGTTTGCAGATGGATCGCCACCGTGTCTTGTATGTTCTTGCCATATCCACCTGCCATTGCGACCGCAACCGGTATCGCATGCCGGCCGGCGGTGGCCAGCACCATGGCGTCACGCCGCGCCAGGCCATCGAAACTCAGCTTCAAGCGCCCCAGCCGGTCGCCTTCATGCGGATCGGCGCCTGCCAGGAAAATGATCAGTTGCGGCGCAAACCGTTGCATCATTTGCTGCAACGCCTGCTGCAATGCCTCCAGATAGGTGTCGTCGCCGGTGCCATCCGGCAGCGCCACATCGAGATCGCTGCGCTCCTTGTCGAAGGGATAATTGTGCGCGCCGTGCAGGGATAAAGTGAAAACCGAATCGTCATTGGCCAGGATCGATGCTGTGCCGTTGCCTTGATGAACATCCAGATCGACAATTGCCACCCGCTGCACCATGCGCTCGGCCTGCATCAACCGTGCGGCGATCGCGGCATCGTTGAATACGCAAAAACCGCCGCCCTGATCGGCAAATGCATGGTGCGTGCCGCCCGCGAGATTGACGGCAATCCGGTCCGGCGTCGTGATGGCAGCGCGGCAGGCGGCGATGGTGGCGCCGGCCGAACGCCGCGAGCGCTCCACCATCTGCGGCGTCCACGGGAAGCCGATCGCCTTCTGCACGCTATCGCTCAATGTGCCGTTGCTGACATCGGCGATATAACGCGGGTGATGCGCCAATGCCAGAACACCGTCGCTGGTGGTCGGCGCTTCCTGGAATTCGATGTCGGCGACGGTCGCCAACGCACCTTCGTGGATGAGGCGATATTTTTGCATCGGGAAGCGATGACCTGCCGGCAGAGGCAGCACGAAATGGTCGCTGTAGAAGGCTTTCAAGGGACTGACCACATGCAATAAAAGTATCAGTCTAACACTGGCTGCCGAGGAAGCCTTGGGGTGAAAATAAGCCGGCAGCCGCCACGATTCCAATCGAAGGCGGTGACAACACTCTGTCAGGATTTCGGAAGCGGATATGCGGTATAAAATTCGCTCGCTATTTTCCAAGCGCCGTTCACCTTCAGCAGCTGGATGACTTTCCAGCCATAACCGCCCGCCTGCGAGCCCGCTTCTTTTGTCACGAAGTCCAGCGTGGCCTGCGCAAGATTATCGTCCTGCTCTATGCGGACGTGATAGAAATTCTGCTCGTACTTCTTGCCGCTCAAGAAAACTGCCTGGCGAAAATCCTCGTATTGGCGCGTATCAAGATGGGCGCCATGGGTATCCAGGGAGCTGGTCGACATGAACGGTATTTTCTCATCGAGAAGGAGCGCTGCAAATGCCTTCTCGTCGCCGCTGTTCACTGACCTTGTGTATGAGGCCAACACCTGTTCAATCGCTTGCCGGTCTTCAGTTGAGGAACGGTGGACTGAAAGAAAAGACGGGGCCAGCTGCGCCGCAGTCGTTGCCGTAACGGGTAGTAAAAATAGCGTTGCAAGAAAAATCAGAAATTTCATTGTGGCTCCTGATATTGAAATGAAGGTTATGGAATGCCAAGCCTTTGCAAGCCGCGTTTTTCGATAAGATGTGAGTGTGACTCATAGTTTCGAGTTCTGCTTGTGACTGGTACTCGTTAGCATTTGATTTGGAAATGCGTAGGTGCGGCAAGGATGCAGAGGTAGTCCCAAGCGACAACGGCATGCGAGCGGCGTTGCATGGATCAAATGAAAATGACACACGTGGCAAAAACGTCAAATCCCCGTAAGATAGCAAGCTCCTTTACCCCCAACCTGGCCAAAAACTCCTCCGTCACCCAATATGCCCACCCCGAATCTACGCAATCAGTGCCATACCTTCTTTTCCTCATCAGCGCCGCGCTCCGCCGCCGTGGATTTTTCCGCGATGGCGGCCTGGTGCGAAGCGCATGATATCCAGCATGACAGCTATGGCGAAGGCAAGCTGATCCAGGATTTCGAGAACAAGGTGGCCGGCCTGCTCGGCTTTGAAGCTGCCCGCTTCGTCATCAGCGGCACGATGGCGCAATCGGTGGCGCTGCGCATCGCTTGCCAGGACAAGAACAACCGGCTGGTGGCGCTGCATCCGACGGCGCACATCCTGGGTCATGAAAGTAGCAATTACCAGCTGCTCGACCATTTCACAGTGATCAATGTCGGCAAACCGTTTCGGCCATGGACCGCAGATGACCTGAAAGCCGTGCCGGATCATCTCGGGGCCGCGCTATACGAACTGCCCATGCGCGAAATCGGCGGCCAGTTGCCGGCCTGGGAACAACTGGAAGCGCTCAAGCAATACTGCGGCGAAAAGAATATTCATTTGCACCTGGACGGCGCGCGCCTGTGGGAAGCCGCCACCGGCTATGGCCAACCGCTGTCCAGCGTCGCAGCCGGTTTTGACAGCGCCTATGTCTCGCTCTACAAAGGCATTGGCGGTCTGGGCGGCGCCCTATTGCTGGGCAAGCAGGATTTCATCAGCCGCGCTACCGAATGGATGAAGCGCATGGGTGGCAATGTCTATCAGCGCTCACCCTATGTGGTGGCAGCGGCGATGCAGTTTGATGAAAAACTGGCGCGCATGCCGGCCTACCTGCAACGCACCCGCGAACTGTATCAGTTGCTCACTCGCTATCCGGATTGGCAGATCAATCCGCGTCAGCCGCATTGCAATATGCTGCATCTCTATTTTCCGGTCGAGCGCGAGACGCTGATTGCGGCGCGCGACCAGCTCGCCATGGAACATGGTGTCTGGCTGTTTGGCGGCGCCAATGACGCGGCGTTACCGCAGCAAAGCTATATTGAGTGGTATGTGGGAGAAGCGCTGCTGTCGCTATCGGATCAACAGGTAATTGCGGCGCTGGATCAATTCCAGGCGTTGCTGACGTCCTCCCGATGACGACAAAAGCCGAGTGGGAACAGTTGTTCCAGCTCGGCTTCAATCGACATCAATACCCTGGCGATGCTGACCAGCGCGTCTGCCGACGCACTTCAGCTATCGTTCTTAAACTATGCCGCTGCCGCTAGCGCCAGCCTTTGGCGGGCGTTGCGCGCCTTTTTGCTCGCGATATCCAGCGCTGCGATAGCATCCAACCGGGTCGGCCGCCGCGCCTGAACGGACACGCGCCATCGCCAGGATTGGACTCACATCGGTGCGGAACGCCTGCTTCAAGGTCTGCGCCGCCTGCAGCACATCGTTCTTTTCCTGATGCTGCTGCAACGCTGCACGGTCTACGATGGCTGATTGGATAAAGGCACGTTGCACTTCGATCGCGCTGCTCATCAGGCTTTCGATCGGATCGGTCACGTTGTGCGACTGATCCAGCATGTACGATGGCTTGAACGCCGCGCCGTCGCGCTGTGCGGCATCTGCCAGCTCATTGAAGATCAGGAACAGCTGGAACGGATTGATGCTACCGGAATCCAGGTCGTCATCGCCGTATTTGCTGTCATTGAAATGGAAACCACCCAATTTACCAAACTGCGCAAGGCGCGCGACGATCATTTCGATATTGGTATTGGGCGCGTGGTGCCCAAGGTCGACCAGGCATTTTGCTTGCGGCCCCAACTCCGTCGCGCAGGCATAGCTGGTACCCCAGTCGGCGATGGTGGTTGCATAGAATGCCGGTTCAAACAGCTTGTGTTCTATGTACACCAACCAATCTGCCGGCAACGCGCTGTAGATTTCGCGCATGCTGCCCAGATAACGCTCAAGAGCGCCGCGCAGATTGTGCTGCCCCGGGAAATTGGCGCCATCGCCGACCCAGACCGTCAACGCTTTCGAACCCAGTGCCCGCCCCAACTCGATGCATTCGATATTGTGCGCCACCGCTTGCGCGCGCGCTGCCGCACTGCCGGCAGTCAAGCTGCCATTCTTGTAGGAATGCGCTTGTCCGGCCTGGTCCTGGAATGTATTTGAATTGACCGCATCAAAACCCAATCCGTATCCGTTTGCGATTTCGCGCAAGGCAGCTGGATCTGTAACTTTGTCCCATGGAAAATGCAGCGATACAGTGGGTGTTGCACGCGTCAATTGATGGATCGCCGCGCAGTCCTCCAGCTTCTCGAATACATTGCGCGGCTCACCCAAGCCCGGAAAGCGTGCAAAACGAGTGCCGCCGGTTCCCACGCCCCAGCTCGGCAGCGCAACCGCAAAAGTCTGCGCCAATGCTGTCAATTGTTCGATATCCCGGCCACGTCGCGCCAGCATGCCGCCCAAGGCGGCGTAATCGGCTTCCAGATTGTTGCGCATTGCGGCGTTGTGTTCGGCCACCAGGCCGGCATCGATGACTGTGTTCATGCTGTGTCTCCTTGTTTTCAGCAGCCAGGCGGCAAGGCCTGCTGCTTCAATTATATTTATCCATGGTGTGCGAAGCGCACCCTGCTTTTTCTGTTGTCATTTTCCATCATCGATCCGGGATCGAACTTAGCGGGTAAAAGCCGCAGCGTTCCCGGCATCGACGTTGATGATGTTGCCGGTACTCTTGGCCGACTTGTCGCTGGCCAGGAAATACACCGCCTCGGCAATGTCTTCCGGCAGCACGCTGCGTTTCAGCATGCTGCGCTGACGATAAAATTCCTCGATGTCTTCAGCCCCGATCTTGTTCGACGCGGCGCGCTCTTCCTTCCATTTTCCGTCCCATATCCGGGAGCCGCGAATCACTGCATCCGGATTGACCACATTGACGCGTATGCCGTGCTCCGCACCTTCCAATGCAATGCAGCGGGCCAGGTGGATTTCCGCCGCTTTGGCCGTACAATAGGCTGACGCGCCTGCAGAGGCCACCAAGCCATTCTTGCTGGCGACAAAGACCATGCTGCCGCCGATTTTCTGCTGCTTCATCATGCGGAAAGCGGCGCGGCTGACCAGGAAATAACCGGTCACCAGGATCGACTGGTTACGCTCCCAGATTTCCAGGGTAGTGTCTTCCAGCGGCGCCGAGGACGCAATCCCCGCATTCGAAATCAACAGGTCTACGCCGCCGAAGCGCAATGCGGTCGCGCTCAATATGGCGTCGACATCTTGCTCGCTGGTGATATTGGCGGCGACAGTGGCGACGTTATCGCGCCCCGCAACCTTGTCCAGCGACTGCCGAGCCTGCTGCAGCGCCTCGGCGTCAATATCGGTCAGCATCACGCATGCCCCTTCCTGCAACAGCTGGCGCGCCACCGCCTGGCCAATGCCGCCGGCGCCGCCGGTGACCAGTGCAATGCGTCCCGCCAGGCTCTTCGGCTTTGGCATGCGCTGCAACTTGGCTTCTTCCAGCAGCCAGTATTCAATATCAAAGGCTTCCTGTTCCGGCAAGCCAACGTATGTATCAACACCATTGGCGCCGCGCATCACGTTGATTGCGTTCACATAGAATTCGGCGGCAATCCGTGCGGTTGCCTTGTCCTTGGCGAAGGACAGCATGCCGACGCCGGGAATCAGGTAAATGATCGGGTTGGCGTCACGCACGGCCGGACTGTTGTCGCGCTTGCAGCGCTCGTAATAGGCAATGTAATCGGCGCGATAAGCAACCAATGCATCGTCCAGGCCCGCAATCAAACGCTCAAAGTCCTGCTTGGCCGGATCGAAATCGAGCACCAGCGGCCGGATTTTTGTGCGCAGGAAATGATCCGGACAGGAAGTGCCCAGCGCGGCCAGCGGCAACAGATCGGCGCTGCAAACGAACTCAAGCACGGCGGCGCTATCATCGAAATGCCCGAGCTTGTATTCATCCTTGCTGATCTTGCCGCGCAACAGCGGCATCAGGCGAGCTGCCAGCGCCGCACGTTCAGGCGCCGCCAGCGGTTCGGCTTTGCCGCCGCCGAATGCCGGCTGGCGGCTATTCGCTGTCAGCCAGTCTTCTGCGCGCTTGATGATCGCCAGCGTAGTTTCATAACAGGATTTGGCGGTATCGCCCCAGGTGAACAAGCCATGGCCTTCCAGCACGATGCCTTTCAACTGCGGTTGCGCTTTCGATAAGGCTTCCAGCTTCAACCCCAGATCATAACCGGGGCGCTGCCACGGCAACCAGCCGAGATCACCTTCAAATACCTTGTGTGTCAACGCCTCGCTATTGGCGCAGGCTGCAATCGCGATTACCGCATCCGGATGCATGTGGTCGACGTGCTTGCGGTTGATATAGGCATGTAGCGGCGTATCGATGCTGGCTGCGCGCGGATTCAGGTTGAAGGTGCAATGCGGCAGGTAGGCCACCATTTCATCTTCCAGTGCCAATCCGCGGTAGCGATTTTTGAGCGATCGCAGCTTATCCATGTACAGCGTCGAAAAGCCGTCTATCTTGATGCTGCCAAGATCGCCGCCGGAACCCTTGACCCACAGGACCTCGACTTCGTCGCCAGTCAAGTGATCGCTCATGACAATCTTGGCGGAGGTATTGCCGCCGCCGAAATTGGTGATGCGCATGTCCGAACCCAACAGGTTGGAGCGGTACAGCAACAACTCCGGCTCGCTCATCTTGGCAGCAAGCGCATCGTCCCAGAGTGAGTGAATGGGCTCTTGCTGCGTAGTGCCAATAGTTGCTGTCATACAGTCTCCATTATCAATTTATGAATGCATTTTTCTCTGAGCGATTCAACGCCGCTCAGAATCAATCAGGTTCAATCGTTGCGTGATGCCATTGCTTTGCAACGGGAGAACGATAGCGACAAGTAGAAAGCAGCCGGCAATCAGTGTCAATCTGCGCGCAATCAAATTGGCGATCGAAACGCAAATAATCATCACATTGATCAGATGCCAGTCATTTTTCTGATCGCCATTCAAATAATCATCTAGTTGATTGATTGATGATTGACTTCCATTTCTCAAATGCTTAGTCTGTTTTACCGACAAAGAGGTCGTCCTGATTTGACTGCCGGCATTCGCCGCAACAAGCAAAAGAGATGACCCAGCGAGGAGACAGCAGTGGTAAATCACAAGCGCCGTAAAGGTTTGCTGAAATTACTTGCCGAGCACAATACGGCAAGCGTAGAGCAATTGGTCGATTGGCTGAACTCCTCTCCGGCGACAGTGCGGCGCGATATCGTCTGGCTGGCTGAACGCAATCTGTTGACCCGTACCCGCGGCGGCGCAGAAAACCTGCGACCAAAAAAACGCACCTTTGCGCTGTCCGGCGAAACCTTCCAGAACAATATTGAACGCTTTGCGGCGCAAAAGCGCGCCATCGCCAGATACGCCACCGGCATGTGCGCCGAGGGCGAAACGATCATCATCAATGGCGGCACCACGACCTACATGATGGTTGAGTTTCTCGCCGAACGGCGCCTGAAAATCCTGACCAACTCATTCCTGATGGCAGAGCGCCTGCTGATGTCTAGCGAAAACGACATCATCCTGCCCGGCGGCCAGGTGTATCGCGAGCAAAACGTGATCCTCAGTCCGTTCGACAACGACATCACGCAACACCACTACGCCGCCAAGATGTTCATGGGCGTATATGGACTCTCGATGCTGGGCTTGATGGAAGCCGATCCACTGTTGATCCAGGCCGAAACCCGCCTGATCAGCCAGACTGAAGAATTAATCGTACTGGCCGACAGCTCAAAATTCGCCAAGAAAGCAGGCTTGATCCTGTGTGGTTTGAACCGCGTCTCGTGCGTGATCACCGACACCGGCGTGTCGGATGCGGCAGTGCAGATGCTGGAACAGGCCGGCGTGCAAGTGATCACCGTGACGCCGGAAGCCGTACCGAAGGAAACGTCGCACAACTAAATCCAACAAGGCTGCCGGACATCCGGTCCACAGTCACATCCCGCAAGGAGACATCGCAATGAAACTAAATAAAATATTGTTCGCAGCATTGACTATCGGCATGATTGGCGGTCTGGCGAGCAATGTACAAGCGGCTGAAAAAATGAAAATTGCGATGGTGGTTAAAAACCTCGGCAATGGTTTTTTTGACGCCGCGCATACCGGCGCCAATGAAGCCGCCAAGGAGCTCGGCGATGTCGAAGTGATTTACACCGGCCCGACCACGCCAACAGCAGAAGGCCAGATCGAAATCATCAACTCCCTGATCAGCCAGAAGGTGAATGCCATCGTGATTTCGGCAAACGACGCAAATGCGCTAGTGCCGATTACAAAGAAGGCGATGCAGCGCGGTATAAAGGTGCTCTCTTTCGATAGCGGTATCGCCAAGGAAGGACGGCTGATGCAACTCAATCCATCCAACGCACAATTGATCGGCCTGAAACAGATCCAGATGGCATCGGACGCAATCGGCGGCGCCGGCGACATAGCGATCCTGTCTGCGACAGCACAGGCGACGAATCAGAATATCTGGATCGGTGAAATGAAAAAAGCCTTGGCCAAACCGGAATTTGCGAAAATGAAACTGGTCGCCACCGTCTACGGCGACGACCAATCCGACAAGAGCTATCGCGAAGCGATCGGTCTGTTGCGCAGCAATCCGAACCTGAAAGCCATCATTGCACCAACCACAGTCGGCATCAATGCCGCCGGCAAAGCGGTAGTGGATGAACACCTGGTCGGCAAAGTTTATGTCACCGGCCTGGGCTTGCCGTCTGAAATGGCGGGACACGTAAAGAGCGGCGCAGTGAAAAGTTTCGCGATCTGGAATCCGATCGATCTCGGCTATGCCGTCACCTACGCCGCACATGAATTCGTCAAGGGCACTGCTACAGACAAGCCAGGTAGCAGCGTGTCGGTAGGCCGCATGGGCAAGATCACGCTTGACGCCAACGGCGAAGCGGCACTGGCTCCACCATTTACTTACGACAAGGATAACGTCGACAAGTTTTCCAAAATCTTCTAAGACGAGATGCCCCGTGCGGACGCTGTTGCAGAGCACTGCGGCAGCACCGCAGAATGGTTTTCTACAAGATGGATGCATGAACGATTTCGCCATAACGCGTACAACCTGATGCCGCTCGCCTCCCCCTATCATCATTGCTTGTGAAGCCACCATGTCATTGAATACTGCGCCAAGCACTTCCCCAGATTCACCGCCTGCAAAGCTCCGACCACCGGTACTGGCGCTATCGGGTATCTGCAAACGTTTTCAGGGCGTGATTGCCCTCCATGATGTCGGCCTGACGATTCACGCCGGCGAAGTGATGGCATTGATTGGTGAAAATGGTGCGGGAAAATCCACCTTGGTCAAAACACTGACCGGCATTTATCAGGCAGATGGCGGCACCATTCATATGGAAGGAGAGCCGGTCTCATTCGCCACTCCTCAAGCAGCGATGCAAGCCGGCATCACCGCCGTCCATCAGGAAACCGTCATGTTCGACGAACTCACCGTGGCCGAAAACATATACATTGGTCGTCAGCCGCAACATGGCTTTCCAGCCCGAATTGATTGGGGTTTCATTGAAGCTGAGGCAGAAAAATTGTTCGCCCGGCTGGAGGTATCTCTGCCGGTGCGGGCCAAGGTCAAGGATCTCAGCGTAGCGCAGCGTCATTTTGTTGAAATCGCCCGCGCCCTTTCGCAAAACGCCCGCGTCGTGATCATGGATGAACCGACGGCCTCTTTGTCACAACGCGAAATCCACGAGTTGTACCGCATCATCGGCCAGCTGCGCGCCGCCGGGACAGCGGTGATTTTCATTTCACACAAGTTCGACGAGATCTTTGCCGTTGCCGACCGTTACACGGTGCTGCGCGACGGTCATTTTGTTGCGACCGGGGCATTGTCCGAGATTACCGAATCGGACCTGGTGTCGCTGATGGTGGGACGGGAGATTCATCAGGTCTTCCCAAAGATCGATGTCACGCTTGGTCCGACATTATTGGAAGTCGAGGATTTTTGTCATCCGACCGAATTCAACAAAGTCAGTTTTTCGATACAACAAGGTGAAATTGTCGGTTTCTATGGCCTGGTCGGCGCCGGTCGTTCGGAAGTCATGCAGGCACTGTTCGGCCTCACGCACGATGTTAGCGGTAGCGTCAAGCTGAACGGCAAAGTTGTTTCGATCAATACCGCCAGCGATGCCATCGCGCATGGCATCGCCTATGTCCCCGAGGATCGGCAGCACCAGGGAGCGCATTTGTCGCTGCCCATCGTGCACAACATCACACTGCCGATTCTTTCCAAAATCGGCTTCTTCCTGCTTGGACGACGTGCAAAAGAAACTGCCATCGCACGCCATTTCAGCGAGCAACTTGAGTTGAAAGCCGGTCACTTCACGCAAATGGTGTCGGAGCTGTCCGGCGGCAATCAGCAAAAGGTGGTGCTTGCCAAATGGCTGGCGACCAATCCGAAAGTGATCATCCTGGATGAGCCGACCAAGGGCATCGATATCGGCTCCAAAGCTGCGGTGCATCGCTTCATCAGCGAGCTGGTCGCGCAGGGCTTGTCGGTGATTCTAGTGTCATCCGAATTGCCGGAGGTGCTGGGAATGGCGGATCGCATCGTGGTGATGCATCAGGGCCGCATCAAGAAAACCTTTTCGCGGGCCGAAGCGACGCCGGAAAACGTGGTCGCTGCGGCATCCGGCAGCGAATTGCCTTCAGAGGAATATGCATGAATTTGTTAAAACAACGCGAAACCTTGCTGGGCCTGCTGATCATTCTGTTGATCGGCATGGTTGGGCTGCGGGCGCCAATATTCCTGAGCCTGTCGAGCATGTCCAACCTGCTGACCGACAGCACCTTGCTGATCATGCTGGCGCTGACGCAAATGTTCGTCATCGTCACGCGTGGCATCGATCTGTCGATCGCCTCCAATCTTGCGCTATCAGGCATGATGTCGGCGCTGCTGGCAGCAAAATTTCCGCAACTGTCGGTGGCGCTGATCATTCTGGCGGCGCTCGGCATCGGCCTGTTCCTCGGCTTGATCAATGGCTGGCTGATCGGATCGCTGAATCTGCCGCCGATCGTCGTCACGCTGGGCACCATGAGCGTGTATCGCGGCCTGGTGTTTGTGCTGTCGGGCGGCGCCTGGGTCTCTTCAAATCAAATGCCGGCAGCATTTATCGCCTTCCCGCTGAACCGCCTGCTCGGCGTTACCTATCTTGTCTGGATTGCGGCGGCCGCCATTCTGGTGACCTGGTTCATTGCACGCTATACCCGCTTCGGCAGGGATTTGTATGCGATCGGCAATCAACCGGTGGCGGCGCGCTACGTCGGCATTCCGATCGCCCGCCGGCTGCTCTGGACGTACGGCTTTTCGGGCATGATGGCCGGCCTGTGCGGTTATTTATGGGTGGCGCGTTACGCGGTCGCGTATACCGAAATTGCCTATGGTTTTGAATTCACCGTGATTGCCGCCTGCGTGATCGGCGGCATCAGCATTGCCGGAGGCGTCGGCACCGTAGCAGGCGCTGTGCTGGGCGCATTGTTCCTGTCGGTGATCAATAACGCCCTGCCGATCGTCAAAGTGTCGCCGTTCTGGCAAAGCGCGCTAACCGGCATCGTCATCCTGACCGCCGTGGTGATCAATGCGCGCAGCAATAAAAAGACCGGTAGACAGATATTGCCGCTGCACCTGCTCAATCCATCAGATAACAGGAGAGCTGCGTGAACGCGACATCCCCTGCCTCAGCGACCAAGACCACCATGACTTCCCGTTACACCATTCGCGATCGCAACGGTTTCCGTATCGGGGAATTGATGCGCCGCTGGGAAACCTTGCTGGCCCTGCTATTTGTTGCTGTGTTCGTTACCAACAGCCTGCTGGTTCCGCATTTTTTCGATTTTTACAACCTGGTCGACAGCACTTTCAATTTCAGTGAAAAGGCCATGATTGCGCTGCCGATGGCCTTGCTGATCATTTGCCGGGAAATCGACATCTCGGTTTCCGGCATCCTGGCACTGTCGTCAGTGGCGATGGGCCTGGCCAATCACTATGGCATACCGCCGCAAGGATTGCTCTTTGTGGCGCTGGCGACAGGTACCGCCTGCGGCATGTTGAACGGCATTCTGGTGACCCGTTTTGCATTGCCGTCGATCGTGGTGACGATCGGCACCGTGTCGCTGTTTCGTGGCTTGTCGAGCGTGATCCTCGGTGATCAGGCGTTCACCGGCTACCCGCAATTGCTGGTGGACTGGGGCCAAGGCTATTTCTTCGACGTGATTCCGCGTGAATTTGCTGTACTCATCGTGTTAGCCATACTGTTTGCCTTTCTGCTACACGCGACCAGTTGGGGTCGGCGAATTTATGCGATCGGCAACAATCCTGTCGCAGCACGGTTTTCGGGCATCCCGGTGGACCGCTATCGTCTGGCGCTCTTCATGCTGACCGGCGCCATGGCGGGCCTGGCCGGTTATTTCCTGACCGGACGCATAGGCAGCACTCGTCCCAATATTGCCTTGGGCTGGGAGCTGGAAGTTATCACTATGGTCATCCTTGGCGGCGTCAGCATCGCCGGCGGTGCCGGCAGTATCGGCGGTGTCTTGCTGGCGGTGCTGACCTTGGGCATGGTGACGTATGGACTGGCGCTGGCCAATGTCCCCGGCATTATCATGACCATCGTGGTCGGTGTGCTGCTGCTGATCACGATTGCCTTACCAAGGCTGTTGGGCGGCAGGCGCGTCAATAAATAGTCCTTCTCAATCGGCTTCGCCAGACAAACACGATGGAAAAAATCGCTTTCAGGATGCAACTCAAAGCTGGCAATATCGCCGAATACAAACGGCGGCATGACGCGATCTGGCCGGAGCTGGCCGATCTGTTATCCGACACGGGGATACGCGATTACAGCATCTTTCTCGATGAGGCGAGCGGCATGCTGTTTGCAGTGCTGCTCCGCACCGAGAACCACCGCA
The DNA here is from genome assembly GCF_044745265.1 of Collimonas sp. NPDC087041. Taxonomy (NCBI): domain Bacteria; kingdom Pseudomonadati; phylum Pseudomonadota; class Betaproteobacteria; order Burkholderiales; family Oxalobacteraceae; genus Collimonas; species Collimonas sp. NPDC087041. Next base: position 145,648 of record NZ_JBIUZX010000003.1, read on the forward strand.
TGGATGCGTTGCCGCAGCATCCAATCATGCAGCGCTGGTGGGCGCATATGGCGAACCTGATGGAAACCGAGGTGAACTCGGTGGCCCCATTGGTCGTACCGCTGCTGCCTATGTTCCACTTAGCGCCCCATCTGGATTAATCAATGGAATTCACCACGGGTGCAACGGTTGTTCTGGACATTGGCAAAACCAACGTCAAACTGACCCTGCTCGATGCCGGCGGCAAGTCTCTGGCAGAACAACGCTGTCCCAACATTATCGTCAACGACGAGCCGTATCCACATCACGATACCGAGCGCATATGGGATTGGCTGCTGGCTACGCTCCGTCTATTTTCGCAACGCGCCGATATTGCGGCGATCGTCCCTGTCACGCATGGCGCCACCGCAGCGCTGGTCGACGCTGATGACTTGGTGCTGCCGGTGCTTGATTACGAATCCACCTTGCCGCAAACGCTGGATCGCCAATACCAGGCGCTGCGCCCATCATTTGCAGAAACGTTTTCGCCAGACTTGCCTGCCGGGCTGAATTTGGGGCGCCAATTGTATTGGCTGGCACAAAGCTTTCCGAGTGAATTTGGCCGTACCCGCCACATCCTGACCTATCCGCAATACTGGGCTTGGCGGCTGTCCGGCGTCGCTGCCGGCGAAATGACTTCGCTTGGCTGTCATACCGATCTATGGCAACCGCTGCAGCAAACATACTCGACGCTGGTAGAGCGCATGGGCTGGGAAAATCTGTTGCCGCCGCGGCAGCCGGGATGGACTGCCCTGGGGCCGCTACGCCGGGAATTATTGCAGGCCACCGGCTTGCCGGAGCACTGCCAAATCCTGTGCGGCATCCACGACAGCAACGCCTCACTATTGCGCTACATCGGTAATGTACCGGACGCGATGCCGCGCACTGTGCTATCGACCGGCACTTGGGTTATCGCTGCGGCGTTCGGCAAACCGCTCGACGGCTTGAACGAACACCTGGACATGCTGGCCAACGTCAATGTGCTGGGACAGCCGGTGGCCTGCATGCGCTTCATGGGCGGCCGCGAATTCGCGACGCTGGCCGGCCCCGAACCGAAACAATGCAGTCAGGTCGACTTGCAAGGCCTGATCGACCAAGCCACATTGGCGCTGCCCTGCTTTGCGGAATCCGGCGGACCGTTTTTCGGGCAAGTCGGCAGCATTTCAGGACCTCCCCCGCAAACTGCTGAAGAGCGTTATGCGCTGGCTACGTTGTACTGCGTGCTGATGACGGACTATTGCCTGACTGCGCTGGAATCAGACGGACCAATCGTGGTTGAGGGCAGCTTCACCGATAACCCTTATTTTTCAGGATTACTGGCAGCGTTACGCAAACACCAGGCGGTATCATTTTCGGACGACACCAGCGGCACCACCTGCGGTGGCTGGATGCTGCATCACTGGGGACACACTTCTGCCGTCCATTGCGAATCGGCGGCATTGATGCAGCTGAACGGATGGGAAGCCTACAGAAATCGTTGGTTTGGGCTCGTTCAGCAGACCTGAAAATAAATACGTGACAACTCCTCTGGCAGTCGTGCCGCTCTGAATCGGCATGCCGATCCAAGACAAGTAGGCCGACGTCGATTTTTGAATTATCGATAACGCAACTGCCAAAATTAGCAGGATGACAATCCACTTTTCCCCCTTTATTATTAAACCCGGTAAGAAAAGACAAGCCTTTAACAAATAGTTTGAGAAGCACTTTCAAGCCAATTTGACAACAAATCTCGTGCTTTGCGCTTGCTGCAGAAAATACCTGTTTGTCAATTAAGGAAAATCTCTGCATATTTATATTGCAGCGCACAAAAATCTTCTTGACAGCCGTTCAGAATAATTTACAATCAAATTGTTGCGTCGCACAATGCACGTTTGAAGTCACTGGCAGTCGCAATCAACGGCTAGTTCATAGCCACCTTAGCCGCCTTACTTATGTCGTATTTTTTACAGCATCAAACCCTAGGAGAAGCCATGTCTACCGTTGCAGAACAATTCTCGGCCGCCGCCAAAGCAAATTTCGAATCCAATCTGGCGCTGTTTACCGATTTCACTACCAAGGCATTTTCCGGCGTGGAAAAGCTGATCGACCTCAACCTGAGCGCTGCCAAGGCTTCGCTGGAAGAGTCGAACGCTGCCACCCAGAAGCTGTTTGCCGCCAAGGATCCACAAGAATTCTTTTCGCTGAGCGCATCGCTGGCACAGCCGAACACTGAAAAAGCTATCGCTTATGGCCGTCATTTCGCCAGCATCGCTTCGAGCACCCAGGCTGAACTGACTAAAGCTGCTGAAGCGCAAGTTGCTGAACACAAGCGCAAGGTCATCGAGTTCGTCGACCAGGCTTCGAAGAATGCTCCTCCTGGCGCAGAAGGCGCAGTTGCTTTCGTCAAATCGGCAATCGGCAGCGCTAACGCTGGTTACGAGCAGTTCGCCAAGAGCACCAAGCAGGCTGTTGAAACTCTCGAAAGCAATGTCAATAACGCTGTCGATCAATTGTCGCAAGCTGCTACCAAGACTGCTACTGCTGCCCGCGCCAAGAAGTAATCATTTGCTGGCGGGCTTATGTCCGCCGCGCGAAATCTTCTCGGTATCCGGCAACACGGTATCGACTTACCCCGGATATCCGGGGTATTTTTTTGCCTGGCCATAATCCACCAAGCAGTGAGTTAAATGGAGTCGGCTTTTTTTCGGCAACTTTGTCACCGAAATAGTTAAATGGGGTCAGAGTTTTTTTTCGCGGCCTTTTGCGAAAATTACTCTGACCCCATTTAACGGACCACGGGGTACGTGCGGCGGTGCATTAGTCTTGTTCGTCCGAAGTTACTTAAAACGGTTACTACTCCGTGGAGGCTTGCCGGGGGCGGCCCGGCAGCCGCTCACTTTTTGCTTCGCCAAAAAGTAAGCAAAAAGGCGATCGCACAGCCGTTGCCCGCCTACGGCGGGTTCCCAAATGAGCCGCGCGCCAGTCGGATGGGACACAAACTCGCTGCGCTCAAACATGTGTCCCATAATTCCCGACTGGCACCCATCTCATTTGGCAACGTCAGCATGCGAAAAGTCACAAACAACGGCAACGTCAACGTCAAAAGCCAATTCAAAACCAACAGCAACGTCAAAACCAGTCCCGAGAAGTTAAATGGGGTCGGAGTTTTTTTCGCGGTCTTTTGCGAAAATTACACTTCCCGCGCAGCTCTGACCCCATTTAACGGACCACGGAGCGCATGCCGTTGTATCCGTGTTTGCCTGATCTCAAAACTTCGCCAACGCCACCAATTTCAATAACCGCCCCAGCGCCTGCTCGTCCATCGCTGCCGGCAAGTCGCAGATATGCAACAGTTGTTGCTCGATATTTCTCGCAGTTGCGCCGGCTTTCAATGATGCCTGCAGCACTTCGACCTGCAATTGCAAGCGTTCGCGCGATAGCTCTGGTGGGCTTTCGGCGCTGGCGAGGATTTCGGCGCGTAGTAACTCCTGTTGCAACAATGGACGATTGGCTTCCAATGTCGCAGCGTATCCGTCGCTATTTTGCAACGCCCGTTCAAAGCGGGCAGCGATGATTTTCTCGAAGCTTGGCGCTAGTGGCGGCAATGCCGCCCAGCTTTGCCGCCGGTCGGATTCATCATCATCCGCGGCAGTGCCTAAATTGGCTTCGGCTTTTTGACACAGGATCAGCTTGTCGCGCAAGGCGTCGGCTTGCGCCACTGCTGCCTGACGACGGCTTTGCTCCAGGCGCGCCTGGATTGTGGCGACCGCAGCCTGGAAACGGGCTTCGATCTGCGCCTGCTCGGCACGCGGAACTTGTCCGGCGCGCGCCCATTCTTGCTGGGCCTGCTGCAGGATTTTCGGCAGCGCCGTCTCCGGTTCCACGGATGCAGCCTCCAGCAACGCGCATTGTTCCTCGCGCAGCCGCAGATTGTCGCGCCGCTCAGCATCGGCGCTAGACGCCGACTCCTTGCGTTGGGCAAAAATGGCATCGCAAGCAGCGCGGAAACGTAACCACAACTCCTGCTCTTCCTGACGCGGCAACGGCAAGGCTTTGGCCTGTTCTTGCCAGCGCTGCTGCAATTCGCGTACACGGTCGGCCGTATCGCGCTGATTGGCGGGCAGTTGCGCCGCTTCGTCGATCAGTCTTTCGCGCCGGGCGATTTCGCTGCGCTGTTGCGCCGCCAGCGGCGTCAACAGGACCTGGATTGCGGCGGCAAATGCGCTATCGAGGGCTTTCTTCTCGCTGCGATTGATTGGCCCCTGGCTCTTCCAGGCCTGCTGTTTCTGCTGGCAAAACTGGGCGATGGCTTTCCAGTCAGGCGCGACTCCCGCCACCGGCTCTGCCGGCAACGCGGCTTGCGCGTACTGCTGCACTTCATCGATCAGTGCGCGCGCATTGACTTGATTCGCCTGGCGCTGTTCGGCCTGTTGCTGGAAATGCGCAGCGACCGGCGCATAGGCAGTCGTGCAGGCAGCGTCGAAACTTTCCCACAGCACTTTCGGCGCCGATCCGGAACTGCCGTCGAGGGATTTCCAGCGCGCCCGCAGGCTGCCGATTTTCTTGGCCAGCTCAGCCGGCGCCAACTCTTGCCCGGCCAGCTCCTGCGCCGCCTTGGTCAATTCTTCGCGCGAGACATTGCCGCCCCATCGCGCCCAACCTTGCAAGCGGGTCAGTTCGCTGCGCGCCTGCGCCAGGCGGCTGACTTGCGCCGCGCTTGGTTTGTGCGTCTTGAAATCGATGGCGCGCAGGGTCTTGTCGAAATCCATCGCCGCCTGCAAAGCGCCGTCTTCCAGAGATTTCTCCAGGCCTTCCAATGCCTCCGCAATGCTGGCTCGTTCGCCATTGTCCGCCGCTGCTTGCTCGGCCTTCGGCGCTGCCTGGATTTTTTCCGGCTTGCTGACCACGACCGTATGCTGTTTCAGCAATGCCTGATAACGCTGTTCAAGCTCATCGCCCAGCGCAGCCGCAGGCAAGCTCGGCAAGGCCGACCAGGCGCTTTTCAATGTTGCCGGATTCAGGGCTTCCGTCGCCCCCTCCCATGTCGCCAGCAAGTCGCGGCGCGCTTGCAGCGCGACTTCATGTTGCTGCAGATCGGCCAGCAATTTGCGCAGCGCTTGCGCTTCCTGCGCGAAATCAACCGCCAGATGGCGCGGCAATGTCACTGCTTCGGCATGACTGGAGCAAGCCGTCATCTGCGCTTCCAATGCATCCAGCGCCGCCGTTTGCGCCGCATGCTGTCCATCCGTCCTGGCCTGCTGATGCAACTCGCGCACGTCGGCCAGCAAGCCGATGGCGCTACGCTGCAAGCCTGCCTGATCTGCCAGGCGGCCGGCCAGTGCAGCCCGTATCTGTTCAAATTCCTGCAACAGCCCGGCCGGCGCGTCCTTGGCGTTCCAGCCGCGATCCAGTTCCGCGACCTGATTCGGCATCAGCAACGGCTCTTGCAGCAAACGTTGCGCCTGCGTCACGCTGGCGCTTGCCTTGTCGGTGACCAATTGCTGTTGCCGCGCGCTGTCGAGGCGGCCTTGCATCAATTTGGCGACACGCCGATCGGTATTGCGGCAGGCTTGCAATACCTTTTCCAACGCCTCGCGGCTGCTCACCAGTTGCGCTGCCCGCAGACGAGCATCGGCAAAGCTCGATTGCAGAATGAACTCAACCGCTGCCGCTTCATCGCCCAAGGCCTCGGCTTGGCTCAGCGCTTGCTGCTTTGCCTGGTCGGATGCTTGACGGGCTTCGGCGCGCACTGCGGCTTGCACTTCAGCGACGGGTTGAGGCGCGGGACGATCTGCGCGTTTGAAGAGGAATCCGAACATGTGATGTCAATCAGATGGAGCGCATTGCCGTCGGCATCGCTGGCGGCAAGCGCAATTGGTTAAATGAATGTGGATTGGCAATGAATCGCTGTCTGGGCTTATGCGGGCCGGTACTCGGCCTTCAGTTGATCCAGCCCGGCCAGCATTTTCTTGAACGCCGCAGCGCTTTGCACCGGCTCGCCCTTGACGCCGAGATCGATGTGGCGCCGGGTATTCGCATCGCCGACATGCGGCAGGCTGAACACCTTCACCAACGGGAATTCCGCTTCGATCGCTTCCATCAACGGCGTCAACGACGATTCCATCGCTTCGAACACCAGCACCGATTGTTCCAGTTGCGGATTTTGATGAAACCGGTCGGCGTAGTAAGTGTCCAGTACCCACTCGAACATAGGCCAGGCCATCACCGGGAAGCCTGGCGCAAAATAATGTGCTCCGCCACCGTGTTGGTGGCGAATCGAGAAGCCAGGGATCTTGTTGTAAGGATTCGGGATGATGTCGGCGCCTTGTGGGAACTCGCCCATCTTCAGCCGATGCAGATTGTCAGGCGTGTCGAAATCAACGACATGCCCGGCGTCGCGTGCGGTATCGGCAATCCGTTCACGGATTTTCTCGCGCGCCTGCGGATGCAGCACCAGCGGCACGCCAAGTGCGGCTGCCGCGCATTGGCGGGTATGGTCGTCCGGCGTAGCACCGATGCCACCGGTGCAAAACACGATGTCGCCGCTGTCAAACGTCCGCTTGAGCGTTGCTGTGATGCGCGCCGGATCGTCGCCGACATATTCCGCCCAGTCGAGGCTCAAGCCGCGTGCCGAAAGCATTTCCAGGATTTTGGGGAAGTGTTTGTCGACTCTCCTGCCTGACAGGATTTCGTCGCCGATGATGATGAGTCCGATTGCCATGAAAATCGCCGCTTAGTTGAAGATGCTGAGTTAAAGATGATTAGCTGAAGCTGAAGGAGATGTATAACTGGAAACACCTGCCTTGTTAAACCTCGCAACATAAGCCGGCCATCTTACCCCCGAATATTGACGGCGGCATGAAAGCCGACTTTATTCTGGAACCGAAGTATCCGACAGTTGATGGATTTCCTGCTTGTCCTTGCTGTTAGCCATGATGACAGCAGCCTGGCCGGCCGCACGATATTTGGCCAACGCTTCCAGGCAATAATATTCAAACCACAAGCCGGTAAATACAAACACCAGCACATATAACCAAATCGAACCGGCCGCCAGCAGCGGAAAAACCACCAGCCACAGCGCCCCGCCCAGCCACAAGACGGTCGGCGCCGCGCCCAAGGCGCCGGTAATCACGCCGATCACCAGCAGCGGCCAGCGATGAATCCGCAGGATCGCCCGCAGTTCTTCCTTGTCGGCGTGGGCCGCCAACGCTTCGTAGGCAAACACCCGGTAAGTCAACCAGCCCCATAACACCAGCGGAATCAGGAAGGCAAACGGCGGAATCAGCCACAGCGGCAACGTCACCAGCCACAGCACGCAAAACAAGAGGAAAGCTGAAAACGAAGTCCAGATGCTGCCGAGCAGCGAGCCGCCCTTGCGCAGTTCTAGTTCAGCAAAATGGCGGCGGCCGACATGACGCGCCGTTGCCGGCAAGGCAAATGCGCCGACGAACAGCAGCGCAGTGAGGATCATCAACGGCAGCAAAGCCCACAGCGCCAACCAAGGCACGATGACGGTCTTGAGCGCCCCCAGGCCGAGCCAGGCCGGCATGTAATTGGAGAAGCCCATGCCATCGTTGCCGGCAAAGTAATTTTTTTGCAGCCAGTCGATCAGCGGTTGCAAGCCCCACCACAGCGCCAAGCCCCAGATCAGGATCGACAGGAAAAATGGCAGGAAAGTCAGCATCAGCATGCGGTAATGCAGCTGCGACAATAAAGCCCTGCCGAAGGCGACCAGTACCGGGCGCATCAGCGGGCCGACTTTCTGGAAAATTCAACCATGCGTTTCAACCCCAGCCACTGCTGCGACCAAAAGCCGCGGCCGTAATCGCGGGCTGGCTTGTCGGCCGTAGCGATCTGGTCGCGCACGCCGGTGTGCTCGAAGGTCTTGGCGAAATGGGCGGTGCGGAACAAGCTGTCCCAGAATGAAAACAACACGCCGAAATTATGTCCGCCCAAGGTGCCCTTGCCTTTGCTCTCATGGCCGATGCCGATCGCATGGTGCCAGCGATGAAACCGCGGCGACACCACGATGGCGTCGCCCAGCCGGCCGAAATGAATCCGTACATTAGCATGCTGCAGGCTTTGCAGCATGCGCGTGATCGACACCAGCAGCACATATTGCGCCGGCTCGACACCAATCGCCAGCGCCACCAATGCCATCGTGACATCGTGGATCACACCGTCCAGCAAGTGGTTGCGATCGTCGCTCCACAAGTTCATGTTCTGCTGGCTATGATGCAAGCTGTGCAAACCCCACAACCAGCCGAAACCGTGCTGTGCGCGGTGATACCAGTATTCGCAGAAATCCAGCACCAGCAGGTACAACAGGAAAGTCACCAGCGGCTTGTCGGTAAGACCGGGCAGCAGGTTTTCCAGGTTGAATGGATTGATTCCCTCCAGGTGCAGCAGCTCGGTGACTTTTGCCACCAGCGGATCGATCAGGAAAAACACCAGCAACGAAAATGCGCCGAGCCGATACAGCACGGTATAGATGAAATCGATCCAGCGCGCGCGGCGATCGGTGATCGCATGCACCGGGATCACACTCTCCAGCGGCCGCAGGACGAGAAACAGCAGGACCAGCTCACAGACGCCGATCAGGAACCATTCGGTGCCGTCGAACGCGTCTTCCAGGTATTCGCTGAAACCGGCGTGGAACATGAGCGGCTGCACCACCGATTGGAACAGCCAAGCCTGGGCGCCCGCAAACCAATTTATCAAGGTGTCGATCATGATGCCTTACGCACCCTTCCCTACTTTAGGCGCTGCGACCGGCCCTTTCAGGTTGCCCTTGTAGGCAGGATGGTCACGCAGCGTAGCAAAACAGAAACCCTTTTTTTCCAAGCCGCTGATCAGCGGTTCCAGCACTGCCGGCGCCCAAGGATCCTTGCGCGACCAGATGCCCAGATGGGCCATCACGATATCGCCATCCTTGAGGTTTTTCAAGCTACGCTCAAGCAACATCCGGTTCGGCCATTTATCGCTCGGCAGCTCGTCGCCGGAAAACCCCGCCTCGGCCCATGCCACATGCTTGTATCCGCAGGCTTCGCCCGCCGCCAGCGTGCGCGGCGTCAGATGACCGCCGGGCGTACGCCAGAAGTGGTCGATATGGGTTCCGGTCAGGCTCTGGAAGCGTTGGTCGACGCGGTTCAGCTCGTCGCAATACTGCTGCGGCGTCCAGGCCTGCAGCTTGCCGCCGTTGGCGCCGAATTGCGGCTTCACTTCGATTTTGCCGTCAGGCAGATCGCGCTTGGCGTAGACATGATCGAATGTGTGGCTGCCAAAAGCATGGCCGTCGGCCACCAGCGATTTCCAGAAAGGCGCCCAGCTCGGATCGAGCGTGTAATCGCCGTTGACGGTTTTTTCATTTGCCATGAAAAACGTCGCCTTGATGTGGTGACGGCGCAGGGTCTGGGCGATGTACTCAGCCTGAGACTGGCTGCCGGTGTCGAAAGTCAGATAGATCGTGCCGGTGCAAGCCTTGGACGATGCCGCAGCAGCCTGCTCCGCCAATGCTGCCGGCATGGATGCAATCAGCGCCGCCATGACGCCAACGGCCAGCAAACTGCGCTTTCCCGGAAAGACCATGCGCATCACAATTCAGGAGCGCGGTTGCTGAAATAGATGCCGTGCGGCGAACGCCCCACCGGGATCGACTTGATCACCTTGCGGGTTTCCAGGTCGACAACCGACACCTTCTTGACCCAGCGCTGCGTAACCCACATGGTCTTGCCGTCGGCGGTAATTTCCATGCAATCCGGACCGCCGGGGACAGCGATGCTGCCAACGCTTTCCAGTTTGTTCAGGTCGAGGATGTTGATCGTGCCCGAGACACGGTTCGAGACGAATACGTGGCGGTTGTCGCCTTGCGGACGGAAGTTGTGCGCGCCGTCGCCGGTCTTGATTTTCTTGACGATTTTTTGGGTGCGCCAGTCGACCACCGCAACATAATCGCTGCCCATCACACCCACCAGCAGGTATTTATTATCCGGCGTCATGTATACGCCAGCCGGCTGCTTGCCGATCGGCATGGTCCACTTGACCTTTTGCGTGGCCAGGTCGACCGCTGCCAGCTCATCGCTGCCCTGCAGGCTGATGAAGGCCAGCGAACTGTCGGCGGTAAACGCCATATGGCTTGGCATCGATGGCAGCGGCAGGCGCTTGGCCAGTTTCAGGTTCTTGCCGTCATAGCCATAGATGTCGATCCGATCCAGCCGCAGGCCGTTGGCGATGAACCACTTCTGGTTTGGCGAAAAGCCGATCTGGTATGGGTCGACAATATCTTTTACCTGGCTTTGAATCTGGCCGTTCGTCGGATCCAGGAACAACAGCGAATTGCCGGTGGCGGCAGCGACGATCAGCGATTTGTTATCAGGTGTCGGCATCAGATGATGCGGCTCCTTGCCAACCGGAAAAGTATTAATTTCTTTATAAGTTGTCTGATCCAGCAAGGTGATGGTGGCGTCACGGGAATTGAGCACCACCACGACATTGCCTGCGGTCGAAGCGGCAGGAGCGGCGGGCACTGCAGGAGAAGCCGGGGCAGCAAATGTGGAAAATGCGGTCAGCAAACCGCAGGCAGCGACGATGGAACGACGAACAAAAGCTGGCATAGCGAAACTTTGAAAAGCGAAAAGGGCTATTTTACCGCGCATGATTCAGGCCCACGGATTTAAATGACTTGGCCGGCCCTGCCAAAACGCAGCGGCAATCGCTTGCCGGCACGGGCTAGCGAGCATTTTTTAGTTTACACTGCGACCACTTGCAGTCAAATTACCACCACTCTATAAAGGACCATAATGTCGACCATTACTACCGTTTCAGGCCTGCAGTATGAAGAAGTCAGCGTTGGCGACGGTGCTGAAGCCAAAGCAGGCAATCATGTGACCGTACATTACACCGGCTGGTTGCAAAACCCGGACGGCAGCGCCGGCAAGAAATTCGATTCCAGCAAGGATCGCGGCGACCCGTTTGAATTCCCGCTGGGTGCCGGCCATGTCATCAAAGGCTGGGACGAAGGCGTCCAAGGCATGAAAATCGGCGGCGTCCGCAAGCTGACCATCCCGGCAGCGCTTGGCTATGGCCCGCGCGGCGCCGGTGGTGTGATCCCACCGAACGCAACACTGATTTTTGAAGTCGAACTGCTGGGCGTCTAAATCCTGCACTGCGATTCGATCATCCGATAGCCGCCTGATGAAATATTTCGGCCTGCCTGACGCCGTCTCGATTACCTGCGTGGCCACGCCATTGCTGCTTGCCGCGTTGCTGCTTGCCGCGTTGCTGCTTGACGGTTGCACCGTGGTCAGCGTCACCAGCAGCGTGGTCGGCGCCGGCGTCAGTGTCGGCAGTGCGGCGGTCGGTGTTGCTTCTACTGTCGTTGTCGGCACCGTCAAGGCAGGTTCTGCCGTGGTTGGCGCCGTCACCGACTGAACTTGCTCTGACCTTACTTTTTCCCGATCCATCTACACGAGACGAGATTCCCATGACACTTCAAGCCCAATTTGAACAAGCCCAGGCCGACTCCAAGACGTTGAGCGAGCGCCCTGACAACATGACGATGTTAAAACTCTACGCGCTGTTCAAGCAAGGCAGCAGCGGCGATGTCCAAGGCGAGCGCCCTGGCATGACCGATTTTGTCGGCCGCGCCAAGTGGGATGCATGGAACGAGCTGAAAGACACTAGCAAGGAAGCGGCGCAACAACAGTACATCGACCTGGTTGAAAGCTTGAAAGACTAAAAGACCGAAACTGGTCTGTGAAAAACGGGAAAGGCGCGAAATAGCTATCTATCTCGCGCCTTTCTTTATTTTCAAGCGACTTTATTTATCTGCCAGCATTACCTTGCCCAGCACTTCAGGATTGAGCAAGTTGGGCGGAAACGGCCGATCTTTATCCGGCAACAAAGCCGCCAGCAGGTTACGCGCGGCGCAATCCGCCATGGCCCGCCGCGTCGGCTCCGATGCACTGGCGATATGCGGCGTCAACACCACATTCGACAAACCCAGGAAATCCGGATGCAAGGCTGGTTCGTTCTCGAACACGTCGAGTCCAGCCGCCGCAATCTTGTGCTCGCGCAAAGCAGCAATCAGGGCCACGTCGTCAACGATGCCGCCGCGCGCCAGATTCACCAATGTCGCTCCCGACTTCATCAACGCCAACTCGGCAGCGCCGATGGTATGGTGCGATTCCTTCGAATACGGCAGCACCAGGATCACATGGTCGGCTTGCTGCAACAACTCTTCCTTGCTGACGTAACGCGCCTGGTTGGCGCGCGCCTCCAGCTCCGGCGACAGCCGTGAACGGTTGTGATACAGGACCTGCATGTCGAAGCCCAGCGAACGTCGCGCAATCGCCTGGCCGATGCGGCCCATGCCGATGATGCCGAGCGTAGCACCGTGCACGTCGGCGCCAAGGAAACTGTCGTAACGCCATTGTTTCCAATGCCCGGCGCGCAGCCAATGCTCGGATTCGGTCACGCGCCGGGCAGTCGCCATCAGCAACGCCCAGCCGAAATCGGCAGTGGTTTCATTGAGTACGTCGGGTGTGTTGGTGACCATCACACCGGCTTTGGTGGCTGCCGCGACATCGATGTTGTTGTAGCCGACAGCCTGGTTGCAGACCGCCTTCAGGCGCGGGCTTGCAGCCAGCAGTTCCGCCGAAATACGTTCGCTGGCGGTGGCGATCACACCATCCTTATCCTGCAGGCGTGCCGCCAATTCGGCGGCGCTGAAAATATGATCTTCCTGGTTGCTTTCAACGTCGAAATACTGCTGCAACCCGGCGATCACTTCCGGGAATACCGCACGCGCCATCAATATCTTTGGTTTCATTGCTCAGCCATTAACGGAAGAAAATAAAGGTCATCACCACAAACAATGGCACCAGCACCACGCATGCCCAAGCCATGTAGCCGAAGAAGGAAGGCATGCGGATGCCGCGCTCCTCGGCAATGGCCTTGACCATCAGGTTCGGCGCATTGCCGATGTAGCTATTGGCGCCCATGAACACGGCACCGCAGGAAATCGCTGCCAGCGTTGCCGCCAGTTTGGTCATCAGTTCGGTTGCATCGCCGGATGCCGTGTTGAAGAACACCAGGTAAGTCGGCGCATTATCGAGGAACGACGACAGCACGCCGGTGGCCCAGAAATACATGACATTGTTTGGCTGACCGTCGGCGCCGGTGACGGCACTGACCACGGCACCAAAGGCGCCGTGCTCGCCAGCACGCAACATGGCAATCACCGGAGCAATCGTGACAAAAATCCCGGCAAACAATTTGGCCACTTCGAGGATCGGGCCCCAGGAAAAATCATTGCCTTCGCGGGCGATTTTCGGCGTGAGCCACAGCGAAACCAGGATCACCACAACCAGCAAGCCGTCGCGCAGCAAATTCTGCAATTCCACCGTTGTGCCGTAAATGTCGTAGCTGACGCCCGGCTTCCAGAAGCCGCTCATCAACACCAGCAGCACGACCAGGCCCAGCAACACAAAATTGAATTTTCCTTCGAAACGCAGCTTGGCGTCGTCCGGCGTCGGATCCAGCGATGGGGAGAATTCTTCTTCGCGGTTGTGGAAATAATAGCGGTCGAGGAAATAAAAAATGACCAGCAGGGAACCCCACATGAACATGGTTTCGCCAAAGATGTTCTTGAAGGTCCAGGAAAAATCAACGCCCTTCAGGAAGCCCAGGAACAGCGGCGGATCGCCAAGCGGAGTCAAGGCGCCGCCGGCATTGGCAACCAGGAAAATGAAAAACACGACGATATGCACTACGTGCTTGCGGTTGTCGTTGGCCCTGATCAATGGCCGGATCAGCAGCATGGAAGCACCAGTGGTGCCCATCAGGCTGGCCAGCACAGTGCCGATTGCCAACAAGCCGGTATTCAAGGCCGGGGTGCCGTGCAGATTGCCGCGCAAACATATCCCGCCGGCCACGACGAACAAGGCTGTCAGCAAAATGATAAATGGAAAATACTCTGCCAGGAAAGCATGCACGACGCCGGCTACCGCTGTCGGCACACCCAAGCCGACCGCACACGGTATCAGGAATGCCAACGACCAGATCGCTGCAATCTTGCCGAAATGATGGTGCCAGAAGGTCGGCGCCAGTAGCGGTCCGAGTGCTATCGACAGCAGCAGGCCCATGAATGGCACGCCCCACCAGATGGATAGTTGGCTACCGTCAAGTTCCGCGGCCTGGGCCGCCAAGGGTAGAAATGCGATCAGGCTAGCAAGTATTTTTTTATGCAATGTAGTCTTCCGAATAAGCGAATGAATAGGAATCAACCAGCATTTTAATCTGTAACCGCTAGTAATCAAATAAACAACGTCATGTTGGCGTCGCCGGGTCGGCAATCTGGAAAACTTGTCGCAGGTAATTCAGGTAAGCCTTGTCGTCGCACATGTTCTTGGATGGCGTGTCCGACAGCTTGGCCACCGGCTGGCCATTGCAACGCACCATCTTCATGACGATTTGCAACGGCGTATAGCCGAGGTCGTTGGTCAGGTTGGTGCCGACGCCGAAGGCAACGCGGGTGCGATCCTTGAAGCGCAGGTACAGCTCGTTGACCTTGCCGAAATCGAGGCTGTCGGAAAACACCAGCGTCTTGGTGGCAGGATCGACCCGGTGATTCTGGTAATGCTTGATCAGGCGCTCGCCCCATTCGAACGGATCGCCGGAATCGTGGCGTGCGCCATCGAACAACTTACAGAAATACAAATCGAAATCGCGCAGGAACGCCTCCATGCCGTAGACATCCGATAACGCAATGCCGAGGTCGCCGCGATACTCCTTGGCCCACATTTCAAAACCGTAGATCTGCGAATCGCGCAAACGCGGACCGAGCGACTGACAGGCCTGAAGGTATTCATGCGCCATCGTGCCGAGCGGCGTCAGGCCGTATTTCATCGCGAAATGAACGTTGGAAGTACCGACCAGGTGCTGAGAAAAATCGCGCTGCAGGGTCTGCACCACTTCCTCGTGCCAACGGCCCGAAAAACGTCGCCGGGTACCGTAGTCGGCCACCTTGCAGCCGGCCATCGCGGCATCGTCGCGGATCAGCGCCATTTTGCTTTGCAAGCGCCGGCGCCCCTCGATCAGGTCCGGCTCACTTTGCGTGGCGCGGAAATAGACCTCGTTGACAATCGACAGCACCGGCACTTCAAACAGGATGGTGTGCAGCCACGGCCCCTTGACCACGATATCGATCTCGCCGTTATCGGCTGCCGACGGCTGCACGCTGATGTATTTCTGCTGCAGATGGAACAGCCCGAGAAACTCGATGAAATCGCTCTTCAAGAAACGCAGGCTGCTCAAGTAGGCCAACTCCGACTCCTGGAACCGCAAGCGGCACAGGCCGGCGATTTCATCACGGATCTCGTCGACATACGGACGCAAATCGACGCCCTGGTTGCGGCATTTGTAACGGTACTCAACTTCAGCCGCGGGAAAATGATGCAAGACCACCTGCATCATCGTGAATTTATACAAATCGGTATCGAGCAGCGAGGTGATGATCATGATCTTTGAATGCGGGGGTAATGATGAAGGGTGTTAGCGAAACCCGGGAACGACCCGAACCAGTCTCGCATCTTACCGCAGCAGTTTGATTGCGGTTTTATTTGTTGTGTGCAGTGTCATAGCCCACTTTCAGCTTGGGGCGCGGCACCATCGGCTGGGCTTGTGCATGCCCAGCTTGAGGCTGGCTATGCAAGGCTTAAGCCTCCTCTAAAAGATAGCAACATGATAATGTTATCTTACTGCCCCATGCCACAGAAATTTTTACGCCAACTTATCCTGCACCCTACCCGCGTGGCGGATGATCCGGCTCAAAGAAGCACCAGCGCACCTGCGGCCAGCGCTCCTGGATTTGCGCCTCGATCTGGTTGATCGTATCAACCAGCGCCACATCCGAAGGCTGCGGCTGCATCACCGCCTGGACCGCGATCATGACCTGCTCGCCCCACTGCATCGAAATCAGATTACGCACGTTGGCAACACCGGGATGCGCTTCGATCTGCGCCTTGATGCCGGCGTGCACCTCGGGCGCAGCGGATTCACCGGTAACCATCGCCTTGACTTCGCGGATCACCAGCACCGCGACGATCATCAGCAATGCGCCAACCGCAATCGTGCCGCAGGCGTCCCATAGCGGATTGCCGGTGATTACGGTCAGCAGCACCGCGGCAAAAGCCAACGCCAAGCCCGCCAGCGCAGCAATATCCTCGCCAGCCACCACCATCAGCTCCGACTGCCGGGTCTCGCGAAACCATTGCATGAAGGGCTTGCCGTGCGAAATCTTGCGGATCTCAACCATCGCCCCGCGCAGTGAAAACGCCTCCAGCACTACCGATATGCCCAGCACGCCGAGCGCCACCAGCGGATTGCTGATCGGCTCCGGATGACTCAAGTGCTCAATGCCCTTCATCACCGAAAACGCACCGCCAACGAAAAACAACAGTAGCGCCACCATCATCGCCCAGAAATACACGACACGTGCATAACCCATCGGATGCGACACATCGGCCGGCTTTTTGGCTTCCTTCAAACCGATCAGCAAGAACACCTGGTTGGTGCAATCGGCCAGCGAATGAATCCCCTCTGCCAGCATGGCTCCGGAACCGGTGAAGAGCGCGGCGGCAAACTTCGCCAGCGCGATCCCGCCGTTGGCGCCTAAGGCGTAGAAAATGGCTTTGGTGGAACTTTCGGTGGAAGATGACATAATTATTTGGCGGCAACAAATAGGCTCACAATAGCCACTTTGGCAATTTCACGCAAGTTGCAGGGACGGTCGCCGCAAGAGCCAGGAGCGCAAGCCGAAATCGCGCAAATGACCGCATTTCAAGCAAATGTGATTTTTACATTTGCTTATATGGATTCTATATAACCACAATTTGTAGGAAAACCTGAATTACCTTAAAATACAAGGCTTTGCGACTGGGCGAATATATGAGCGTCACTTGCTCGACACCACCCCGGCGCCGCCTCAAGACCATTTACAGATAGGACTGTTGTTATGACCCACGTTGTGACCGAATCCTGCATTCGCTGCCGCTATACCGACTGCGTGGATGTATGCCCGGTTGATTGCTTCCGCCAAGGCCCGAATTTCCTCTCGATCGACCCGGACGAATGCATCGATTGCGCTGTGTGCGTCGCCGAATGTCCGGTCAACGCCATCTACGCCGAGGAAGATGTGCCTGCGGACCAACAGCAGTTCATCAAGCTCAATGAAGATCTGTCGCGCCACTGGCCGTCGATCACCAAGACGGTAGCGCCGCTGGCGGATGCCGATGCGTGGAAAGACGTCAAAGAAAAACTGGAATTTTTGCAACGTTAATTGAAGCACCGGCCATCTCAAAAGGATGGCCAAAGCAGCAACAGCGCTAATTCATTCATTTTAGCCCGGCCATTACCCCCAGCCATTAGCGCAACCGATATTCGCCGCCAGCCTGGCATGCTCGCCGAGTGCGAGACGCCAGGGCCGCGTTTAACTTTATTCCAATCGCCGCTGCAGCCAGCGCTCAGACTCAAGGCCGCGGCGTTTTGGGGGACCCAACTGAAACAGGAATCAGATCGTCGCATGGATACCAACGTCAAGCTTGATGCAGCAACCAATTCTGTCAATAACGCCCCGATCGAGACGGATGCCGTCATCATCGGCGCCGGTCCGGTCGGCCTGTTCCAGGTCTTCGAACTCGGCCTGCTCGAGATCAAGGCGCACGTCATCGACTCGCTGCCGGTCGTCGGCGGCCAATGCGTCGAACTGTATCCGGACAAGCCAATATACGACATCCCTGCAGTACCAGTCTGCACCGGCCAGGAACTGACCGACAACCTGCTCAAGCAGATCGAGCCGTTTGAACCGACCTTCCACCTTGGCCAGGAAGTCACGCTGGTGGCGCGCCGCGAAGACAACCGCTTCGACGTCGAAACCTCGACCGGCACCCGCTTCATCACCAAGACCATCTTCATCGCTGCCGGCGTCGGCTCGTTCCAGCCGCGCACCATCAAGGTCGACGGCATTGATCAGTACGACAACACGCAGCTGTTCTACCGCGTCAAGGATCCAGTTCAGTTCCACGGCAAGAACCTGGTGATCTGCGGCGGCGGCGATTCGGCGCTGGACTGGGCGCTGGACATGGTCGGCAAAGCGGAATCGGTCGTGCTGCTGCATCGTCGCGAAGAATTCCGCGCCGCGCCTGCTTCGGTCGCCAAGATGAAAGCCTTGTGCGAAGCCTACGAAATGCAATTCCTGGTCGGCCAGGTGACTGGTCACGAAGCCAAGGACGGCAAGCTGAGCGAGATCAAGGTAACCGGTCCGGACGGCGTGACACGCCGCCTGCCGCTGGATACGCTGCTGGTATTTTTCGGCCTGTCGCCGAAACTCGGCCCGATCGCCGAATGGAGCCTGGACATCGAACGCAAGCAGTTGAAAGTGGTCGATACCGAGAAGTTCGAAACCAACATTCCGGGCATCTTCGCCGTCGGCGACATCAACACTTATCCGGGCAAGAAGAAACTGATCCTGTCAGGCTTCCACGAAGCAGCGCTGGCCGCCTTCGGCGCCGCGCCATACATCTTCCCGGACAAGAAAATCCACATGCAATACACCACCACATCGCCGAAGCTGCACAAGATCCTGGGTGTGGAATCGCCAGTATTCGATTAAAACCTGCCGCGTCACTCAATAAAAAGCTGTCCGAGAAGCAATTCTCGGACAGCTTTTTTTATTAATGGCAGTACTGGGCAACCAGCACACAAACGCGATTTAACATCCGCAATAACTACGTTTCGCTACTTTTCTCTTCGTGCATTCCGGGCGTCAGGAATGGGTAGCATATTTTTATTGTCTTATTGTTAAATTGTTTTATTGACATCTATATCGATTCGGATCAGAATCCGGCTGCTCGTGACGCAGGAACTACAGGGACGGCTTAAAAAGAACCCATTCCATGTGACACAGACATCAAGCTCAACAAGGCAAAACATGCACCCTTGCCCCAGCCCCGCCTGCTTCCGACCAAGCTCGTGGCTGCGGCGCAGGCGTGCAGGTAGTTCTCAGGATCGTCATGCTGTTTCCCACCGTCGAATACGCACTATTTTTTCTACTGACACTAGGCGTTGCGTGGCCGTTAGTACGATGGAGAAACTGGCACAACGGCTTTTTACTGCTCGCCAGCTATGTGTTCTATGGTTTTTGGAACTGGAACTACGTCCCCCTGCTGTTTGCCATCTCATTATTTGCCGGCTTGGTGGCGCAGCGCATTCAGCGTTGCTCTGAGAACAAAGTACGCAAGGCTTGGCTGACATTTGGGGTCATCGTCTGCTTAACAGTTCTCTGCTATTACAAATACACCGCATTTCTACTGCTCAATCTATTTGAGCTGTGGCCTCACGCCGCCAAGCTCTCCGTATTTCAAATAGACAGCCCATTATTACCGCTTGGAATTTCATTCTTCGTATTCCATGCGATTTCGCTGATGTCCGATGTTTACCGCGATAAATTAAAAGAGCCGCTCCATATTCCGGATGCATTGCTTTATGTAGCGTTCTTTCCGCAGCTGATCGCCGGACCGATCCTGCGCGCATCGACTTTCATTCCACAACTGACAAAGTCGCCTGACCCGCAGGCGATCGCAGTGAATCGCGGCCTGATGCTGATCGTGCTCGGCTTGGTCAAAAAAGTAATCATCTCTAGCCAGCTTGCAGTCTCCCTGGTCGACCCAGCTTTCGCCGCACCGCAAGCATTGGCCGGTCCGGACATGCTGCTCGCCGTATACGGTTATGCGATACAGATCTATTGTGATTTCTCCGGCTATACCGACATCGCGATCGGCTGCGCTTTGTTACTTGGCTACCATTTCCCCGATAACTTTAACCGCCCCTACACCGCCACCGATCCGCGCGATTTCTGGCGGCGCTGGCACATCTCATTATCCAGCTGGCTGCGCGATTACCTTTTTATTCCGTTAGGCGGATCGCATGGCGGTCGTTGGCTCACATCACGTAACTTACTCATCACCATGCTGTTGGGCGGACTTTGGCACGGTGCAGCGTGGTCCTTCGTGATCTGGGGCGGCCTGCATGGCTGCTACCTGATACTGCATCGCTTCTGGCTCTCTTTACCTTGGTTGATGCGCTTCAGAGAAACCACCGTCTGGCGCTGGATGTCGCGCTTTCTACTATTTAACGCAGTGTGTGCCGCCTGGATATTCTTTCGCGCAGCATCGCTACCGCAAGCACTAGACATATTCGCTCGATTCACCGTAAGCGGGCCGTTAACCTTGGCCAAGGACAGTGTGATTGCTCTGCTCTTGCTAGGCCTGATCGGACAATACGCGCCGGCCCGTTGGCAAGGGGCGCTGGAACGTGAATTTTCAAAATGGCCGACCGCGATGCGCGGAGCCGGATTTGCGATCGTGCTGTTCGCTATCGAATTGCTCGTTCCTGGCGGCGTTGTGCCGTTCATCTACTTCCAGTTCTAAGTCATGAGCCTACAACGACAACCCTTGACCGATTCGATCCGTGGCCTAAGCGGCTTGATAGCGGTCTTTGTGCTGGTCATCGCAATGCTGGAGTCCGGCGGCCTGCACAATTGGGCGCAACACCTAGAACTCGGCCCGTGGCGCAGCATTGCCTTGCCCGTCGCCGCTACATTGGATACATCACTGGCGCCAATCGGCATCGATCGCGTGCGCCAGCGCGCATTGGCGAATCTGGCGCTGCTGCGTAGCAGCGACACGCCAGACACGCCAACCGCCGCTCCTGCCGCTCCCGCTGTATCCGCAGCAACGCCCGGCACGACCACTTCTGCCCCCAACACTGCGGCGACGAGTGGCATTGACAGTTCCACGGTGCCCTCCAGCGTCGACTCCTCTGCACACAGCTCGGACAATCCTCGCCTCATTGCACTTGTCGGCGATTCGATGATGGCGGTAGGCATTAGCCCGCCTTTGCTAAGCGAGATGGTCGAGCATCCTCAACTGAAGGCGCTGCGCGCATTTCGTTCAGGCACCGGCTTGAGCCGACCCGACGTATTTGACTGGATACAGCAGTATCCCATCATGCTGAATGGGCGGCATCCCGCAGTCGCGATAGTCGCGATCGGCGCCAATGATGCCCAAGATGTCGCTGTAGACGGCAAAGTACTGGCCTTTGGCACGGAACAATGGAACACGCTCTACAAAATGCGCTTAAGGACCTTTCTCGACATGCTAACGCGCGACGGTACCCAAGTGATCTGGATCAGTCTGCCCCCCATGCAAAACCCAAAATTCCATGCGCGCATGAGCGCAATCAATCTCCTTGCCCAACAAGTAGTCAGTGAAAATTCGCATGCGTCCTGGTGGGACATCACTTCCCTTGTTGGCAGCCCCGATGGCCGCTTTCTTGAGTTCGCTAAAACACCAGACGGAAAAATTACGCGGATTCGGGCTGCCGACGGCATCCATTTTTCCGATCCTGGCGGCAGCCTCCTCACCCCTACGCTGCTACAGTGGATTGAACCTTCCGCAGAATCTGCAACGGCCAATCTTTCACCACCTACAAATCCGATGAGTGCACCGTGATCAAACCAAGCTTTCCTCTATTCTGCCGCATGCTGTCCTGCGGCCTGGTAACAATATTCATGCAAGGCTGCGCGTCGGCTGAACAAGCGCGCGATGCGCAAGTGACATGCCAGTCAGGTATTGGCTGTGAAGCGGCGCAGGAAGACCAGGCGACGCTAGAAGCACGCTTCGGTCCGCAAGCACTAAAGCAGCGGCATACCCATGCCGCCGTTGATGTGCTGACGCTCGGCGACGGCGCGCAACGCGTCTACGTTTTCATTCCCACGCAGCCGTCATTGCGCGGCAAAGTACCGATGGTGTTTCTGCATCATGGCTGGCAAGGGATGAATCCACGCAACTTCGGCGGCCTGATCGACCATCTGGCGCGCAGCGGCCAGGTAGTCATCTACCCGGTCTATCAGCAATCCGCGCAAACCTCACCGCAAATCGTCACACATGAGGCAGCCCAGGCTGACCGCCGTGCCCTGACAGCGTTGGAACAACAACGCAACCTCACCCCAGACCCGACACGGGTACTGTATTACGGCTATTCGATGGGAGCGGCGATCTCGCTCAACCTGGCGCTGGACTATCAGAAATACCAACTCCCGGCGCCAAGCGCCCTGGTCCTGACCGCACCCGGCGATGCTTACCATGTCGCTCACGGCAAACTTGGCCAAAGCATCATCGGCGCAATAGAACAGCTACCTCCCGAGCTCCCTGTCGCCATTCTTACCGGCGCTGACGACACCTCGATAGGACTGCCAACCGCCCGCACTTTAGCCTCCCGGCTTTGCGGTATTCGTGCAGATCGTCGAGTACTGATGGTGCTGCCCAGCGATGAGAACAACAACAAGAAAGTGTTTGCCGCTCATGGCGCTCCCGGCGCTCCCGACAGTCGATATGATTTCCCGCTAACGCGACGCCAGGCAGGCGCAGGCGATCTGCCGAATCGCGCTATCCCGACGCAGCTCCAGGGGCGCAACGACTTCGAAGCCTCGGCTTCATTCAATCAGCTGGATATATACGGCTTTTGGAAGGTGATTGACGCGATGACCGACGGCTTGCGTGACGGAAAACTATCCAGCACCGTCTTCGGTAACGGCACAGCCGCACAACGCTATCTCGGCAGTTGGCCCGATGGCAGCCGGTACAAACCAATCACCATTGAACAACCCTGTCATTAGGGCCTGTTAACATTTTCGAACGTAAGCCAGCGGCGTCGTCTTTACTGTGGGTAAACGTAAAAAAGCCCGGGATGCATCTGCATCCCGGGCTTTTTCTTGCAGCTGAATTACTGTGCAGCTACCGGAGCAGCTTCGCCGCCTTCGTCAGCCTGCGCTGCCTTCATCGACAGTTTCAGACGGCCGCGGTCGTCGGTTTCGAGAACCTTGACGCGTACTTGCTGGCCTTCTTTCAGGTAGTCGGCAACGGCATTGACGCGCTCATTGGCGATCTGGCTGATGTGCAGCAGACCGTCTTTGCCCGGCAATACTTGTACGATTGCGCCGAAGTCCAGCAGCTTCAGTACGGTGCCTTCGTAGACCTTGCCTACTTCAACCGAAGCAGTCAGTTCTTCGATACGGCGCTTGGCTTCCTGGCCGGCAGCAGCGTCGACTGAAGCGATGGTGACCACGCCTTCGTCGCTGATGTCGATCTGGGTACCGGTTTCTTCGGTCAGCGCGCGAATCACGGCGCCGCCCTTGCCGATTACGTCACGGATTTTTTCCGGATTGATCTTGATGGTGATCAGGCGCGGAGCGAAATCGGACAGCTCGGTTTTACCGTGCGGTACGGCTTCTTGCATCTTGCCGAGGATATGGATACGGCCTTCTTTAGCTTGCCCCAAAGCGACTTGCATGATTTCCTTGGTGATGCCCTGGATCTTGATATCCATCTGCAATGCAGTGATACCGTTAGCTGTACCAGCTACCTTGAAGTCCATGTCGCCCAGGTGATCTTCGTCGCCCAGGATATCTGTCAGGACGGCGAACTTGCTGCCATCCTTGATCAGGCCCATGGCGATACCAGCCACGTGGGCTTGCATCGGCACGCCGGCATCCATCAACGCCAGGCAGCCGCCGCAGACCGAAGCCATCGACGAGGAACCGTTGGATTCGGTGATTTCCGATACCAGGCGCACCGAGTAGCTGAAATCTTCCGGTGCCGGCAAGGCTGCTTGCAGAGCACGCTTGGCCAGACGGCCGTGACCGATTTCGCGGCGCTTTGGCGTACCAACGCGGCCGGTTTCGCCGGTAGCGAACGGAGGCATGTTGTAATGCAGCATGAAGCGGTCCGAGTACTCGCCCATCAGCGCGTCGATCTTTTGTTCGTCGCGTGCAGTGCCCAGCGTGGCAACTACCAGCGCTTGGGTTTCGCCACGAGTGAACAGTGCCGAACCGTGGGTACGCGGCAGCACGCCGGTACGGATCGTGATCGGACGCACGGTGCGTGTGTCGCGGCCGTCGATACGTGGCTCGCCTTCGAGGATCTGCGAACGGACGATCTTGGCTTCCAGGTCAAACAGGATGCCGCTGACTTCTGCCGAATCCGGCGCTGTTGCGCCGATCGATGCAGCTTCTGCAGCCAAATCCGCGTTGACTTCAGCGGTAGCGTCTTTCAGCTTGGCAGTACGGGCTTGCTTGTCTTTGATTTGGTAAGCTGCGCGCAGCTTGGCTTCACCGAAATGCGCAACGCGAGCGATCAGCGCGTCATTCTTCGGCGCTGGGCTCCATTCCACTTCAGGCTTGCCGCCGTCACGGACCAACTCATGGATCGCGTCGATAACAGCCTTCGATTGCTCGTGGCCGAATACAACCGCGCCCAGCATGATTTCTTCAGACAATTGCTTGGCTTCCGATTCCACCATCAGCACGGCGGTTTCAGTACCGGCAACCACCAGGTCCATCTCGGACTTGGTCAATTGCGATGTAGTTGGGTTCAATACGTATTGACCGTCGATATAACCAACGCGTGCGGCGCCAACTGGGCCAGCGAAAGGAATGCCGGCAACCGACAGGGCAGCCGAAGCGCCGATCATTGCAGCGATGTCTGGATCGATTTCTGGATTGACCGACAGAACGTGAATGATGACTTGCACTTCATTCAGGTAACCTTCTGGGAACAGCGGACGGATCGGACGATCGATCAGGCGCGATGTCAGGGTTTCTTTTTCGGAAGGACGGCCTTCGCGCTTGAAGAAACCGCCTGGGATACGGCCAGCAGCGTAGGTCTTTTCAACGTAATCAACGGTCAATGGGAAAAAATCCTGACCTGGCTTGGCATCTTTGCGTGCCACAACGGTAGCCAGCACAACGGTATCTTCGATCGATACCAGCACTGCGCCGGAGGCTTGACGAGCGATCTCGCCAGTTTCCAGTGTGACTTGATGTTGTCCGTACTGGAATGTCTTAGTAACTTTATTAAACACGATATATCCTTCTCATCAGTTGGGGACAGAGTAATTCGCTGCAAGCTGACGCTTGCAACTCTTAAACTCTTCCCGCAATCGTTTATTTGCCGACAGATTTTCAGGGGCTGTCGTTCACCTCACCACAGACGATTCATCGCTGGCTACCGCCAATGAATTGCCGTCTCCTTGCTTAGTACCAACTTCTTACTTCTTGAAACTTGTGCAGATAAGCTACAAAAAAGCTGCTGCCAAAAGCAAAAATGCCCGCATCAGAGACTGATACAGGCATTTTTTTCAACTTATCGACGGACCAAGGACATCGTCACGAAATATCGAAACAGGATGTCGCAGAAAATAACCGGGGCCGACGACGAGTCGCGCACTGACGATTACTTACGCAGGCCGAGTTTTTCGATCAGCGAACGGTAACGGTTCAGGTCTTTACCTTTGAGGTAGGACAGCAGGCTCTTACGACGGTTAACCATCATGATCAGGCCGCGGCGGGAATGGTGATCCTTGGCGTGGGCTTTGAAGTGGCCGTTCAGGTCGTTGATACGGGCTGTCAGCAGCGCAACTTGCACTTCTGGGGAGCCGGTGTCGTTTTGACCGCGCGCATTATCAGTGATAATAGCGGCCTTAGCTGTTTTTTCGATAGTCATGCTTTACCTTTCACAAGCGGTGTACAGAGTAGGGGCAACAGCCCTGAACCTTATGCACCGTGAACAACGATTAATAAATCCGGTCGAATCTGACCAGACGCGCAGTATATAGCAAATCTCCTGCCGATTCAAATACTTAGCGTGACGCCAACAACATTCTTTTAGGGATATTGCCATGAAACACTTTTTTTCCATCCCGCTGGCTGGCCTGCTGCTGGCGCTCACCGGCTGCGCCGCGCTGATGGCGCCGCCAGTCAACCCTGGCGAACCCGAAACACAGGTGCTGGCACGCCTTGGCAAACCCACCTCGACTTATCAAGACGGCAATGATGTATTATTGGAATATGCACGCGGCCCATTCGGCCAGGTGACGTATATGGCGAGAATCGGTCCTGACCATACACTAATCTCCTATGAGCAAGTGTTGACCCTGGAGAAATTCGCCACCATCAAGGTCGGTCAGTTCAACCAGGCCGATGTGCTGCGCACCATAGGCAAGCCTTTCGAAACCATCTACTACGACCGGGTCAAGCTGAACGGCTGGAACTACGCCTACAAGGAAGCCGGCGTCTGGAATTCGGAGATGACGGTGTATTTCGATGACAGCGGCATTGTACGCAAGCTGGAAAACGGGCCGGATCCGCGCTTTGAACATAGCCGGTTCGGCAGGTAAAGACGGCAGGCATCCCTGACAGAAAGCGCCATACATGATCAAATTCCCCGAACGCCAACGCGTCCAGGCCATGCTGGCCGGCACCCTGAACGAATGGTTCAAGCAGCGCTCCGGCAGCAAAGGCGCGGCGCTCGCCTTCTACACACTGTTCTCGATGGCGCCGATGCTGATACTGGTGATTGCGATTGCCGGTGCGGTATTCGGTGAACAGGCAGCGCGCGGGGAAATTTTCGGCCAGTTGTCCGGCCTGATCGGGCCGACCGGCGCCGACGCCATCCAGCTGCTGCTGGCCGCCGCCCACAAGAACCAGTCCGGGCCGGTGGCCGCGCTGATCGCCGTGGTTGTGCTGCTGGTCGGCGCCACTACCGTGTTTTCCGAACTGAAAGATAGCCTGGACGAGATCTGGTACGTCGAACGTACCCGCCAGTCCGGCATCATGTCGCTGATACGGACGCGCCTGCTGTCGTTCGGACTGATCCTGGTGCTGGCCTTCCTGCTGCTGACCTCGCTGGTGGTGAGCGCGGCGTTGGCGTTGCTGGCCAAGTACCTGGGCGGCACGTGGATCAGCGTCACGACGATTTTCTCGCCGCTGTCGCAGCTGTTTGCGTTTGCCGTGATCGCCAGCCTGTTTGCCTCGATCTACAAGATGCTGCCGCAGACCAAGTTGCCGTGGCGCGATGTCTGGATCGGCTCGATCGGCACCGCCGCCCTGTTCGTGCTGGGCAAATACGTGATCGGCATCTACCTCGGCAACAGCGGCGTCGCCTCAAGCTATGGCGCCGCCGGTTCGGTGATTGCACTGCTACTGTGGATTTACTATTCGGCGCAGATTTTCTTTTTCGGCGCGCAATTCACGCGCCAGTACGCGCTGTTTTTCGGCAGCCTGCAAAACAAAGAAGCCGGCAATCTGACGACGCCGGCTTCCTGATTTCCTCTTGGTGGGCACTAACACCCGCCTTACCCTTCATTTAGTCCTGATACGGCTCCAGCCCGCGCTCCGAGAGGCGCAGGATGCGGCCGCAGCGGCGCGCCAGTTCGATGTCGTGGGTCACGATCACGAAAGCCGTGCCTAAGGTCTGCGACAACTCCAGCATCAGGTCGAAAGTCAATTGCGCAGTCGCCCGGTCCAGGTTGCCGGTTGGCTCGTCGGCCAGCACGCAAGCCGGCTTGGTGACCAGCGCCCGCGCCAGAGCAACCCGTTGGCGTTCGCCGCCGGACAATTCGCCCGGCACGTGGATAACCCGTTCCGCCAGCTTGACCCGCGCCAGGATCGTGCGCGCCTGCTCCTGCGCATCGGCGCGCTTGAGGCGGCGGATCATCAACGGCATCGCGACGTTGTCGAGCGCCGAGAATTCCGGCAGCAGGTGATGGAACTGATAAACGAAACCCAATGCGGTATTGCGCAAGTCGCCACGCGCCTTTTCACCCAGGGTTGTAAAGTCCTTGCCGAGCAGGCTGACATTGCCGGTGGTCGGCGTATCCAGCCCGCCGAGCAGATGCAGCAAGGTTGACTTGCCCGATCCGGACGCGCCGACGATTGCCACCTGCTCGCCCTTGGCGACATCGATATCGATGCCGCTCAACACCTTGACCGAATAACTGCCCTGGGTAAACGTCTTACCCAGATTGCGGCAGGACAGGACGATTTCATTGTTTGTTTGATTGTTGGTATTACTCATAGCGCAAAGCCTCAGCAGGTTTCACCCGGGCAGCCCACCAGCTCGGATACAGGGTCGCCAGGAAAGCCAGCACCACGGCGACGCCGCCGATGGTCCAGACATCCGGCCAGCGCAGGTCTGACGGCAATTCGGTAATCACGTAGACGCTCTTCGGCAAGAACTGCACATGCAACATGCGTTCGATGAACGGCACGATGACGTCGATATTCAGCGCCACCAGCACACCGAGGCCAATCCCGATGGCGGTGCCGATCAGCCCCACCAGCGCGCCCTGGATCATGAAAATCTTCATGATCGATCCCGGCGATGCGCCCAGCGTACGCAGGATGGCGATGTCGGCCTGCTTGTCGGTCACCGTCATCACCAGCGTCGACACCAGATTAAACGCGGCCACCGCAATGATCAGCGTCAGGATGATGAACATCATGCGCTTTTCAGTCTTGACGGCGGCGAACCAGTTGCTGTTCTGCTGGGTCCAGTCGCGCAGATACAAATTGGGAGGCAGGGTTGTCGCCAGTTGCTGCACCACCTGCGGCGCCTGCAACATATCGGTAATCTTCAGGCGGACACCTGACGGCGAATCCTGGCGGAACATCTTTTCCGCATCGTCCATCTGGATGAAAGCCAGCGTCGAATCGTATTCGAAATGGCCAGCCTCGAAAATGCCGACCACATTGAATTGCCGCAAACGCGGAATCACGCCGGCCGGCGTTACCTGGCCTTGCGCCGCCATCAGCGTCACCTTGTCGCCGACACCGACGCTCAACGCATGCGCCAGCTCGATGCCCAAGACAATATTGAATTCGCCAGGCTTAAGATCGTTGAAGCTACCTTGCTTGACCTTGCTCGCCACGTCCGACACCTTCGGTTCCTCCGACGGCAGCACGCCGCGTATCGCCACGCCGCGCAACACGCCATCGCGCACCAGCATGGCCTGGGCATCGACATACGGCGCCGCGCCAATCACTTCCTTGTTCTTGAATGCTTCCTTGGCGACCTCTTCCCAGTTCGGCATCGAACCGGAAGCGTCGAACACTTCGATATGCGCCAGCACCGACAGCATGCGGTCGCGCACATCCTTCTGGAAGCCGTTCATCACCGACAGCACCACGATCAGCGCCGCCACGCCAAGGGCGATGCCGGCCATCGAAATCAGCGAGATGAAGGAAATAAAGCTGTTACGGCCGCTACGCTTGCCCGCACGGGTATAGCGAATGCCGACCAGCCACTCAAACGGTAAATTTTTTATGATGCTCAATGCATGGCTCCCGAAATCAGCCCGCAGTTTGCCATAATTTGGCAAATTTCACGGCGCTTTCCAGCAATTCGACTATCTGACGCGCTACTCTGATCGAAACAAGACGGGAACGTTCAATCCCGCCTGGGCCGAAAATCGGCCAGCCGGCATCATTCATTGCCAAAACGAAATATACTCTCAGTCAAGCTGTCGCAATCGGCGCTGGAGCCGATTGGACCGGTATGAAATCTATTTGAGGCTGACATGATGAGAAAACTTTTTGCGCTTTGCCTGGGGCTGCTGTTCGCACAAGCTGTGGTTGCCGCCAATCTTCCCTACGACGAAAAGGCCGACGCCAAGGTCGACCTGCAGCAGGCGCTCAGCCAGGCCAAGACCAGCCACAAGCAAGTGCTGCTGGTATTCGGCGCCAACTGGTGCCCGGATTGCCGCGAACTGGACAAGGCGCTGCACGGTAGCAGCGCGCCGCTGATCAACGGCAAATTCGTGCTGGTCAAGGTCGATGTCGGCAATTTCGACAAGAATCTCGATGTTGCCCAGTCCTACGGCAACCCGATCAAGAAGGGTATCCCGGCCGCCGTCGTGCTCGGCGCGGACAACAAGATCCTGTACTCGACCAAGGCCGGCGAACTGGCGGATGCGCGCCACATGGGCGAGAACGGCATCTACGATTTCTTCAGCAAGGTCGTCACTACCCCTAAATAACGTATCCCTGAACGCAGCAGGCCGGCAATCCGCCGGCCTGCTGCAACACCCTTCTACTGCCCGAATTAGCGAATTACTTTGGCGCCATCCGAATCGCGCCGTCGAGGCGAATCACTTCGCCGTTCAGGTAAGCAGTCTCGATGATAGTCCGCGCCAAAGCTGCAAATTCGGCTGGCTTGCCCAGGCGCGACGGGAACGGCACCATTTTTCCCAGTGCATCCTGGACTTCCTCCGGCATTCCCATCAACATCGGCGTCTCCATGATGCCGGGCGCAATCGTCATCACGCGAATGCCATGACGCGCCAGTTCGCGCGCCGCCGGCAGTGTCAGGGCCACTACCCCGCCTTTGGAGGAAGCATACGCAGCCTGGCCGATCTGGCCGTCGAACGCCGCCACCGATGCGGTGTTGATGACCACGCCACGCTCGCCATCCGCATTCGGCTCGCCTTTGCTCATGGCATCGGCAGCCAGGCGCATCATGTTGAACGTGCCGATCAGGTTGATCTGCACCACGCGAGTAAAGTCTTCCAGCCCGTGTGGACCTTCCTTGCCGACGATGCGCTTGGCCGGCGCCACGCCAGCGCAATTGATCAATCCATGCAAGCCGCCGAACACCGTGACTGCAGTATTGACGGCTTCCGTGGCGCTGGCTTCGCTGCACACATCGGTGGCGACAAAGCGCGCATTGGCGCCCAACTGCGTTGCCAGCGCAGCGCCGGCTTCCTTGTTCACATCCGCGATCACCACCTTGCCGCCGGCCGCCACCAACATGGCGGCAGTTGCCGCACCAAGACCGGAGCCGCCGCCGCTGATCAGGAATACATTGTTTTCAATTTGCATATTTTCTCTTCTCTACGATTTTCCATCATTTGGTTTTAGCGATTTCCTGGTTGCGCAAAATGAAGCGCTGCAGTTTTCCGCTAGGGGTTTTCGGTAATTCTGTCAAAAATTCGATTTCGCGTGGATAGGAATGTGCAGCCAGGCGACGCTTGACGTATTGCTGCAATTCTTCCGTCAGTTCGGCACTCGGCGCGTAATCCTGGCTAAGCACAACGAAGGCCTTCACCAGTTCCGTGCGCTCAGGATCCGGTTTGCCGACCACCGCTGCCTCGACGACTGCCGGATGCTCCAGCAGCGCACTTTCCACGTCGAAGGGACCGATGCGGTAGCCGGACGATGTAATGATATCGTCGCCGCGACCGATAAAACTGATGCTGCCGTCCTGGTTCAGTTCCACCGTATCGCCGGTGACGTAGTAGGTGCTCTGGTCGCGGCTGTTGTCCTGCTGCCAGTATCCCTGGAACCAGTAGATGGGCGAACGTGGACGGTCCACCGCCAGCACGCCCGGTTGGCCGACACCCAGCTCATTCTCATCGTCGTCGATCACCGCCAGCCGGTAACCCGGCATCGCAAGGCCGGCCGAGCCCATGTGCACCGCATGCTGCAAGCCGTGGTGATTACACAGCACCATGCCGGTTTCGGTCTGGCCGTAGTGGTCGTTGATCAGCGTGTCCAGATGTTCGCGGAACCACCGGATCACTTCCGGATTCAAGGGTTCGCCAGCGCTGCTGACCGCGCGCAGTTGGCCTTTGACCGGCGCCGCCGCCTCTGCGCCGGCGGCGATCAGCATGCGGTAGGCGGTCGGCGAACCGGTCAGGTTGGTGATGCCGTACTTCTTGATGATCCGGTAGGTGCTCTCCACCGTGAACGAGCCTTCGTAGAAGGTGATGGCGTGCCCCATCATCAGTGGCCCGGTCACGCAGTAGTACAGACCATAAGCCCAGCCCGGATCGGCGATGTTCCAGAATTTGTCTTCCGGGCGCAGATCGACCGCATAACGCGTGTAGACATAGAACGACAGCATCGCCCTGAGCGGCACCGCAACGCCCTTGGCCGGGCCGGTCGTGCCGGAAGTGAACAGCATGATGAAGGCGTCATCCGCCTGCCGCATGACCGGTGCGAACTCGGTCGACTGCCGATCCATCTCGTTCCAGAAATTGAAATCGCCGGCAGCAAGTTCAGCGGCGCCGGCGACAGTCATGGTCGGCGGACAATCCGGCACATCCTGCAGCTTGTGACGATTATCCGGATCGGTGACGATCAGCTTGGCAGCGCTGGCCGCGACCCGGTATTCGATCGATTTCGAACCGAATGCCGTGAACAGCGGCTGGTACACTGCGCCAGCACGCCAGGTGCCGAGGATCACGATCAGCAGTTCCGGCGTGCGCGGCAGCAGCCCGGCAATCCGGTCGCCCGGTTGCACGCCCTGTGCTTTGAGGAAATTGGCAAAACGGCCAGACAGCTCCTTGAGCTGCTCGAAAGTATAGGTGGCGCTGCGGCCATCCTTGCCTTCCCACACCAGGGCGACACGGCCCGGTGTGGCATGCCGGTCGCAGCATTCGACGCAGGCATTGACGCCGGTTTGCAGGTTGCCGACCAATTCGGCGGCAACGCTGTCGATGTTGAAATCCGCATAAAACTGCGCATAATCCGGGGAAGCATGGGACGCGGCTGTAACGCCCGCTGGCAAACCAGATGACATGAATGTTCTCCTCTAACCTAAAATGGCAGGCCTGGTGGCTCTTTTTATGTTGTTATGAGAAATGTGTGCGGCAGGTCCCAGTCTAGGGTATTTGCCGCATCGGAGCCATGTTAAAAGCGATCATTGAATTTGATCGGAATTGCAACACATTTTTCTAGACGGATTTATGGAAGATTGGGAGAAAGGCACGATTGCAGTCAGCCTTGTCGACGAAGCGCTGCAGAGCATGCGCCAGCGCGGCATGGATACCGACGTACTGCTGCTGCAGGCCGGGATTTCGCCGCGCCTTCTGGCGGCGCCGCATGCTCGCGTCGCTGCCGTCAATTACGGCCACCTGTGGTATCTGATCGCCCATGCGATGGATGACGAATTCTTCGGCATGGATACGCATCCGATGCGGGTCGGCAGCTTCAACCTGCTGTGTCGCGGCGCCCTGCACAGCGCCAACCTTGGCAAGGCGCTGGAGCGCGTGCTGGATTTCCTGCGACTGGTGCTGGACGACATCTCGGCGACGTTGTCGCAGCAAGATGGTCTGGCGCGCATCACGATCAACGAAGCCGGCGCCCCGCGCCGCATGTTCACATACGCCACTTTCCTGATGCTCGTGCACGGCGTCGGCAGCTGGCTGATCGGCCGCCGCATACAGTTGCTGTCGGCGGATTTTCGCAGCAACGAGCCACAATCCAGCCTCGACTACAAGATCCGTTTTTGCGACCAGGCGCGTTTCGGCCAGGATCACACCAGCATTACCTTCGACGCCGCCAGCCTGGCGCTGCCGATCGTGCAAAACCAGCGCTCGCTGCAAACCTTCCTGCGCGAAGCCCCCGGCAACCTGCTGGTCAAATACAGCAATCACGACAGCCTGGCCGCTACCATCCGGCGCCACCTGCGGCAAGTGCCGCTGACCGAATGGTCGGATTTCGACAGCTTGTCGCGAGAACTGCAAACCCCGGCGTCAACGCTGCGCCGCAAACTCAGCCAGGAAGGACAGTCTTACCAGGCGATCAAGGACAACCTGCGGCGCGACCTGGCAATCAACTACCTGAGCGGCTCCACCCGCAGCATCGAGGACATCGCGATCAGCCTCGGCTTCGCCGATCCGAGCGCCTTCCATCGCGCGTTCAAAAAATGGACCGGGAACAGTCCGGGCGAGCATCGGCGTACTTTGTCTGCACTGGAATAATTTCGGCCGCATTCATTTGCGCCTGGTCTGCGTAAACACCCTGCCGTGTATCGCCGACAAGATCGCTTCAACCGCTGGATGCTTGATCTTGCGTTCATTCGACACCGCATAGAACTGCTCGTGTACCTGATCCAGCTGGCCGATAAGGACTGCGCCGAACTGCTCCTCGACGTCAGCGGCGAGCGCGGACGGCGCCGGGAACAAGCCCAGGCCGTTGCGGCCAAAGGTGTTCAGCAGTGCATTGTCATCGAATTCTCCAACCACGTCCGGCCGCAGGTCGCGCGCT
Source organism: Collimonas sp. NPDC087041 (assembly GCF_044745265.1). NCBI lineage: Bacteria > Pseudomonadati > Pseudomonadota > Betaproteobacteria > Burkholderiales > Oxalobacteraceae > Collimonas > Collimonas sp. NPDC087041. The sequence continues at coordinate 179,588 of NZ_JBIUZX010000003.1, forward strand.
TCGAACCAGTGGTCGATGCGTCCGCGGATCAGGTTGTTGCGGGTCGGTAGCAACACCGGCGCACCGCTCAGGCTGCTCGGAAATGTCGGCCGATAACGCTTGGCCAGTTCCTTGCTGCCGAACAGTGCGATATCGCTTTCTCCCAGTAAATGGCTGAAGACGCGCAGCGCCGTGCCGGAAGGCGCAGGCCGATCGGTCAGCACGACATCCAGTTTGTGCAGCGTCAGGTCGCCCAGCAGCGATTCGAACTTGTCTTCAAAGCACACCAGTTTTACGCGCTGCGGCAGGCGCAGTGCGGCTTCCAACAGGCGCGAAGAAATCAGTTTCGGTAATGAATCAGAAATGCCGACCGCCAGCCGCATCGTGCGTTCATCTTCGGTGGCGGCCAATGCGTCCTGCATCTGTTCGCCCAACAGGAAAATCTGATCCGCGTAACCCAGGGCCAGGCGCCCCGCCTCGGTCAGCACCAGCCGCCGTCCTTGCGGCGCCAGCAGCGCCTTGCCTATCGATTGCTCCAACAGGGAAATTTGCGTGCTGACGGTCTGCACCGCCAAACCCAGGCGCTCGGCAGCACGCGTGACGCTGCCTTCCTTGGCGACCACCCAGAAATAATGCAGATGTCGAAAATTCAATCCTGATGTTTTCATTGTTCTGTTTTTCCGAAGTAATTGTTCGATTATCTTCGCTTTTTAAAGTTATGTCGCGACTATATGATGATTACTCCTAAAACGAATTGGAGCCAAAGATGAAACCTACCATCGTTGCAAATGGCGTAAAACTCAGCCGCAGATTGCGCGAGTACGTTAGCCGTCGCCTTTCCCTGGCGTTCGGCAGGAAGCAATACGGCATCCAGGCAGTGAAGGTTCGCATCAGCGATCAGAACGGTCCGAAGGGCGGCGTCGACAAACACTGCCAGATCCATTTGACGCTGCCGGGCCTGCCGCCTGTGGTCGTCACGGAAAAAGGCAGAGATATCGCCAGCATGGTCGACCAGGCCGCGCATCGCGCCGCGCAGGCGACTGACCGCCTGTTGTCGAAGGCGAAAGCGGTGCGACATACGAAGTACACGGTGCCGATCACTGAAACTTCACTTATCTAATTTTAAGAAAGGACATCATGAACAACCGCTTCAATACATTGAGAAGCAGCAGCGCCAGGTATTCGACCTCCACGGTAATGGACGGTGCTGCACGCAAGGTCTTGCGCAACACTTATCTGCTGCTGTCGCTGTGCCTCGGCTTCAGCGCCATCGTCGCCGGCGCCTCGGTCGCCCTGGGCCTGCCAAGCCCGGGAATCATCATCACCTTGGCCGGCTACTTCGGCTTGCTGTTTTTGGTGACCAAGTACCGTGACCGCGGCCTCGGTGTGGGCATGGTATTCGCGCTGACCGGCTTCATGGGCTACACCCTGGGGCCGATCGTCAGCCAATACCTGAGCATGCCGAACGGCGGCCTCACGGTGGCCATGGCCTTGGCCGGCACCGCAGTGATTTTCCTGGGCATGTCGGCTTATGCGCTGGTCACCAAACGTGATCTGTCGTTCATGGGCGGCATGCTGACGGTTGGTGTGCTGGTAGCTTTCGTGGCTGGACTGGCGGCGATCTTCTTCAGCATTCCTGCGCTGTCGCTGACCGTATCCGCGGTGTTCGTGCTGCTGATGTCGGGCATGATCCTGTTCGAAACCAACAATATCGTGCGCGGCGGCGAAACCAATTATGTGATGGCGACCGTCAGCCTGTTCGTGTCGATCTTCAACCTGTTCACCAGCCTGCTGCAGTTACTCGGATTTGCTAACAAGGATTAAGCACGGTGCCTGTGCGTGCGGACCACGCCAGGCATTTATCTCGTGCCATCAATTCAATATTTTGGAGAACGACTATGTATTGCCCCGTATGTAAAGACAAGGAACTCGTCATGAGCGAGCGTCAGAGCGTCGAAATCGACTATTGCCCCGGCTGTCGCGGCGTCTGGCTGGATCGCGGCGAACTGGACAAGATCATCCAGTTGTCAACGCAAGAACTGGCGCGCACACAGCCGCCGGCGCCAGCGCGGCATCAGCCCGAGTATCGGTCGAGCCAGCAGGGATCGCATCACGACGATTATCGCCGGCCGAAGAAGAAGGAAAGTTTCTGGCAGGAGCTGTTTGACTGACGGCGCAGCATTCCGAAAGAAAACCGCATTTAATTGAAAAAAGGGACAGGACGATGCGCCGCGTTGCGGCTGCAAAGTCCTGCCCCTTAACTGCTTTTAACTACTCGCTTAACTATTCTCTTAACTATTCGCTTAACTACTGATAGCCACTTACGCGCCCTGCTTGGCCGAAATCGCGTTTGCCACCACCAGGGCGGTCATGTTGACGACCCGTCGTACCGTTGCCGATGGATTCAGGATGTGCACCGGCGCAGCAGCGCCGAGCAATACCGGACCAACCGTCACGCCCTGGCCACCGGTCATCTTCAACACGTTGAACAGGATGTTTGCGGCATCCAGGTTCGGTGTGATCAGGACATTGGCATCGCCACTCAGCGTCGATTTCGGCAGGAACTGCGCCCGCACCTCGGCGCTCAGCGCGGCGTCGCCGTGCATCTCGCCATCGGCTTCGACATCCGGCATGCGCTTGACGAACAAGTCGCGTGCAGCACGCATCTTCTTCGCCGAAGGACGGGTGCTGGAACCGAACATCGAATGCGACAGGAATGCCACCTTCGGCGGCACGCCGAAACGACGCACTTCTTCCACCGCCATCGCAGCGATGTCGGCCAATTGCTCGGCGTCCGGCTCATCGTTGACGAAAGTATCGGCGATGAATAAGGTGTGCTTGTCGAGCACCAGGCCGTTCATGGCGGCGAAGCACTTGGCGCCTTCGCGCAGGCCGATGATGTCGCTCACATGCTCCAGGTGACTGTCGAAACGGCCGACCAGGCCACAGAGCATGCCGTCGGCATCGCCCAACTTGACCAGCAGCGAAGCAATGGTCGTGTTTGAACGGCGCAGTATCGATTTCGCCATCTCAGGAGTAACGCCGTCGCGCGCCTTGATCTCGTGATAGGTTTCCCAGTACTGGCGGAAACGGGAGTCATCTTCCGGATTGACCAGTTCGAAATCGCGTCCCGCCTGCAGGCGCAGGCCGGCGCGTTTGATGCGCGCCTCGATCACCGCCGGACGGCCAATCAGGATCGGCCGCACCAGCTTTTCTTCCAGGGCGATCTGCACCGCGCGCAACACGCGTTCATCTTCGCCTTCGGCGTAGACGATGCGCTGCGGCTCGCCGCGTGCAGCCAGGAATACCGGACGCATGAACATACCGGTGTGACTGACGAAACGCATCAGTGACTGGCGATAGGCATCCATATCCTTGATCGGACGGGTAGCCACGCCGGACTCTTCAGCGGCGCGCGCCACGGCCGGCGCGATGCGCAGGATCAGGCGTGAATCGAAAGGCTTCGGAATGATGTACTCCGGGCCGAAATGCAATTCCTGGCCGGCATAGGCGGACGCCACTTCTTCGCTGATCTCGGCCTTGGTCAGGTCGGCGATTTCGCGCACGCAGGCAACCTTCATCGCTTCGGTGATGCTGGTCGCGCCGCAATCCAGCGCGCCGCGGAAAATGTATGGGAAGCACAAGACGTTGTTGACCTGGTTCGGATAGTCCGAACGGCCGGTGGCGATGATGCAGTCCGGCCGCGCTTCCAGCGCCAGCTCAGGACGAATTTCCGGTTCCGGATTGGCCAGCGCCAGGATGATCGGCTGACGGCCCATGGCCTTGACCATATCTTGCGTCAGCACGCCAGGCGCCGAGCAGCCGAGGAACACGTCGGCGTCGACAATCGCGTCAGCCAAAGTACGGGCAGCGGTGGTTTGCTGGTAGCGTTGCTTCGATACATCCAGCTTGTCTTCACGCTTGTCGTGGATCACGCCACGCGAATCGCACACGAAAATGTTTTCACGTTTGACGCCCAGTTCCACCATCAGGTCGAGACAGGCAATCGCTGCGGCGCCGGCGCCGGAGGCGACCAATTTCACTTCGCCGATTTTCTTGTTGACCAGTTCCAGACCGTTCAACAGAGCCGCGGAGGAGATGATGGCGGTGCCGTGCTGGTCGTCGTGGAAGACCGGGATCTTCATGCGCTCGCGCAGCTTCTTCTCGATGTAGAAACATTCCGGCGCCTTGATGTCTTCCAGGTTGATGCCGCCCAGCGTCGGCTCCAGCGCGGCGATGATCTCCACCAGCTTGTCCGGATCGCGCTCGGCCAGTTCGATGTCGAATACATCGATGCCGGCAAAATTATGGAACAGGCAGCCCTTGCCTTCCATCACCGGCTTGCCGGCCAGCGGGCCGATATCGCCCAGGCCGAGCACTGCGGTACCGTTGGTGATGACACCGACCAGGTTGGCGCGCGAGGTGTACTCGACCGCGGTTTCCGGATCTTCATGAATCGCCAGACAGGCATACGCTACGCCAGGAGAATACGCCAGCGAGAGGTCGCGCTGGTTCGACAATGGCTTGGTCGGCACCACGGCGATCTTGCCGCGCGTCGGGCTGCGATGATATTCCAGCGCAGCGTCGCGCAGGGCCTGCTCGGCCGCAGAAAGGGTTGTGGGGGTGCTCATTAATGATCTCCTGGTACGCGAGTAAAAAAATTCGTGGCAGCGACATTATCACAATGTCCATCAATGCGGGTTATCGGCGTGCGAATCCGCGCCTGGACAAATGCCTAGCGGAAAGAATATTGATTGGCGGGCTTGCCGCCACTGGCGCTGCTCTATCCTGATGGTAGACCAATCTGCCGCAGCTTGCAGTATTGGTATTGGCAAATCAAAAACAGAATATCCGCAGACGCTTCAGCACTCGATCACATTGACCGCCAAACCGCCACGCGAGGTTTCCTTGTATTTGGTTTTCATGTCGGCGCCGGTCTGCATCATGGTCTTGATGACATTGTCGAGCGATACATAGTGTTTGCCGTTGCCGCGCAAAGCGATGCGAGCGGCATTGATCGCCTTCACCGCGCCCATCGCATTACGTTCGATGCAGGGGATCTGCACCAATCCGCCGATCGGGTCGCACGTCATGCCGAGATTGTGTTCCATGCCGATCTCTGCCGCGTTCTCGATCTGCTCGGTGCTGCCGCCCAATACCGCCGCCAGCGCACCAGCTGCCATCGAGCAGGCAACGCCGACTTCGCCCTGGCAACCGACTTCGGCGCCCGAGATGGAAGCGTTTTCCTTGTAGATCAAGCCGATTGCCGCAGCCGTCAGCATGAAGGTCATGACGCCATCACGATTGGCGCCGGGAATGAACTTGGTGTAATAGTGCAGCACTGCCGGCAGCACGCCTGCCGCGCCGTTGGTCGGTGCAGTGACGATGCGTCCGCCAGCGGCATTTTCCTCATTGACTGCCATCGCGTACAGATTGACCCAGTCAAGCATCGACAACGGATCGACCAGCGATTCCTCGGAGCGCTCCTTCAACTGCCGGTACAGTTCGGAAGCGCGGCGCTTGACTTTCATGGGTCCCGGCAATTCGCCGCTGATCGAGCAACCGCGTCGCACCGCCGCCGCCATCACATCCCAGATGCCCAGCATTTTTTCGCGCACCTCTTCCGCCGTGCGCCAGTGCTTTTCGTTTTCCATCATCAGGGCCGCAATCGTCAGGCCGCTTGCCGCGCTCATGCGCAGCAGATCGGCGCCGGAATGGAATGGATACGGCAACTCACCTTCCGCCTGGACGCTACCGGCCTGCACCAGGTTGACGCGCTGCCCTTCCTTGCTGACCACGAACCCGCCGCCGACCGAGTAATACTCCTTCACGGCAATCTCACTGCCGCCGGCGTCCAGCGCTACGAAGCGCATGCCGTTTGGATGCTGCGGCAGCGCTTCACGGCGGAAAAACAGTACGTGCTCCTTTTCCACGCAGCCAATCGGATGCGTACCGTTCAACAGCAATTTCCTGCTGCTGCGGATTTCCGCCAGGCGCGGTTCGACATGGTCGGGATCGATGTTGTCCGGCAGGTTGCCTTCCAGTCCCAGTAGCACCGCCTTGTCGCTGCCGTGCCCCTTTCCTGTGGCGCCGAGCGAACCATACAACTCGACCCGTACCGCATGGACTGCGTCCAGCAGGCCGGCATCATGCAGATGGGCGGCAAATCGATTGGCGGCAATCATTGGCCCCACAGTATGTGAACTGGATGGACCGATACCGATCTTGAATAAATCAAATGCGCTGATGTTCATTAGTGTCCCAATTGCGTGTACTGCAAAAACAACATGAATCCGATCATTACAGCTCCTTGACGGGTTGCGGCATTGTCGATCTTCGGCGGTTCAAAATAACCCACCGGGATGCGCGAGAATGCCAATAGCGTCATCATAATCTTGTTCTGCTCACGTGTATCGCGTTGCGAAGCATCCTCGCTCGCGAAAGCAGTCAATCAATAGCAATTAAGCATTTTAATATTGTGCAGAATCGAAAAAAAACGGACGCCGCGGCGTCCGTTTCCATCTCTATGCATGACCTGCCGCTTACTCAGCTTTCGAGGAGCGCTCCCACAGATTGATGCCACCGTCCTGCGCCTGGACATCGATCGCGGCCAATTCTTCCGCAGAAAAATCCAGGCGATCCAAAGCCGCCACGTTTTCGCGGATCTGGGCCGGGCTGCTGGCGCCGATCAAGGTGGTGGTCACCCGCGGATCGCGCAGCACCCAGGCCAGCGCCATCTGCGCCAGGCTCTGGCCACGCGCCTTGGCGATCTCGTTCAGCGCACGCACCCGCGCCAGGTTCTCAGGGCTCAGGTGAGCCTGCTGCAACGAACCGCCGCCTTCGCGATTGACGCGAGAATCCTGCGGGATGCCATTCAGGTATTTATCGCTCAACAACCCCTGCGCCAACGCAGTAAACGTGATGCAACCCATACCTTCCTGTTCCAGCGTATCCAGCAAACCCTGCTCGATCCAGCGGTTGAGCATGTTGTAGGATGGCTGATGAATCAGGCAAGGTACTTTCCAGTCGCGCAACAGCTTGGCGGCTTCGGCGGTCTTGGCCGGCGAATAAGATGAAATGCCGACATACAGCGCCTTGCCTTGCTGCACAGCCGTTGCCAGCGCGCCCATGGTTTCTTCCAGCGGCGTCTCCGGATCGAAGCGATGCGAATAGAAAATGTCGACGTAATCCAGGCCCAGGCGCTGCAAGCTCTGGTCGAGGCTGGCCAGCACATATTTGCGCGAACCGCCGCCCTGCCCGTATGGCCCCGGCCACATGTCCCAACCGGCCTTGGTCGAGATGATCAGTTCATCGCGGTAAGGACGCAGGTCTTCTTTGAGGATGCGGCCGAAATTGGTTTCGGCGCTGCCATATGGCGGCCCGTAATTGTTGGCCAGGTCGAAATGGGTGATGCCGAGGTCGAACGCGGTGTGCACCATCTCACGCTGGCGCGCCAGCGAGGTGGTGTCGCCGAAGTTGTGCCAAAGGCCCATCGACAACAACGGCAACTTGAGTCCGCTGCGGCCGCACAAACGAAATTGCATGCTCTCGTAACGCTTGCTTGATGCGTGATAACTCATGACTGGAAATTCCTTTTAACGATGGATATGTCGAAAGCCCTGTTACCCCGGCGCGCACATGCCACGCATGCGACCAATCCAGGGCTTTCGATTTTCTGCTAAATCAACTACATCTGCTATCAGCGCATATTACCCGTGTGGCCCAGCGAATAACGGCCAGGCTGTGGCCATACTGTCAAGCCATGCGGCTCCATGCCGACCGGGATCGATTTGACGGCGCCGGTAGTCGTGTCGATCGCATAGACGACATCATCAAAACGGCCCGACAGCCACAGCATCTTGCCATCCGCGCTCACGTTGCCCATGTCCGGGCTGCCGCCGCCAGGGATCGGCCAGTTCGCCACCACCTTGCGCGTGGCGAAATCGATCACCGAAATGCTGCCCTTGCCATGGCGTGGGCCGTGGATCTTGTTCGAACCGCGATTGGCGACATACAGCTTGCTGCCGTCGCGGCTTGGGTACAAGCCGTGCGTGCCGGTTCCGGTTTGAATGAAACCGATCTTGGTGAAACTCTCGCCGTCAACCACATAAACGCCGTCGGCCATCATGTCGGCGACGAAAAATACCTTACCGTCCGGCGAGATACGGATATCCTGCGGCATGCCTTTCTTGTCCAATTGCAGGTAGCCGACCACCTTGCGATTGACCATATCGATCTTCGCCAGGCGTCCGCCAAATTCGCAGGTAAACAATGCGTACTTGCCATCGATCGAGAAGTCGGCGTGATTGATGCCTTTGCACTCCGGCACCGACAGGCTGGACTTCAGCGCCATCGTATGCGGATCGCGGAAATCGAGCTGGGCGTGGGCCTCTACCACCACGATGGCGTCCTTGCCGTCCGGCGTGAAGTACATATTGTAGGGATCCTCCACCGGGATTTCCTTGCCAGGTTTCGCGGTCGTCGGATCAATCGGCGTCAGGCTGCCATCAGGCCGGCCTTCCGCATTGTTCGCCACCCACAATGTCTTCAGGTCCCAGGCCGGCACCACGTGCTGCGGGCTATAACCGACCTTGAATTTCTCGACTACCTTGAAGGTTGCCGGATCGATTACGTAGACATCGTTAGAACGCAGGTTAGGCACATAAATGCGCGGCAGCGCGCCCGCCACCGCCGGACTGAAATGGCCGGCGCCGGCCTCGCTGTACAAGTTGGCGGGATTCACCACAGGCGCCATGCCAGGCACCGTGGCGATTGCCGGCGCGGCGGATGCGCTGCAGGCGATACTCAAAACGGCCAGCGCACCGCTGACAGACAATGCGAGGCGTGACAGACGGCGAAAATTAAAATGCATAATGAATTCCGTTATTTAGGAAGTGACAACAATATTAAAAAAGTCCGAGACTTTGCTAGCGGGCTGCAGTATCCGCCTTGAGGGCGGCAACGGTCCGCGACACGATCGCATCGATACCCAACTGACCCAGTTCGGCGCTCGACCGGCGCGGATCACCGCCATAGACACCATCGGCGAGCCCAAGTTTCTGACTGCTGCGCAATCGGTCCTGGCGCACCATCTGCGGCGCCACCGCAAGCAGTAGCGAGGTATCCGCCAATCCAGCGTGAGTACCGATCTCATCATCGCGGAAACCGCGCTGGCGCAGTATTTGCGCGAAGCCGTCCGAGCTGCTGGCGTAATACTCCGGCGGCACAATTGCACGGGCCGGGGAGCCGGACCAGGCTTTGTTGAGGCTCGCCACCACTTTCTTGATGTTGTTCTGATAACCGCCGTGATCGCCCAAGAAAACGATGTTCTTGAAACCGTGAACCTTGAAGCTATTGGCGGCCGACTCCAGCATTTTTTCAAAAACGTCATCCGGAATCGTAATGGTGCCGGGGAAGCGCATATGCGATGTCGGCGGCGCGGTATTGCCTTCCGGGACATACGCGATGACCGGCGCCACAAAGGCATTGCCCAACCCTTCAGCGATGCGTTGCGACAGTATTTTTACGCGCACATTGTGCTTGCCGAGCGCGACATCGGGCCCGCTCTGCTCGGTGGCGCCGATAGGAATGATGATGGTGGTTTTGCCGGCTTGGACCTGGTCGCGCAGTTCGGTCCAGGTCAAGTCTTCGATGAACACTGTTTTCGGTGCTTGCGCAAAGGCGAGGTGGGAAGCGGCGAGAAAAATGAGGGAAACGAAAGTTCTTCGTACAGGGAAATGCATGCAGGTTCCTCAGGGAAAATACGGGTCAAGTCTTGAAAAGCGAATCCTCTGCCGACGCCAGGACACAGGATTGATACGCAGCGACTGCGCCTAATTCTACTCCTCGCGGACGAGGATCGAGTACGTGGCAATCGCATGAGCGCTTCCGAATTTTATGCCGAGATGCGTTTTTGCGTCGTCCCCCATTCGGCTTGCATCGGGCAATGCGCAACTGGCGGCGGAGATGTTGCGCATTCGTTTTCACATGCACCTCGCTTCGCGGCCGTCTTCGTATCGCATCCTGAGGAGGCTACAAGCTGGCCTGCACAGAAAAATCATCATCAATCGCCAACAAGTCAATTGCGAATGATTATCATTTGCTATAATTCCGCTGCATTACAAAAAATAAATAGCCAGGCGAGGATAAAGTTTTGAAAAAGAAGATAGTGGGAATCTGTTCGCTCGTGCTGACGCACGGCGCGATAGCGGTCGACATCCAGGACGACCAGACATCCAGGCAATCCGGCAGTCCAATTACGGTGGCGGCAGGCAGCGCAGGGAACAATGAAAATGTATTACCAACGGTGTCGGTGAAGGCCGATCGCGATGCCGATCCGAAAGCGGAAAACGGTTACCAGGCAAAGCGCGCATCGGTCGCCAGCCGCAGCGATGCAGCCCTGATCGACGTGCCGCAAGCGGTCACCGTGGTGACTTCGCAATTCATCCAGGACCGACAGCCGAGCAGCCTGGCAGAATCGCTGGATACAGTATCTGGCGTGCGCATGGGTAATACGCTGGGCGGCACGCTGGATGCAATCATCAAGCGCGGCTTCGGCGACAACCGCGACAACTCGATGCTGCGCGACGGCATGCTGTCGGTGCAGCCGCGTAACTTCACGCCAACCACCGAGCGCGTCGAAGTGCTGAAAGGCCCATCCTCGATGCTGTACGGCAGCATGGATCCGGGCGGCGTGATCAACGTCATCAGCAAAAAGCCGCTGCTGGAAACCCAGCGTTCAGTCACGGTTAGCGGCTCCAGCTATGGCGGCATCAGCGAGCAGGTTGACCTGACCGGACCGATCGGCGATTCCGGGCTGGCATATCGCCTGATCGCCGATCACCAGCGCACCAACTACTGGCGCAATTTCGGCGAGACCACGCAATCGGTGGTTGCACCTTCGCTGGCCTGGTACGGCCGCGACACCACCCTGTCATTCGCTTACGAGCACATGAATTATTCGGTGCCGATCGATCGCGGCACCATCATCGACCCGCGCACCGGCAATCCGGTAGCGGTGCCCAAGGACCGCCGCTTCGACGAAACCTACAACGTCTCGGCCGGGCGTTCCGACGCAGTCAACCTGCGCTTCGAGCATCGCCTCAACCAGGACTGGACGCTGCGTGGCGGCTACGGCTTCAGCCGCAGCTATTACAACGACTGGCAGGCCCGCGTGCTGTCGGTCAACTATGCCACCGGCGTTGCCACCCGCCGTGTCGACTCCACCCAGAACGGCGTGCAGTCGGCGCATACGCTGACCTTTAACGCTGAAGGTAAAGTGCAATGGGGCGGCATCCAGCACGACATCGTCGGCGGCGTTGACTACATGCGCAACTACCGGGTGCTGGCCGACCTGTACCGCGGCCCGAGCAACACCCAGTTCAATATCTACAATCCGGTGTATGGCGTCTTGACGCCGGCCGGCAGCAAAATCAGCCCAGCCGACAGCGATCAAACCGACAAGCTGATCTCGCGCGGCATCTTCCTGCAGGATTCGATCCACCTCGATTCACGCTGGATCGTGCTGGCTGGCCTGCGCTATGAATATTTCAACGAACTGACCGGCAAGGGCCGCCCGTTCATCGTCGGCAGCCAGGTCGCCGCCGGCCGCACTACACCGCGTGCCGGGCTGGTCTACAAATTGGCGCCGGACTGGTCGATGTACGCCAGCTACAGCGAATCGTTCAAGCCCAACACTTCGATCGCCACACCAATCGGCACCTTGCCGCCCGAGCTGGCCAAGGGTTATGAAATCGGCTCGAAACTGGAAACCGAGCAATTGACGGCGACCGTGGCCGTATTCGACATCCAGAAACGCAACATCCAGACTACCGAAACCATCGGCGGCATCAACTACACCCGCAACGCCGGCAAGGCCCGTTCGCGCGGGCTGGAACTGGACGCCAGCGGCCGCATCACGCGCGACCTCAGCCTGGTCGGCAGCTATGCCTACACCGAGGCACGCTACGCCGACGATCCCAAGATGGCCGGCAATCCGTTGCCAAACACGCCCAAGCATGCCGCGTCGCTTTATCTGACCCGTGATTTCGGCGTCTCGCGCGTCGGCCCGGTCGAAGGCCGCGTGCGCGCCGGCGTCGGCGCCCGCGTGTTCAGCAGCTTGCCGGTAGGCGATGGCACCGGCAAGGTCTACCACTTGCCATATGGCCGCGTAATGGATGCCTTCGTGTCGTGGAATACGCTGATAGAAGGCCAGGCGATCGATTGGCAACTCAACGTCAAGAACCTGTTCGACTCGACCTACTACACCTCCAGCTGCTGCAGCGGCACGCCGTTCGTCAGCATCGGCGCAGCGCGTGAAGTGACGCTCAGCGCGAAGCTGAATTTCTGAGGATGTCCGGGAACCGTGCCGATTGCCAAGCCACGTGTCCCGGCTCCGACGATCCTTCGTTCAATTTCCTTGCCTCATCCAGGGCAAGGAAATCAACAACAAGGTCAGCCACCCTTATAGTCCTTGTACTCATCATATTTGCGCGCATCCCCGCGCACCTTGTCGGCCGGATATTTGGCGCGGTTCAACACCATTTTTTCAGCCACCGCCGCATTAAGATCAATATCGAGCTTGTCGGCCAGACGCACCAGATAAACCAGGACATCGGCCATTTCATGCCGCACCTGCTCCAGCTTGGCGGCGCCAAGTTCCTCGCGGCTACCGGTTTGCAGCCATTGAAAGTGTTCTAGCAACTCTGCGGCTTCGACGCACAACGCGGAAGACAGGTTCTTCGGCGTATGGAATTGATCCCAGTCGCGCTCGTCGACGAAGGTACGGATCGTTTCACGGAGTGCGGCAAAATCGCCGCTCGCTGTTTGCTCTGCCATGGTGGTGCTCCAATTGTTGCGTCACAAGCCAGGAAGCAAGCGACTTGTCTTCGTTACGCACGAGCAGCTTCAGGCCGATGCAGGAAAACCGTCAGCGTATCGCGTTGCGGCGGCAAACCCAGCTGCGCCAGGATACGTCCGACCGCGCCGCGATGATAATTGCCATGCGTGATGACATGCAACAGCATCTCACTGCGCGACATGCGGCCTGGCTTGCCATCGACAAAGGTGAAATCGACAATCTCGGCCAACTCCGATTCCGATACATTCTTGGCATAGGCGAGCAACCAGCGATCGGTTTCGCTGACCGCCGCGCGCAAGTCTTCCAGCGTCGGCGTTTCAGGCGTATTCAATCCCTTGTATTGATGCGCCTGGCGTTGCAGGTTGGCTTCGAAAATGCGGTCAACCACATAGACATGATTCAGGATGCGCGTCGCGTCATGCCGTTCTCGCTGTTGCATTTCCGGCGACAGGTCGAGTAGCGCCGTGAACAGCGTGTCGTTGGCCCAGGCTTTGTATTCGAAGAGAGTGGCGAGCAGGTTTGATGAGTTCATGGCGGCTGGCTTGTGGTGGGATGGATGGCTGTTTCCAGGATAATCCAGCCATTTTATGAGAAGCGCATTTCTTTTGCAGGCCAACTGCGCGCCAACGCTTCGACCCGGCAATTCGCCTCATGACCCGGTATGCCCTACAATCTCGGCATGAGTCATTTAGATATCCTATTGCCATTCGGCCTTCCGCCGCCGGAACTGGCGCGCGATTTATTGCGTGAATTGAAACTGCCTGCCCTGGCCACCTTGATGGCGCGGGCCAAGTCCGGCCGTCATCGCCAACAGTTTGATGATTTTGCAAGAGCTCTGCCGCATGAAGCGTGGCTGACGTCGCAATTTGCGTTGCCGCCGTTCGCTGCGGCCGATGGCGGGTCCGCCCAGGAGCATCAGAACAGCCCCGCCCTGGCTTGCGCCACCATGCGCTCACTCGGCCTGGCTGCTGACGATGGCGTCTGGTTCATGCTGCATCCGTCGCATATCCATATCGCCCGCGACCACTTGGTGCTGACCGATATTCGCCAGATCAACCTGTCCGAAGCGGATTCGCGCACCCTGTTCGATGCCGCCGAGCCCTTGTTCGCTGAAGTGGGCCGATCACTGCGCTACGGCAGCGCCAACACCTGGTTCATGCGCGCCGACGACTGGCAAGGCTTGCTGACCGCCACTCCCGACGCCACCTGCGGTCACAACATCGATATCTGGATGCCGCAAGGCGACGGCGCCGCAGCATGGCGCAAATTGCAGAATGAAGTGCAGATGCTGTGGTTTGCGCATCCGTTGAACGAACAACGGGCAATGCAAGGACTGCAAGCCGTCAATTCCTTGTGGTTATGGGGCGGAGCGACGGCAGCGCCGGCGCCAGCCACGTCAGGTGAACCGCGCGACGTGTTCAATCTGCCGGATAGTCTCGCAGGACTCGGCCAATATGCCAAGACAGCCTATGTCAGCGCCAGCGCGGCCGATATCATCGCCACCAAACCCGAGCACGCATTACTCACGCTGGATCAGTTGATCCAGCCGGCGCTGACCGGCGAATGGTCAGGTTGGCTGCAACAGCTGCAGGCGCTCGAAAACGAATTCTTCGCACCGCTGCTGCAAGCGATGCAGCAAGGCCGGCTGGATAGCCTGTCGCTGTACATCACCGACAATGCCCACCTGCTTGAATGGACCGCCAGCCGCCTGTCACTCAAGAAATTCTGGCTCAAGCCATCACTGAACGGCTTACTGCCAGCGCATTCATCATGACTCGTATCGTTACCCGCCCCTACCCTTTCCGCGATTCCGAACGGCTGCGCCAAAGCGGCGTCCATCCGGTACTGGCGCGTGTCTACACCGCGCGTGGCCTGCTTGATGTCAAGGAACTGGAAAGCGAGCTGACCGCATTGATCCCGCCGTCTGGGCTGCTGCACATCGACGCTGCGGCCAGCTTCCTGGCCGACGCCATCGCCGCAAAAAAGAAAATGGTAATCGTCGCCGACTACGATTGCGACGGCGCGACCGCCTGCGCAGTCGGCCTGCGCGGTCTGCGATTGCTGGGCGCGAACATTGACTTCATCGTGCCGAACCGCTTCGAATACGGCTACGGCCTGACGCCGGAAATCGTCGAGCTGACCGCGCGCGAAAAATCGCCCGACATCATCGTCACGGTCGACAATGGCATCGCCAGCATCGACGGCGTGGAAGAAGCCAACCGGCGCGGCATCGAAGTGGTGGTCACCGACCATCACTTGCCGGCAGATACGCTGCCGGCAGCGGCAGTCATCGTCAATCCGAACCAGCCTGAATGCGGCTTCCCGAGCAAGAACCTGGCCGGTGTCGGCGTCATGTTCTATGTCTTGCTGGCGCTGCGCGCCGAAATGCGCAAGCGCGGCATATTCGATGCCAAGACCCAACCAAAACTGGACGTACTGCTCGACCTGGTAGCGCTCGGCACCGTCGCCGACGTCGTCAAGCTCGACGCCAACAACCGCATCCTGGTGGCGCAAGGTTTGAAACGCATGCGCTCCGGCCGCATGCATGCCGGCGTTGCCGCGCTGTTCCGCGCCGCCAGCCGCGAAGCGCGCCGGGCGACGCCTTTCGATCTCGGCTTTGCGCTGGGCCCGCGCCTGAACGCCGCCGGCCGCCTGGCCGATATGGCGCTCGGCATCGAATGCCTGACCACCGACGACGAAGGCCGTGCCTGGGCCATCGCCCAGCAACTTGACACCATCAACCGCGAGCGGCGCGATATCGAAGCCGGCATGCAGGACACCGCGCTGGCATTGCTGGATGATTTCAAACCACAGGACAGCACCACCATCAGCGTGTTCGACGCGTCCTGGCACCAAGGCGTGATCGGCATCGTCGCGTCGCGTTTGAAGGATAAATTCTATCGACCGACCATCACTTTCGCTCCCGGCGGAGAAGGATTGATCAAGGGTTCCGGCCGCTCGATTCCAGGCTTCCACCTGCGCGATGCGCTGGACTTGGTGTCCAAGCATGCGCCCAGCCTGATCCAGAAATTCGGCGGCCACGCGATGGCCGCCGGCCTGACCATCCGCGCCGATGCATTCGACGCCTTCGCCGCCGCTTTCGAGAAAGTCGGCCGCGAATGGCTAGGAAAGAGCCAGCTGGAACGCGTGATTGAAACCGATGGGCCGCTGGAAGATGCCTACTACACCACCCAGTTCATTGAATTGATGGACGGCCAGGTGTGGGGCCAGGGCTTTGCTCCGCCACTGTTTTGCGACGAGTTCCGCGTGGTCAGCCAACGCATCCTGAAGGAAAAGCACTTGAAGCTGCTGCTGGAGCGAAATGGCACACGCTACGATGCGATCTGGTTCGGCCACACCGATGAATTGGGCAGCAAGGCCAAAGTCGCATTCCGCCTGGACGCCAATGAATATAACGGCGTGACCAAGGTACAGTTGATGGTCGAACACGCTGAGCCGGCGTGAAGCGGCTGCCTTAACAGCTTGTAATCCGCAGACCATTAATTGGGGTCAGAGTCGAATTGTTACCGCCAAAAATTCGACTCTGACCCTATTTAATTTTCCTCGAATGCCTTGGCTTGCGCGCCGTAGGCCCTCAAATGGGGTCAGAGTAATTTTCGCAAAAATCGCGAAAAAAAACTCCGACCCCATTTAACTATTGCGAATCATCCGACCACACGTTGCTGGCTTGGCGGCAGGCTTTCGAATTTGCTCCACACGCGGCGCAACTGGCGGGTTGAATTGAAGCCGGCCTGCTGCGCCACCTGCTCCATATCCAGCTTCGATTGCGTCAGCAACTCGCGCACCAGGGCCACCCGGATGCGCTGGATGTAGTCGACCAGGCTGCTGCCGGTATGTTCGCGGAACAGGCGCGTCAAATGGCGTTCGCTGGTGCAGGCGATATCGGCCAGTTGCTGCAGGTCCCAGTCGTTGGCAGGATTGCCGATCACAGCGTCCTGCACGCGGTGCACCGCCGGATGCAAATGGTTGCGACAAGCCAGCCAGGGCGACAGTTGCGGATCGCTGCCGGCGCGCCGCATGTACACCACCAGCGAGCGAGCAATCGACGCGCTGCGGGCATGACCGGTAATTTGCGCTACCACGTGCAATGCCAGGTCGATGCCGGTAGTGACGCCGGCACTTGTGTAGACGTTGCCATCTTCGACGAAAATCCGGTTTTCCAATACGTGCGCGCGTGGCGCAAGGCGCCGCAAATCGTTGCAGTGGCTGTGATGCGTGGTGCATTGGCGACCGTCGAGCAAACCTGTATAACCGGCCAGCAACGCGCCGGTGCAGATGCACAGCAAACGATGCGAGGCAAGCCAATGCGTGCGCAGCCACGCCACTGCGCGTTGATCGGCAGCGCTGCTGAAGTCGTCGTCGCTGCCGGTGCAGCCGTTGAGCACGATAATGGCGTTAGCGGGCAAGCTGTCCGGCAACGCGCCGAAACCTGTCAGGCCAAGACCAATTGATGTGCTGATCGAGGACGCTGCGCTGATATAGCGGACGTCGAAAAACGCCGCCCGCTCCTCGCGTTCGGCTATCCGGTTGGCGTAGCGCAGCACTTCCGCCGGACCGATCAGGTCAAGCGCCATGGTGGCGTCGCGCAACAGGAAATACACCGGGATGGTGATCTCCTCGCCTGACATGCCGTCGTTTATTGCAGCCATCGGTACTCCATCTGTTTGGCGGTGGCGGTCGCCAGCGCTGCCCCAGCCAAGCGCTCGACCAGATGCAAGCTCATGTCGACACCCGCCGATATGCCGCCGGAAGTCACCACTTTACCGCAATCGACCCAGGCCACGTCGCGCTTAACCGTGAGCGCCGGAAAAGCGGCCTGCAAATCATCCTGATCTTCCCAATGCGTCGTCGCATCCAGTCCGTCGAGCAAGCCGGCCTTGGCCAGCAGGAAGGCTCCGGTGCACACGGAAGCTGTGATCATTGCGCTTCCGGATTGCGCCGCGATCCAGGCAATCACGGCGTCGTTATTGACGATAACGGAAACGTCACCGCCCGGCACCAGCAGCACATCCAACTCCGAAGATGGCAACAGCACGCAATCCGGCAACACTTTCATACCACCGCGTGCACGCACCGGCCGCATGTCCGGCGCAACCAGAAAGCAGCGGAACAAGCTGCCTGCGCCGGCGCCGCCGTTGCCGCGTCCATGCACTCGGGATGCCGTGGAAAACACTTCATAAGGACCTGAAAAATCCAGGATTTCCACGTCATCAAAAACCAGTATTCCGACACTCAACATGCACTGACCTCATTCGACACACGGACAGTCCGGAATCGGACTGCCATCGTTGAGGATCATGTTAAGTCTGGGACTGATATCGCGAAATGCGTGCCGTAGACATAATGCGGACAAAAAAGGACATTCGAGGAAGTTGTCAGCGCACCGGCAAAAACTGCAGGAAAGTCCCGCCCACCAGGTTCTGAACATAACTGATGCCGGCCCGCCGGTACTTCTCGGTAGTGAATTCAGCCAGCAAATCGATGCGGGCGATCACCTTGCCGAACTCCCTCTCGAAACTGATGTTGTGCTCACTCTCTGAGATGTCGTTCGACAGCAGCAACGGCTGGCCGCCAGGATTTTTGCGGCTGCCGAGAATCCACGCGGCGATTTCCATGTTGCGGGCGGCGTTGTACAGATATTGGGCGTTGAGTCCGTCAATCAGGTAAAACTTGGTCTTGCCGCCGTGGGCGACGATGATCATGTCCGCTGCGCCGTAAATAAACGCCGCCGCACGATCGCCGCTGAAAGCCGGATCAAGCGCCAACGACAGTGCCTGTATGTCATGCTTTCCTTGCAGTTCCGGCCACGGTTGGCGTGCCTCGACTGCCTCGCGTACGCGCTGGATTGCCAGCTCCCGGCTGGCGGCGGTCTTTTTCCACTCTGCCGGGTTGCGTCGATACAACTTGTCCAGCAAGCGATACAGGCTGTCGAGATTGTCGTGCATGGCCAACGTTGCCATGCGGTTGACGTCTGACTGCGCCAGTTCTCCGCCGCTGGTGGAAGCGCCCTGGACTTCGCCGTGCGGCGCCGGTGTTGGCGCCAGAAGACCACAGGCGCCAAGCATCACGCACAGTGGCGTCACCAGCAAAAATGATGCCAAATCGACATGAAATCGACTATTTTTTGCCTTAATCGTCATGGGCGGCAAGGCCTCGGCAGGGAAATGATCAAGCGCGTAATCCATTGTAAAGAATTGCGGGTTCGATATCTACCTTGTTGCAATGGTTCACATTTCTGCATATTTGCTGAAAAACAGCAGCCAATTCGTAGCAAAACGCAAACGGCGGCGCCATCTGCCATAGCGCTGGCGTATAATTTAGGGTTTGATTGCAAAAGAGCCAAAAATGGAAGCCGAACGCTTAAATTCCCTGCAAAACCTGCTCGCCGACCTGACCAGTCGCGAAGCCGAACTTCGGAGGTATCTTTGACTTCGATACGAAGTTAGAGAAACTCGACCAGGTCAATGGCGAACTGGAAGATCCGGAAGTCTGGAACGACCAGAAGCGCGCCCAGGACCTGGGTAAAGAAAAGAAATCGCTGGAAGCCATCGTGCTGGCGCTGACCAAGATCGAAGCCGATCTGCGCGACACCACCGATCTGTTCCAGATGGCCCGCGAAGAGCAGGACGAAGAAACGATAGAAGCTGTCGAAGCCGATACCGAGGAATTGCGCAAGCTGGTGGAAGGCATGGAATTCCGCCGCATGTTCAGCAATCCGATGGACCCGAACAATTGCTTCATCGATATTCAAGCCGGCGCCGGCGGCACCGAGGCGCAAGACTGGGCATCGATGCTGCTGCGCCAGTATCTGCGCTATTGCGAACGCAAGGGTTTCAAGGTCGATATCCTGGAACAATCCGACGGTGAAGTCGCCGGCATCAAGACCGCTACGCTGAAAGTCGAGGGCGATTATGCCTACGGTTTCCTGCGCACCGAAACCGGCGTGCACCGCCTGGTCCGCAAGTCGCCATTCGATTCCGCCAACGGCCGCCACACTTCGTTTTCAAGTTTGTTCGTGTACCCGGAAGTGGACGACTCGATCGATATCGAAGTCAATCCTGCCGACGTCCGCGTCGATACCTATCGCGCATCCGGCGCCGGTGGTCAGCACATCAACAAGACCGACTCCGCGGTGCGCTTGACGCACATGCCGTCCGGGATTGTCGTGCAATGCCAGAACGACCGCAGCCAGCACCGCAACCGCGCCGAAGCGTGGGACATGTTGAAAGCAAAACTGTATGAACTGGAACTGCGCAAGCGCATGAGCGAGCAACAGAAGCTGGAAGACTCCAAGACCGACGTCGGCTGGGGCCACCAGATCCGTTCTTACGTGTTGGACCAGTCGCGCATCAAGGATTTGCGCACCAACTTCGAGAGCGGCAACACCAAGGCCATCCTCGACGGCGACCTTGACGACTTCATCGCGGCTTCACTCAAGCAAGGCGTGTAATTTCAACGTGCCGCCGACGATGTCCGC
Organism: Collimonas sp. NPDC087041; assembly: GCF_044745265.1. Classification (NCBI taxonomy): domain Bacteria; kingdom Pseudomonadati; phylum Pseudomonadota; class Betaproteobacteria; order Burkholderiales; family Oxalobacteraceae; genus Collimonas; species Collimonas sp. NPDC087041. The sequence continues at coordinate 199,924 of NZ_JBIUZX010000003.1, forward strand.
GGCACGGTCTTCCCCGCCGCACCACAGACGTTTCACCGCATCATTTATAAAGATACCGACATGACGACAGACAATCAGCAGCAACCTGTCCCGCAAGACGAAAACAAGATCATCGCGGAACGCCGCACCAAGCTCAGCGCCTTGCGCAGCCAGGGCGTGGCCTTCCCTAACGACTTCCGTCCGACCCACAAGGCGGACGCGGTGCAGGCAGAGTACGCCGGCCAGGATGGCGAAGCGCTGGACGCCGCCGCCGTCAAGGTGGTCGTCGCCGGCCGCATGATGCTGAAACGCGTGATGGGCAAAGCTTCTTTCGCGACCTTGCAGGATGCATCGGGCAGCAAGGCCGACGGCCGTATCCAGCTGTTCATCACCAAGGAAAACATCGGTGAAGACAATTACGACAACTTCAAGCACTACGACCTCGGCGACATCCTCGGCGCAGAAGGCACGCTGTTCAAGACCAAGACTGGCGAGCTGTCGATCAAGGTCACCACGCTGCGCCTGCTGACCAAATCGCTGCGCCCGCTGCCCGACAAATTCCACGGCCTGGCCGATCAGGAAACCAAGTACCGTCAGCGTTACGTCGACCTGATCATGAACGAAGATACGCGCCGCACTTTCAAGGTGCGTACTGCTGCGATGTCGTCGATCCGCCGCTTCATGGAAAAGAACGACTTCATGGAAGTCGAAACGCCGATGCTGCACGCCATCCCTGGCGGCGCCGCGGCCAAACCGTTCATCACCCACCACAATGCGCTGGACATGCAGATGTTCCTGCGCATTGCGCCTGAGCTGTATCTGAAGCGTTTAGTGGTTGGCGGTTTCGAACGCGTATTTGAAGTCAATCGCAACTTCCGCAATGAAGGCGTATCACCGCGCCACAATCCGGAATTCACGATGATGGAATTCTATGCGGCATATGTCGACTATCAATGGCTGATGAATTTCACTGAGCAAGTGATCCGTCAGGCCGCTATCGATGCCCATGGCACCGCCGTCCTGACTTATCAGGGCCGCGAACTGGATCTGAGCAAGCCTTTCCAGCGCCTGACGATCATCGGCGCCATCAACAAATATGCGCCGCAGTATCAGGACGCCCAGTTGCAGGATGCCGAATTCATCAAGGCAGAACTGAAGAAATTCGGCGTCAAGCCGCACGCCCACGCCGGTCTCGGCGCACTGCAGTTGGCGCTGTTTGAAGAAACCGCGGAAGCGCAACTGTGGGATCCGACCTACATCGTTGATTACCCGGTCGAAGTATCGCCACTTGCACGCGCATCCGACACCGTACCGGGCATCACCGAACGTTTCGAACTGTTCGTCACCGGTCGCGAAATCGCCAATGGCTTCTCGGAGTTGAACGATTCGGAAGACCAAGCCGCCCGCTTCCAGGCCCAGGTAGCCGCCAAAGACGCCGGCGACGAAGAAGCCATGTATTTCGACGCCGACTATATCCGCGCGCTGGAATACGGCATGCCTCCGACCGGCGGCTGCGGCATCGGCATCGACCGTTTGATGATGTTGATCACCGACTCGCCAAACATCCGCGACGTACTCTTGTTCCCGCACCTGCGCCGCGAGGACTAATAACAGTACGATGCGCCGTCGTTGATTTCCAACAAATCAACGACGGCGCAGTCCAATGGGGTCGGAGTTTTTTTTCGCGGCCTTTTGCGAAAATTACTCTGACCCCATTTGACGTCCCACGGAGTAAATACCCCCGTCAAACTGAAATTAATTCGACTCTGACCCCAATTATTTGCAACCCCAATTATTCGGCTTTCGATTTTTGCGGAATAAATCCATTTACCGGCAAATCAACGACGGCGTAGTCAAATGGGGTCGGAGTTTTTTTTCGCGGCCTTTTGCGAAAATTACTCTGACCCCGTTTGACGTCCCACGGAGTAAATACCCCCGTCAAACTGAAATTAATTCGACTCTGACCCCAATTATTTGCAACCCCAATTATTCGGCTTTCGATTT
>NZ_JBIUZX010000003.1:202006-520238 GCF_044745265.1 Collimonas sp. NPDC087041
TTGCGGAATAAATCGATTTAGCGGCAAATCAGCGACAGCGTAGTCAAATGGGGTCGGAGTTTTTTTTCGCGGCCTTTTGCGAAAATTACTCTGACCCCATTTGACGTTCCACGGAGTAAATCCCCCCAACAAACTCAAATTAATTCGACTCTGACCCCAATTATTGGGAGTTTGTGGTGTAAATCAGTTTCTCAACAGCAAAATATTTCCAGATAGATTGAACTCGTTACATAAGGATACATCTGACACACTATCAATCTAGTGCTCAGCCAGCGAACCTTTGATAATTACTTTACTTAACAAACAAAAGCTTTTCTGGAGGTAATAATGGATAACCCGAAACCAAACAACCGCATTCACCCGCTGGTCGCTACCGCGGCCGTTGCAGTCACTCTGGCTAGCCTGGTAGGCGTGGCTGCGATGACTGGCTTGTTTCCTAGCTCGCAAGGCTCGAATCCACAGCAAGTCGCTGCGATGTCGGCTGCACCGGCCGATTACAGCGCTCAACAACAGCAACAACAATCCGGCCAGCCGACGCAAAATCAGAATGGCGCTCCTGCCGGCCAGAACAGCTACTACCAGCAAGCGCCAAACCAGGCGGTACCGATGCAGCAAGCACCGCAGCCTGCCTACGCAGCTGCGCCAAACCAGCCACAAGCAGCGCCGCAACCCGCCATCTGCCGCAGCTGCGGCCGGGTTGAGTCGATACAGGCAATCCAGCACGCAGCCAAGCCTAGCGGCGTAGGCATTGCAGCCGGCGCGGTATTGGGCGGTATCCTCGGCCATCAGGTCGGTCACGGCAACGGTAATACCCTGGCGACAGTCGCCGGTGCCGTCGGCGGCGGCTTTGCCGGCAACGAAGTGGAAAAACGCACCCACACCACCACGACCTATCAAGTCATGGTGCGCATGGAAGACGGCAAGGTCCGCAGCTTCCCGCAATCGGCTCAACAGGAATGGCGCGTCGGCGATCCAGTCCGGGTGGTCAACGGTCATCTGGAAGGACGCGGTTAAGCAACACCCGGCATCGCAGTGCCAATAAAAAACCCGCTGTCGCTACGAGTGTAGCGACAGCGGGTTTTTTATTGTGCAATCAAGATTGCGCTTACTCTGCTTCTTCGATCCAGGCAGCCTGGATCGCTTCCAGGATCTTTTCGCCGGAACGCTTTGGATCATCGTCGAAACCTTCCAGGTCCAATACCCATTTATGCAGGTCGGTGAAACGAATCGTCGCCGGATCGATATCCGGAAATTTGTCGTACAACGTTTCTGCAATCAGCAATGTGTCGGTCCACTTCATTGTGTTGCTCCCCTATTGATAATCGCTGCGACAGCGAATGATTAATGGTTTTCGCTGGCGTGGTTGATCGTGTATTTCGGGATCTCGACCACCAGATCTTCTTCGCCGACAATCGCCTGGCATGACAGGCGCGAAGTGGCTTCCAGGCCCCACGCCATATCCAGAAGATCTTCCTCTTTCTCATCCAGTTCGCCGAGCGAAGCGAAGCCTTCACGCACCACGACGTGGCAGGTCGTGCAGGCACAGGATTTTTCGCAGGCGTGCTCGATTTCGATATCGTTGTCGAGCAGCGCATCGCAGACCGATTGGCCGCGTGGCGCTTCGATCACGACACCTTCTGGGCAATATGTTGGGTGGGGCAGTACGACGATTTGGGGCACTTTGTTTACCTCGGGAATAGGTTGATTCTTTTTGAATTTATATGGTGTTCAGGACACTTGATCCAGTGTCTTGCCGGTCAGCGCATCGTGCACGCTGCGGTCCATGCGCCGCGCTGCGAACTCTTCGGTGCCATGCGCCAGCGCATCGACTGCCGCCTTGATCGCCAGGTGATCATCGCCCAGCGCTTTCGTGCGCACGGCTTCAATCAACGCTGCGATCGATGTGCGTTCCTCTTCAGACAGCAACGCGGCGTCGGCCTGCAATGCCGATTCGGTAGCAAGCACGATACGCTCCGCTTCCACCTGCTCTTCACGCAAGGCACGTTGTTGCATGTCGACGTCAGCCGAAGCAAACGATTCCTGCAGCATGCGCGCGACGTCGTCATCGGCCAAACCATAAGACGGCTTGACGCTGATCGAGGCTTCGACACCGGAACGCAACTCGCGCGCCGAGACCGACAACAAACCGTCCGCATCGACCTGATACGTCACGCGAATACGCGCCGCACCGGCCGCCATTGGCGGAATGCCACGCAGCTCGAACTTGGCCAGGGAACGGCAATCGCTGACCAGCTCGCGCTCGCCCTGCAAGACCTGGATCGCCATCGCGGTCTGGCCATCCTTGAAGGTGGTGAATTCCTGCGCACGCGCGCACGGAATGGTTGAATTGCGCGGAATGACCTTTTCCACCAGGCCGCCCATGGTTTCAATCCCGAGCGACAGCGGGATCACATCCAGCAACAGCCAGTCGTCGCCGGGAGCGCGGTTACCGGCCAGCAGATTGGCCTGGATTGCAGCGCCCAGTGCGACCACCTTATCCGGATCGATATTCGCCAGCGGCGTTGTATGAAAATAGTCGCCGACCGCCTTGCGGATGCTCGGCATGCGGGTAGCGCCGCCAACCAGCACCACGCCATCGACGTCGTCGGCACTCAGATCGGCATCGCGCAACGCCTTGCGGGTTGGCGTCAGGGTCTTGGCCACCAGATGCTTGGTGATTTCGTCAAAGATTTCCGAAGTCAGCAGCAGATGCACACGTTCGCCGGAGCTCAAGGCAGCATCGATGGTCACCTCAGCTTTGGTCGACAGCAATTCCTTGGCTTCGCGCGCCTTGACCATCAGCACCCGGGTGTCTTCATCGGATAACGGCGACAATTGCGCTTCCTTGCTGATCCAGCAAAACAAACGATGATCAAAATCGTCGCCGCCAAGCGCAGAATCGCCGCCGGTGGCCAGCACTTCGAACACACCCTTGGTCAGCTTCAGGATCGAAATATCGAAGGTGCCGCCGCCCAGGTCATAGACCACGTAGACGCCTTCCGAGGCAGTATCCAAACCGTAGGCGATCGCCGCAGCAGTCGGTTCATTCAGCAGACGCAGCACATTCAAACCGGCCAGCTTGGCCGCATCCTTGGTGGCCTGGCGCTGTGCGTCGTCGAAATACGCAGGCACGGTAATCACTGCGCCGACCAGATCGTCGCCCAGCGCATCTTCAGCTTGCTGGCGCAACGTTGCCAGGATTTCAGCGGAAATTTCAACCGGGCTCTTGACGCCGGCAACTGTCTTCAACTGCACCATGCCTGGCGCATCGAGAAAATCGTATGGCAGGTTTTCAGCGTAGGCGATGTCTTTCAGGCCACGGCCCATGAAGCGCTTGACCGACAGGATGGTGTTCTTCGGATCGGTAGTTTGCGCCGCCTGCGCCTTGTAGCCGATGTGCGCATTGCCATTCGGCAGATAGCGCACGATCGACGGCAGCAATGGTCGGCCAGCCTCGTCGTTGAGCACCTCAGGGATGCTGTTGCGCACTGTGGCGACCAGCGAATTGGTGGTACCCAGATCGATCCCTACCGCCAGCCGATGCTGGTGCGGTGCGGTGGACATGCCTGGTTCGGAGATTTGCAGAAGTGCCATAGGGGTATCTTGCTTTTCGTTTATTGCTTTATTGCGGCAGAGCGATGCGAATACCGAGTCCGATAAATGCACAGCCCGCCAAGCGGTTCATGGTGGTAGCGGCCGATTTTTTGCGCTGGAAAAACGCGCCGACCATACCGGAAAACAGGGCGACCGCACTGAATATTGCCAGCGCCTGCATGATAAATACAGCTGCCAACAGCAACATCTGCGCCGGGATATGACCGGCGCTGGCGTTGACGAACTGCGGCAGGAATGCGATGAAGAACAGTGTCACTTTCGGATTCAGCATATTCGCGATCACGCTCTGCCAATAGATGCGCGTCAGCTTCTGTGGCGCGGCATTGCCTTGCAGGTGAACTGCGGTATGCGAACGCAAGGTGCGCACGCCGATATAGATCAGGTAACCGGCGCCGGCGTAACGCAACAGCGAGTAGGCCAGCGGCGAAGCCTTGATCAGCGCGGCAAAGCCGAGCACCGCCAGCATCGTATGGAAAATCAAGCCCGAACTGAAACCCAGCGCGGCCACCAGGCCGGCCTTGCGGCCCTGCGCAATGCCGCGCGTCAGCACATAGATATTGTCCGGCCCCGGGGCCAGGGTCAGCGTCATTGCGGCGATCAGGAATAACCAGACTTCAGGCATGTTCGTACTCGGCTAATAATAATTGTCGTGTCGTGATTTACGATTCGAGAACGGCGAATGCGTTGCCGATCTCTTCCCCAAATTTTTCCAGGAACATCAACTGCCGCACGTATTGCGCAGCCTGTTGGAAATCTCCGGCATCCAGCAAAACGCCAATGCGTTGCAGATCGGCCCTGCGCGCGGCGCGTAATTCCTCGTCCAGTTGCTCCAGCGCGGCCAGGTTCTTTTCCGCACGGGCATCGTCCAGCGTTTCACGCCATTCCATCTGCTGCATCAGGAAAGCCGTCGGCATGGCCGTATTCGACTCGACTTCCAGTTCCACGCCATTCAGTTCGCACAAATAGGCGGCGCGCTTGAACGGGCTCTTGAGCGTCTGGTAAGCCTCATTAGCGCGCGTCGTCCATTGCATCGCCACGCGCTTTTCGGCACTGGTGGCATTGACGAAGCGATCCGGATGAGTCTGGTTCTGCACCTCGTGATAGGCCTGCTCCAGCGCAGATGTATCGAGCGTGAAGCGTTGCGGCAGTTGGAATAACTCGAAGTGATTTTGCATATTGAATTAAAACAAAAGCCTGTTGAAATGCAACAGGCTTGGGTCGTCCATCTCATCCATCGTGACGCAGGCTCAACGGTCAATCAGACAGTCCAATGCCCGGCCAGGATGACATCAAATCCGGAAGCTTTCGCCGCAGCCGCACTCGTCCTTGACGTTCGGGTTGTAAAACTTGAAGCCTTCGTTCAAACCTTCGCGCGCGAAATCGAGTTCGGTGCCGTCGATATACGGCAAGCTCTTCGGATCGACAAAGACCTGAATGCCATGCGACTCGAACACTGCATCTTCGTCAGTCTTCTCATCCACATACTCCAGCTTGTATGCCAAGCCCGAGCAACCGGTCGTGCGCACGCCAAAGCGCAGGCCGATGCCCTTGCCGCGCCGCTCGATATAGCGGTTGATATGCTTTGCCGCTTTTTCTGTCAGTGTGATTGCCATAAACCGTCGATCTCTTTCCTGTAGCTCTATCGCCCCGCCCATAGCGACATGTTGTCGCAACCGGCAGGTCGATGGTAACTAGTGCTAGTAATTACGCCGCTTGCTTCTGTTCACCATGCTTGGCTTTGTAATCCTCAACCGCAGCCTTGATCGCATCTTCAGCCAGGATCGAGCAGTGGATCTTCACTGGCGGCAGCGCCAGTTCTTCGGCGATCTGGGTGTTCTTGATCGACATGGCTTGATCCAGTGTCTTGCCCTTGACCCATTCGGTCACCAGCGACGACGAAGCAATCGCCGAGCCGCAGCCGTAAGTCTTGAACTTGGCGTCCTGGATGATGCCGTCAGCGCCGACCTTGATCTGCAACTTCATGACGTCGCCGCAAGCCGGCGCACCGACCATGCCGGTACCTACAGTTTCGTCGCCCTTTTCAAAGGCGCCGACGTTGCGTGGATTTTCGTAGTGGTCTAAAACTTTTTCTGAGTAAGACATGTTACTGCTCCTTAATTTGACGCTGCGGTCACGCCGCAGAAGAATTTCCCGGTGTGGCCTTCAATCTGCAACTTAGTGGGCGGCCCACTGAATGGTGCTGATGTCGATGCCATCCTTGTACATATCCCACAGCGGCGACAACTCACGCAGTTTCGCAACTTTGGTCTTGATCAGTTCGATCGTGAAATCGATATCTTCTTCGGTCGTAAAGCGGCCGATGGTGAAGCGGATCGAGCTATGCGCCAGCTCGTCGCTGCGACCCAGCGCGCGCAATACGTAGGAAGGCTCCAGGCTGGCCGAAGTACAGGCCGAACCGGACGATACCGCGATATCCTTGATTGCCATGATCAGCGATTCGCCTTCGACATAATTGAAGCTGACGTTCAGGTTATGCGGTACACGATGTGCCATGTCGCCATTGACATACACTTCTTCGATAGTTTGCAGGCCAGTCGCTAGGCGGTCGCGCAGCGCTTTGATGCGAACGATCTCTTCATCCATTTCTTCACGGGCGATTTCAAACGCTGCGCCCATGCCGACGATCTGGTGCGTCGGCAAAGTGCCCGAACGCAGGCCGCGCTCATGACCGCCGCCATGCATCTGCGCTTCGATACGAACGCGCGGTTTGCGACGCACGTACAAGGCGCCGACGCCTTTCGGACCGTAAGTCTTGTGGGCAGTGAAAGTCATCAGGTCGACTTTCCATTTTTCCAGGTCGATCGCAACCTTGCCTGTGGCTTGCGCCGCGTCGCAATGGAAAATGATGCCCTTCTGACGGCACAGTTCGCCGATTTCAGGAATTGGCTGGATCACGCCGATTTCATTGTTGACCAGCATCACCGACACCAGGATCGTGTCCGGGCGGATCGCCGCTTCCAGTTGTTCCAGTGTGATCAGGCCGTTGTCTTGCGGTTGCAGATAAGTCGCTTCAAAACCCTGGCGCTCCAGCTCGCGGAACACGTCCAGCACAGCCTTGTGCTCGGTCTTGACCGTGATGATGTGCTTGCCCTTGGTCTTGTAGAAATTGGCTGCGCCCTTGATGGCCAGGTTGTTGCCTTCGGTGGCACCGGAAGTCCAGATGATCTCGCGCGAATCGGCGTTGACCAGCTTGGCGACTTGCTCACGCGCGTCTTCGACGGCTTTTTCTGCGGACCAGCCATACATGTGGCTGCGCGACGCCGGATTACCGAACTGCTCGCGCAGGTAAGGAATCATCTTGTCGGCAACACGCGGATCGATCGGCGTCGTTGCCGAGTAATCCATATAAATCGGGAAGTGAGGTGCCTTCAATGTGTCTATCAGGCTTTTTTCCAAGGGTGCGTTCATACTATTTTGAGCTCCAATCAAGCAACCAGGTGGGACCGGTGCATCACCACCACATTTTGTTCCAGGGTCTTCTTTTGCTGCGCGTGCTGCTGCGCATGTTGTTGATCCACCAAATCCTTCAGCGACACCGAATCCAGGTATTCAACCATCTTGGCGTTCAAGGTCGACCACAAATCATGCGTCATGCAACGACCGCCGCCTTCGTGGTCCGGGCTGTGGCAATTCTCCTTGCCACCGCATTGGGTCGCGTCCAGCGGCTCATCGACAGCAATGATGATGTCCGCCACGGTCACGTCTTCCGCTTTGCGCGCCAGGTTATATCCGCCGCCTGGCCCGCGTACGGATTCAACAATCTGGTGACGGCGCAATTTGCCGAACAACTGTTCCAGATAGGAAAGGGAAATCTCTTGCCGCTCGCTGATGGCGGACAAAGTCACAGGACCCTTGCCCTGGCGCAATGCCAAATCGATCATCGCAGTTACCGCAAACCGGCCTTTGGTAGTCAGACGCATGTAATCTCCGCTCGCTTTAAGGGGTGCTCAAAAAACCCGCTGAGGTTTTCCGGCTCCGCTTTATCTATCTGTTAAGCCCTTATTCTGAAATCTGAATAATTTGAGACAGTATACCAAACTTGAGTGAATCCGTCAGGTATTGCCCAATTCCCGGATTGCCGCGCCGGCTATGGCTCTGGAGGCAGTTGATTTTTAATCAATCACAACTTGTACGGGCACTTGCCTGAACCATGAATTGCATGAAAAATTGCTGTATACACACAACAGTGAGGCCAAAAAGGCAAAAAATTTGTTCAAGTAAGCGATGGTTAAACCTATAATACCGACCCTCCCGCACAGTCCTCTTTTGAGCAGCACAGCATGGCCATCCGCAAATCAAAGACACCGCAGTCACCCACCCAGAGAGCCGATCAGAAGCGGATCGACATCTTGAAATCGGCAGCAAAGTGCTTCCGCAAGACGGGCTTTCACCAGACTTCCATGCAGGAAATCTGCACCGAAGTGGGGCTCGGACCAGGCGCGGTGTATCGCTACTTCACCAGCAAGGACGCGATTATTGCGGCAATGGCCGAAGACGAACGGCGCCAGGCGCGCACCATGCTGGCGGAATTCCATGACACCGAGGACCTGCCGCAGGCGCTGTCGGCCATCACCCGCGCCTTCGCCGCCCGCTATGCAGCGATCAGCGATGCCGGCCTGATGACCGAGATCTATGCGGAAGGCTTGCGCAACAAGCGGGTTGGCGCGGCGATCAAGACGGCGGAAACGGAATGGGTGGATGGCCTGGCCGAAATGCTGAGCACGGCCCAGGAACGCGGTCAGATCAATCCGGCGCTGGACGCGCAACAGGCGGCGTTGCTGCTGACGGCCATGTGGGATGGCCTGGTGATACGGCAAGCCTACACCCAGGCATTGCCGACGGAGATGCTGGAACTGTTCGACGACATGCTGAAACGCTGGTTGAGCGCGAGTTCAGCTCCGGCCAGCCCCAAGCGCGCCAAACCGGCGCCTGCGCCGGTTGCGGCCCCTGCACCAGTTGCGGCTCCAACGCCCAAGGCAAAACCTAAAGCCAAGCCGGTGGAAGCTGAACCCGAACTCGCCCTGGCCTTGCCTGTTGTGGACAACATGACTCCCCAAGTCGAAATGGATCTGCGCCAGATGAGTTTGATCTGAGCGCGCGGCAATCGGCCTAGCCGGCGCGCTTCAGCAGCTGCATCGGTCCGAACAGGGCCTGCATGCCGGCATTGCCGATAAAGCTCAAGTTGTACGGATGCTCCGCCACCGCCTTCGGGAAACGCGCGGTAACCGGGTAGGCATTCAGCTGCTCGGCGATTTTCCCCCACAGCACCAACGTCGGCAAAGCCTGGCCACGATCTTCGGCGGCTTCGGCCAAACCAGTCAGGACAGCCTGCATGAACGGCTGCCACGCCTTCGCATCCTTGACCGGCGGCACGTCGGCGCGAAACACCAGCGACGCATTCAACAGCAGGAAGCCCTGCCCCACCATATTGGCCTGCAAATCGGCAAGCTGTTGGATTGCCGGCGAACCTTGCATTTGCGCCTGTTGCGCCACGCCCGACATCGCATCACCGGTGGTATTCTCGACCGCCAGTTGGCCATCGGCGACCAGCAGCATTTTCATGAAATTGCGCAGCGACGTAGCGCGGTTGACCTGCTTCGACAACCCCTTCTCCGACCATAGCGAACCAACCGCGCCATCCATGAAACACACCCCGGTGGCGCTGGCCGCGCGCGGATAAGGCCCCTCTCCCACCAGCACGTAACGCACTGCATCCAGCGGCCGGCTGAAGGCGGCAAATAGTCGGCCTTCAGTGGGCAGGTAATCACTCGCCGCCAAGTCTGGCAAATAGGCGGGATTGGCTTGCGCCACGGCTTGCAAGCCGCGCTCCAGAATGGGTAACCAGGATGCATGTACGCCATCCAAAGCAGCGCGAATTGAAGCAGGGAGGAAATCAGTCATAAGCCAAAAAAATAAATCGTATAAATAAAAAATGCCGGCAGTCAGGCAATCACACACAACACACGTCGCTGTCATTCCGGCGTTCGCGGGGACGACGCGCAGCGCCTTGCCTGCGCGTATCCGGCATCAACCAGGAAATTGCTCCGCCTGAAAAACTACAAGGCAATATTGTCAGCCCCCGGCGCACCAAACAGTTGCTGCTTGAGCACATGCAACTGGTCGCGCACCTGCGCCGCTTTCTCGAACTCCAGGTTCTTGGCGTGATCGACCATCAGCTTCTCCAGGCGCTTGATTTCCTTGCTCACCTGTTTCTCGCTCATCGACTCGTACTTGGCCTGGTCCTGCGCCGCATGTAGCTCTTCACGCGCTTCCTGCGGGCTGTAGACGCCGTCGATCAATTCCCGAATTTGCTTGTTGATGCCGACCGGCGTGATGCCATTGGCGGTGTTGAAAGCGATCTGCTTGTTGCGGCGGCGCTCGGTTTCGTCGATCGCTCGGCGCATCGAATCGGTCATGCGATCGGCGTACAGGATCGCGGTGCCGTTCAGGTTACGCGCGGCGCGGCCGATGGTCTGGATCAGGCTGCGCTCGGAACGCAGGAAGCCTTCCTTGTCGGCATCCAGGATCGCCACCAGCGATACTTCAGGAATATCCAGACCCTCGCGCAGCAAGTTGATGCCGACCAGCACATCGAAGGTACCGAGGCGCAGATCGCGGATGATTTCGACGCGCTCGACGGTTTCGATATCGCTGTGCAGATAGCGCACCTTGATGCCGTTGTCGCTCAGGAATTCTGTCAGTTGCTCGGCCATGCGCTTGGTCAGGGTCGTCACCAGCACGCGCTCGTTTTTCTTGATGCGGGCATGGGCCTCGGTCATCAAGTCATCAACCTGGCTCAAGGCCGGCCGCACTTCAATCGCAGGATCGATCAGGCCGGTCGGCCGCACCACTTGCTCGACCACCTGGTCGGCATGCTGTTTTTCGTACTCAGCCGGCGTGGCCGAGACGAAAATCGTCTGCCGCATCTTGCCTTCGAATTCATCGAAACGCAGCGGCCGGTTATCCAGCGCCGACGGCAGGCGGAAACCGTAATCCACCAGGTTAGTCTTGCGTGAGCGGTCGCCGTTGTACATGGCGTTCAACTGGCCGATCAGCACGTGCGACTCATCCAGGAACATCAGCGCATCCGGCGGCAGGTAATCGACCAACGTCGGCGGCGGTTCGCCCGGCAAGGCGCCGCTCAGATGGCGCGAATAGTTTTCGATGCCCTTGGTGAAACCGATTTCCTGCATCATTTCCAGGTCAAAACGGGTGCGCTGCTCGATGCGCTGCTCTTCGATCAATTTATTTTCCTTACGGAAAAATTCCAGCCGATCGCGCAGCTCTTCCTTGATCGTGTCGATGGCGCGCAATACAGTGGCGCGCGGCGTCACATAGTGCGAACCGGGATAAACCGTAAAGCGTGGGATCTTCTGGCGCACGCGGCCGGTCAGCGGATCGAACAGCTGCAGGCTATCGATTTCATCGTCGAACATCTCGATGCGCACTGCCAATTCGGCATGCTCAGCCGGAAACACGTCGATCGTATCGCCACGCACGCGGAAGGTGCCGCGACCGAAATCGATTTCGTTGCGCGTGTATTGCATCTGGATCAGGCGCGCGATCACGTCGCGCTGGCTGACCTTGTCCTTGGCGCGCAAGGTCAGGATCATCTGGTGGTATTCGTTCGGGTTACCGATACCGTAGATCGCCGACACCGTTGCCACAATCACCACATCGCGTCGTTCCATCAGCGATTTGGTGCAGGACAGCCGCATCTGTTCGATATGCTCGTTGATCGAGGAATCTTTCTCGATGAACAAGTCGCGCTGCGGCACGTAGGCTTCCGGCTGGTAATAGTCGTAGTAACTAACGAAATATTCCACCGCGTTGTGCGGGAAAAACTCGCGAAACTCGCTGTACAGCTGGGCCGCCAGCGTCTTGTTAGGCGCAAAAATAATCGCCGGCCGCCCCATGCGGGCGATCACGTTAGCCATTGTATAAGTCTTGCCAGAGCCGGTAACGCCCAGCAACGTCTGGTAAAACAAGCCGTCTTCAACCCCTTCCACCAGCCTGGCAATCGCCGTCGGCTGGTCTCCTGCCGGCTGGAAAGGCTGGAACAATTTATACGGCGAATTGGGAAAAGTGACGATTTTTGACTCGTCGACGACACTGGAAACCTGTGATATGTCAGCCATGGGCTTCGACCTTTGGTAGAATAGACGGCAGTAAATCCGCGCCGATTCGCGATTTATCTCGTGACCCGGCACAGCATTCAACCCGACTGCAACCTTCAATTTGCAGCCAACTTTTTATGTTATCACGATGAACGCACCTCTTTCAGCCTCCCTCTTCACCGCCATCGAAATGGCGCCACGCGATCCGATCCTCGGCATTACCGAAGGCTTCAATGCGGATAAAAATCCAGGCAAGACCAACCTCGGCGTCGGCGTCTACTACGACGACAACGGCAAGGTGCCGCTGCTGGAATGCGTGCAAAAAGCTGAGGCGTTGCTGATTGAAAAGCTGTCGCCACGTACTTACCTGCCAATCGAAGGCCTGGCGGCTTACGACAAGGCTGTGCAAGAACTGGTATTTGGGGCCGACAGCGCCGTAGTGCAAGAGAACCGTGCGATCACCGTGCAAGCCATCGGCGGCACCGGCGCATTGAAACTCGGCGCCGATTTCCTGAAGCGCTTCGCCGCCGCCAACGCGCAAGTCTGGATCAGCGACCCAAGCTGGGAAAACCACCGCGCGCTGTTTGAATCGGCCGGCTTCACCGTCAACAATTATCCGTACTACGATGCGAGCACCCGCGGCGTCAATTTCAGCGGCATGATCGACGCCCTGAAAACCATGGCCAGCGGCTCGGTCGTCGTATTGCACGCCTGCTGCCACAACCCGACCGGCGCCGACCTGACCAGCGACCAATGGACGCAAATCATCGAAGTCGTGACCCAACGTGGCCTGATCCCATTCCTAGACATGGCCTACCAAGGCTTCGGCGACGGCATCGACGCTGACGGCGAAGTCGTCCGTCGTTTCGCCAAGGCCGGTGGCCCGCTGTTCGTATCGAACTCGTTCTCCAAATCGTTCTCGCTGTACGGCGAACGCGTCGGCGCCCTGAGCATCGTCGCCGCCAGCAAGGAAGAAGCCGGCCGCGTGCTGTCGCAACTGAAGCGCGTAGTCCGCACCAACTACTCCAACCCACCGATCCATGGCGGTCAAGTCGTTGCCACCACCCTGGCATCGCCGGAACTGCGCAAGCTGTGGGAAGAAGAACTGGCCGGCATGCGCGTCCGCATCCGCGAAATGCGCCAGCTGCTGGTCTCGAAACTGAAGGAACAAGCACCAGCCCACGACTTCGATTTCGTCATCAAGCAACGCGGCATGTTTTCCTACTCCGGCCTGACCAAAGCCCAGGTAGAACGCCTGCGCGATGAGTTCTCGATTTACGCTGTTGACACCGGCCGCATCTGCGTCGCCGCGCTCAACACAAAAAATATTGATAATGTTGTCGCCGCAATCGCAAAAGTCCTGTAATATTCGGGTCCCGAAGCAGTTGCAACAACGGCTTCGGGAGATGTAGAAAAGTTTAGAAAAAGCTTTGACAACGCAGCTAATTCAAGACTATAATTCTGCTTCTTTCAATTCCCTGATAGCTCAGTTGGTAGAGCGACGGACTGTTAATCCGCAGGTCCCTGGTTCGAGTCCAGGTCGGGGAGCCAAGATTCTAAGGGGCCACATGCAAATGTGGCCCCTTTTCTTTTGCTCCGCAATTCTTCGCATGCTTCGCAAAAAATCTTGTGGCCGCAGCCATCAAGCAAAATGCATTTTGCGCTCGTTGGAATACTTTCCAAAGCGCGGCATCATGCCCCCCCCCAGTAACGTCGCGCGCCGAGCAACTTTGGCCAGCCAGACGCTACCTTACTTCATCACTATCCTTGGTCTCTCTAGGGAGAAGTGCGCCACTGTTTTTCTCATGAGCCATATTTCAGCTCAATTGAGCCAAAATATGGCTCAACCATTTAATAGAACAGCGGACTCTTAATCCGTGACCCAATTGCCCCAGATAGTACGAGCAAACTGCAAGCACGAAGCATCGCATGTGTCATTGCAAGACTTGACCCCGACTCCGCGATTTCCTGGATTCTGTACGCAATCCAGAGGTCTGGTTAAAGAATAGAAAAGGAGCGCTGGAGGCTGGAGGCTGGAGGCTTCACAATGGATTTACTTAAAGATTTAGCCAAGGGATTCATAAAGAAACAGATTGAAGATCGAACTCGCATCACGCTATAAACTGTATTGGATCAAACTTATCCAAGCTCGGGCGGTGTGCTCAATCTCACTGACTATCGAGAGAGATAGACCTCCACCGATTGCAAGAGATCGATGACGTCGGCAGCGCCCATAAAATCAAACAAGACAGCCCCACACAGATTAGGGGTGATCTCGAATACCGTTCCCAAAGGACTCGTCGCAGCCGCGTTGCGGTTATGCGCTGGATACCTCGACAAACGTTCCCTTCCCTTATCAGTGATGTTGAACCGATTTCCATGAGCGACACCGTTACGCAGGTGATAGACCAGCTCAAGAATCGGCGCCCGGTCAAAGTATTTATGCTTGCTCAGTTCATCGCCCAGTATTAACAACGCGCCCATGGCCCAGACACGAAGAAAATGTCCCTGCAAGTCATTGTCGCAGCGGAGAAGATCAAGATAGTGGCGGAGGTCAAGCGTGTGATAGGTGCCGTCCTTTCGCTTAATCTCGCCGATAGGATTCTCGCCAGGGACCTTAGCCGGTGGCAGCGAATTGATCGGCAGCGGATTAACAGCGACGAGGTGGCCCACCAAGAAAGCATAATAACCGGAGGCAAGGCGCTGGGCCATACCTGATATGGCAAGTCGATGCGAATCTATTGCCATGCTTTCCCCGTGATGCGAAAAATGTTCGCTCCATTTCTGCAGGGAATATTATTCATATATTCGTTCGTTTACCTAGTCAAAGAACCGCTCTCTCAGCTCTTCACAACTTCCGTCCAAGCCGGGTAGCAATGAACCTGCTGTAATTCCCATCATGCTGAGCTCTCGCATAATGGCATGCTGTCTTATCAGGTTATTGAATCGTTGTCTAAGTCAACGGAGCAATACATTTTAAATTTGCCCCATATCGAAATTTCTATCAGGCTGCACATGCGATCTTCATCAGCTTCCGCGATCCTGACTACTATTGCCGTACCTAGGGACATTTCGCGACCATAGCGCTCCACCAGATCCTGAATAGGCTTGGCCCCTTGATCTGATAAAGCAAAAAATTCAATGACATATGGCGGTTCAATTAGCCTCTCTCCGTCGACAAAATAAACACCCCTAACTATTTTTTCACTAAACCGCCGAAAGCTTTCTGCAGGTACCTTAATTCCCAAACCTTGAGCATGCGACCGCCCCCATTTTTCCTCAAATCCCGGGTATACAGCCTCACGATGGATCTGACGTCCATTGAGCAGCTCTTTACTAAGACGTGCTGCAAGGGCACTACGTGCAGCGCTATCCCGCTTGTTCTTCCCATACTTAGGATTCAACGAGCGCAATGCACGTTTCACTATTTCGGTCGTCTCTGGAAGAGTCGGATCCAGACAAAATGCAAGTCGGACCAGCAAATCCGACTCCAATTTCCCATAATCCCTATTACACAAATGACAACTAGGAATTTGCCATTTATGCAAATTATCTGGGGTACCAACCGGATACCAGGCCTGCGGTAAGACATGGTCCCACGTGCGATCAACTTCTTTTTCCAGACAATGAACGCATGTTCCCGGAGGAGGTCGTTTCGCCATATATTGCAAATATTGGTACTGTGTTCAAAATAAACCTGAATGGTCAAAACAGGGCGATATTATCGGGATGATATTTTTCTCATTATGCGCTTTTAGCTTGCTAAAATACAATGAAAATAGACCTATAGAATAAATATCAAAAGTTTATTATTTTGCAAAAGATGCCGTCTAACTGGTCACAGTTGAGATAGCATTTATGCGGGCTAGCGCTTACATATACCGTGAGCCTGTTAATCCGCAGGTCCCTGCTTCGAGTCCAGGTCGGGGAGCCAAGATTCTAAGGGGCCACATGCAAATGTGGCCCCTTTTCTTTTGCTCGGCAATTCTTCGCATGTTCCGCAAAAAATCTTGTGGCCGCAGCCTTCAAGCAAAAAACATTTGCGTCATTTGGAATATCTCCCGAAGCTCGGCATCGCAGCAGTTTCCCCAACAACTTCGCACACTTAACGACCTGCGCAGCCAGATCGTCCATTGCTTCATTCCCCCTCCACCGGCCAAACAACAACCTCTTCGGAATCAGCACTTACGCGGCAAGTTTCCCTACGAAGTAAAAGTCGAATACAAAAACAGCAAAAAGAAGGCGATCATCAGCAATTGAAACGTGCGTTGGACAAAGGTTGGACGCTGTACGGAGGCCTCTCGAAACCGTTGAACAACCTGAGGAATAGTTAGTTTCAAAGATATTTTTGGCCCGAGCAACGTTGAGAGCACGGCAGATATGCATGCCAGCCAAAGGTAAGCGGCGCTTACCGAATGATCTTTCACCGCGAACAGGAACAAAACACCAAAGAAGACTAGGCCAAAAACGTCGAGGGTTCGAGATTTGATGAATTTCAATGCTGTGTGAAGCATTCGAAGGTCCTTGCATTGTTGATTTGTACCGAATGCTGCCCCGCATTTGGTAACAAATACTAACCCATTCCAGATTGCAACTTTTTAGCACATAGGAATTAATTTGGCCCTATCCTCCCTGTTTGGTTATTCGTGCTGAACTGTTCACTTTCGCGCGATGAGCCATTGTCAGACTTGATTCCGATTCCCGTATTTATACGGATGGCCTTTGGAGGCTCTGCCAGAACGACTGGGCTTCGAACCTGGCAGCGGTCGGATCATCCGTTACGGGATTCTCCCGACTACAAAACCTGATAGACGTCTCCTGTGTTTGGTTTTACGACGATAACGCCATAACGGGAATTCAGCGTCAGCAACTCCGTCGATATCTCAGTTCCCATCGCCGCGCTCCTACCCTGGAACTGACTACGCCGCGATTCCGTCCCATATTTCTCGTTACGGTTGTTACCAATACGCGATAGTCATCACGTAACTTGAATGGCAAGGTAGAGTCAGGCCAATCGTTTTTACCGCCATCAGATACTTGGAATATGCCGCAGGAAAACTCCCGCGCAGAGAGATAGCACTGTATTTACTGAGTTCAGATTCTGACGATTTGCGAAGCGGTAACAGTAATGAGGAAAAAAATGAAGTCATCTCAACTTCCAGTAGCAATGTTGCTGCTCACCTTGCTATGCATTGAATCGCCAGCGCAAGCGGATGCCACTGATGTTGCGTCTACGGACAATCCGTATTGGGAGCTGATGATTTCGCCCTATGCCTATCACTACCAATACAGTCCGGAGCATAAGCACGTATTTTTGCTCGGCCTGGAGCATCATCAAAATGATGAGTGGTTTACCGGCGGCGCCCTGTTCTCCAATTCCTTCGGACAACCGACTGGGGCGGCGTATGAAGGGTTTATGTGGAATCAGTTGTTTGGCGAGCCAAATCTCTATGCGAAATTGGGCGGTGGTTTGATGTATGGATACGTTGGAAAATACAAAGACAAAGTGCCACTCAACTACGATGGTTTATCTCCCGTCCTGGTGCCGGCAGCAGGTTGGAAAGCGACATCGAACGACGCCGTGGAAATTTCCCTGCTCGGGGCAGCCGGACTTCTATTTTCCTATGATCGAAAATTCTAGATTGGCGTGCTGCCATTTTGTGCACGCCGTGGGCCTGCCATCGCACTAATCAGAGATGCGAATGTCATCTTGATTGCCCCGCATCCTGCTGAAGCATCCGCCCCATCATTTCGTGGATCTTGTTGACCGCCTTTAGCGGGCGGATCATCACCTTGAAGCGGGTAATCAGATCCTGATCGTTCCAGGTGATGATATCCACGCCGTTGATCAGGATGCCCTCGCAACTCGTTTCGAACTCCAATACTGCGGAATGCGGACCGAGCCATTCATTCACGTATTGGAAGCTGTCGTTATTCAGGACGTGCAAAGCGGCGGCAAGGTATTTGGCTGTGATTGCACTGCCATTTTGTGGCGTGTGAACAACCGGTGATTCGAACAAGACATCATCGGCCAGCAATGCTTTCAGGGCGATGATGTCGCGCGACTTGACGATCTCGTGCCAGCGTTCAATTGTGGAAGTTGCCATGGCTTCTTTTCACCTATATGGACAGCGAACGGTTAGTCATAGAAAGCCATCGCCAATAATTAGATACCTCGATCTCCAAGCTGGATGAAACCGCCCTGGTCCGCTTTGGCAACGATTCTTTCGTAGTTCTTGATCGTAGCATGCGGGGTGTCCATCGGGTGATTATGGGTTGAGGTAACGACCAGCACGGGTGCACCCGCCGCGTCGCCGGCGGCAATGCCGACCGGCGCATCTTCAAATATCAGGCAATCGGCGATATCGACTTCCAAGCGCTTGGCCGCAAGAAGATAGCAATCCGGGTTCGGCTTGCCGACAGCGACATCCTCGGATGTCACGAGCACGGCCGGAACGGGAATGCCCGCCGCTTTCATGCGCTGGATTGCCAGGGCTTTTGGCGCGGAGGTGACGATGGCCCAATTGGCTGCCGGCAGCGATCTTAAAAAATGTGCGGCACCGGGTACTTCTACGATGCCTTCCACGTCATCGATTTCGGCCATGGTAATTCCCTCTGCTTCGCTTTCCGGATCGACTCCGGGAAGCGCCAATCGGCCGATCGTGTCGACGGCGCGTGCGCCGTGGATAGTGGGAAGGAAAGCGGCGACATCCAGGCCGTGACGCGTAGCCCATGCGCTCCAGATCCGTTCTGCCGCGGCGATGGAGTTGAGGACGGTTCCATCCATATCGAACAGGAGTGCTGCGTATCTACCTTCGGGTAACGACGGGCCATGACCGGACATTTCTTCTTTCCTTCAAGCGTGAGCTGGGGCTCCATTATCTCCGATATTCTGAAAGCGCTCGTCGGGCTAGCGCTTGAGTATGCATTTGCTTGCCTCTGCCAAGGAAGCTGCGGGGGACAGGCGAAATTCACTCAATCGATTGCCAGCATCCCGCGATATCCACTATTATCGAAAAATACTTGTCGGCCATGCGATGCTAGACCCGAAGTCCGCGTTGGCCCTTCCAGTTGGCCGGAAGAGCTTTAATAAGAAATGGGAAAACGAAAATGTCTGATACCAACGATCTGCGACAAATATACCCGATCATCATGACGCCCAGCCATGACGGCAAATATTTCCACAACTATGTGCAATCGCTATTGAATTTCACGATACATGCGGAACGCGCAGGAATGCCGCTGCAGGTGTTATTGAATCAGGGCGAAAGTCTGATAACGCGCGCCCGCAACGATTGCGTCGCCAAATTCCTGGCCAATCCTGAATGGACGCATTTGTTCTGGATCGATTCCGACATCGGATTTTCACCTGAGGCCGCTTTCCGTTTGCTGCGTTCGGGGTACGACATTGCGGCCGGCGTGTATCCGCTCAAACGCGAAAATTGGCCGCTCGACGGCGTGCCGGCCGGCACCACCCAGCAGAAATTCGAAGGCACTTACACCCGCTATACCGTCAACGCAAAAACAAGCGATGGCAGCAATGAAGTCCACCTGAAAATCCAGCCCGACGGCTTCATGAAAATGGATGAAGCGCCGACCGGGTTCATGGTCATCAAGCGCCAGGTATTTGAACGGCTCATGGCCAGCTATCCCGAGCTCAGCTACGTACCCGATAGCATTGGCGTGTCCGACATGGGGCTGCACTATCGCTTTTTCGATGTAATGGTTGATCCGCAGACACGCCGCTATTTATCCGAGGACTACGGCTTTTGCCGCTTGTGGTCGGGACTGGGCGAATCGGTGTACATCGATGCCAACTCCAACCTGAGCCATCAAGGCTCCAAGTTATACCAGGGCAATTTTGCGCATTCGTTGATTCACTCCTTGCCATACGCGGTGGGCGCTCCGGCCGGGGCGGCCATGATCCTGGAGGGACAGGAGTATTTGATTCCCAATCCGCCGTCGCCTTGAACAGGTCGCATTGCTCAAGTTGCCCGTTTATCTGATGTAACCCTCTTTGCGGAAATGCTTGGGCAAGAAGATGAACAGCAGAATTGTCATCGCGACGAAGAGCGGAACGCCGATCCACAACAAGGCTGTCCTCTCTTCCATTCTGAAGATGAAGCGGCAAGCTGCCGCAATCACAAAGGCATAAAAGCCTCCGGTAACGGCTGACAGACAGGCCACCAGGACTGTGATCCGTAAAGACGTGTAAATCTTTCGAGAAATCATATCTTTCGTTCAGGACGAGCCAAGGGTCAGAGGAAGGCAACGGCGTCGTTGATACCGACGAAAATGACTGCCGATTGCCAAATTGCTCGTCAATGTAACGCTAATTTGCCAAGAGGAAAGTTAATTTGTGTTAATTTTCCACTTGCCCCCATGTTTTCAGAAAAACAAGGGGCTGAAAGGCAGGAGAACTCATCCCCAAGCACAGCATGGCTCTTGGAACGAGATGTATATACCGCTGGAATTTATGGGGAGACGCGCCTGCGTTGGCAAGCTGCAGGGTCAGGAACGGGGGCTGTGCGGGAATCGGGAATGAGGAAATTTTCGCAGACTGGAAAATTTCCTCTTTTGTTGGGAGTTTATGCAGGTTGATCTGGGCTACCGTTGTCTTTGTCGGCTTCCTTCTCTTCCAGGTGTTCAGTCACGGCTTCCACGCCTTTATAGCCGGCAACTGCTGCGATACCTTCGGTCAGTATCGACGCATTCGGGTCCAGTTTCTTAACGCCTTCAACTGCGACTACGGCACCAATCACTTCTTCCAGGATACCCATGATTTACTCCTCAAAATAATCGAAACAATGAATGACAAGCTGCGCTGAAAAGCAGGAGCCATCATAGCAGAGGGTTTTCCGCGTGGCGCAACCATGGCCGAGGGGATGTGGCCGGCCGTCGGCGCCGAAAATTTCGGGAGTTTTTCTATCCGAGCCGCGCCAGGCCGTCATTTCCGGGGCGTCAACCGTGCCTGGATATG
Organism: Collimonas sp. NPDC087041; assembly: GCF_044745265.1. Classification (NCBI taxonomy): domain Bacteria; kingdom Pseudomonadati; phylum Pseudomonadota; class Betaproteobacteria; order Burkholderiales; family Oxalobacteraceae; genus Collimonas; species Collimonas sp. NPDC087041. The sequence continues at coordinate 222,740 of NZ_JBIUZX010000003.1, forward strand.
CGCTCATTCAGGACAGGAATAGTTACTCTAGTTACAGAAAAATACAATTTCTACGTCATCACTCCGTGGCCCCTCCGCGTTTAACAGACATCATTAACGATCAATCGGCATTGGTATCGTTATGGCATTCACCAGACTTGCCCGAGCGCCCACCTAATCTTCAAGATCGGCTAGCGCCGTTGGAAACGGTGAATTTGATGTTTAACCTAAATAAATTACAGTACACAACTCACGAGGCCTTGAACATCATGAGAATCATGAAGATCACAACCATCATCCCCGCCGCTCTCCTGGCGCTTTCGCTGGGAGGCTGCGTTGTCGCACCGCCTGTGGTGCGCCCTGCTTACGTCGCGCCGCCAGGCGTGGTGTATGTCGCGCCGACCTACGCGATCCCAGGCCCCGGTTACGTCTGGGCCTACCACCCACACTACGGTTGGGGCTGGCACCATCCGCAATACGGCTGGCATCGCGGCTGGCATTAATTACCGCGCCAGTTGCGCTTGACCCAAGTCTCTCCTGAAATGATAAAAGGGCAGCAGCCGCAAATTTGCAGCTGCTGCCCTTCATCCATCACGACGCGGCCATCCTGCCGCGTTCACCTCTGTCAGAACGAATGGCTGATGCCGGCATAGCCGCCATTTTGCGCCTGTCCTGGCAACGGGTTGTCAAACTCTGTTCCAAAATTGGCATTGCCCTTGTTGCGCACCGTACCGACGGCCGCGTACAGCAGGGTCCGCTTCGACAGATTGTAATTGGCGCCGACCATGAACAAGCTGGCGCTGCCGGCATCATGGTTGAGCTTGGCATGGTAAGCCGCGCCGATCAGGGTCAAGGCTGGTGTCAGCATATAGTTGGCGCCGATCCAGTAATGGTTCAGTTTATCGGGAGAAGTCGCTGCGACCGTATCCGGTGCAGAGATATGCTCGTAGCCGACGAACATTTTCAGCTTGTCTACCGTGTAGGTGCCGCCGACGATCAGGTCCTTGGAGGCGGTGTAGACATCGCTGTATTTGCCATTCGCATCGCGGATCACGTCATAGATGCCGCGCAGTTCCAGGCCGCCGTTGGTGTACACCAGCGAGAGGCCATCGCTGCGGCCATTCGTGGTGGAGCCGGCTTGTTCGCCGAGGCTGGTTTGCGCGGTAGCATTGAAGCCGCTCCAGGTCGGGGTCTGGTATTCAATGACGTTGTTGGCGCCGGGCCAGTTGCGGCCCTTGACCAGGCTGGCGGTGCCCATGAATTGCTGGCCGGTCGGATCGAGGAACCAGACATCATTGACGATGAACAGGTTCTTGCCGAACTTGAGCGAACCGGCGCCGCCGTTCAAGCCGACATAGGAACGCCGATTGAACAACGCGCTGCCGTTGGTGACGCCCTTGGTGGCGTCGAAACCGGATTCCAGCAGGAAGAAGGCGCTCAGTCCGCTACCCAGGTCTTCCGTTCCCTTGAAGCCGATCATGCTGGTGCCCCACTGGTTGCCGGAAGCCGCCAGCTTGCTGCCGGTCTGTCCGGTCGGATTGCCGTTGGCGTCTTTCAGCGCGACGTTGGTCTGATAGTCGACACCGGCATCGACGCGGCCGTAAATGGTGACGCTGGTTTGCGCCTGGGCCTGGCTGCAGGCAGCGCCGATCAGCATCGTCGCGGCTGCCGCTTGCATGCATTGCAATGTAATTTTTTTCATGGTTAGTCCCCTTTGTAGTTAAATTTTGTCCGAGCGCATCCCTCTCAGCAGTGGAGATGATTTCGAACCTTCGTGAGAAGCCTTGCGAGCGCGCAGCAGGAATCAACCGGCAGCAGCGCTCATAACGCCCACTGTCGGCAGTACCCGGAGGTCAACTGCTGTTATGCTGGATTGCCGATCCAACGGCAGCGCTTGTTGCCTGCCGCCGCCGGATCGTTATTGAAAATTGCTGGTTGGAAGATCAGTCGTAAAGTACGGCGGCGATCTTGGGGTCGCTGATGTTGCTCTTGTCGTACCAGTAGAAACCAGTGTCGATCACTTTCGGCAGTTTCTCGCCTTTCAGTGCCTTGACGGCGGCTTCGACTGTCTTGTAGCCGATGCCGACCGGGTTCTGCGTGATGGCGCCGGCCATGCTGCCGTCGCGGATCGCATCTTTCTGCTGTTTGCCGGAGTCGAAGCCGATGACGACCAGTTTGCGCTTCATTTCCTTGACGCCGTTCAGCACGCCGATGGCCGAACCTTCATTAGTGCCGAAAGCGCCCTTCAGGTGCGGATAGGCTTGCAGAATCGACTTCATGATCTCAGTCGATTTCAGCTGGTCGCCGGCGCCGTACTGGATGCTGACGATCTTGATCTTCGGGTAGGTGGACTTGATGCGATCGACGAAGCCGTCGCGGCGATCGATACCGGTGCGGGATGTCTGGTCATGCCCCACCACGGCGACTTCGCCTTCCTTGCCAATCAACTCCGCCATCTTGTCAGCCGCCAACCCAGCCGCTGCCTTGTTGTCGGTGGTCGCAGTCGTAACTGGAATATCGCTGTCGACGCCCGAGTCAAAAGCGACGATAGGAATGTGCGCGGCTTGCGCCTTCTTCAGCAACGGCAGGGCTGCCTTGCTATCCAGCGCGGCGAAGCCGATGGCCTTGGGTTTCTTGGCCAGCGCTGCCGACAGCATGTCGATCTGCTTGTCGACCATGGCTTCGGTTTCCGGACCTTCGAACGACACCTTGACATTAAAGTCCTTGGCCGCCTGCTCGGAGCCGGCCTTCACGGCCTGCCAGAACTGATGCTGGAAGCCTTTTGAAATCAACGGAATGTAGACCACGTCGTCGGCGATCGCCGTTGCGCTGAATCCAAGCGCAAGCGCCAGGCCAATGGCAACGTTCACTGCTCTTCTCTTTATCATTTCTAGTCTCCTGTTGTGGTTATAAAACAATGGTCATCAACTGCATTGTCCGAACTTCATGTGCACGTACAAAACCTGTTCAAAATTTCATTTCCTCACTGGCGACGACGACGCAGGATATCCATGTAGACCGCCAGGATGATGATGACGCCGGTCACCACGGTTTGCCATTCCTGCGCCACCGACATCATGCGCAGGCCGTTGATCAACACGCTCATGATGAACGCGCCGATGATGGTGCCGAGGATGGTGCCGGTGCCGCCCGACAGCGAGGTGCCACCGATCACCACCGCAGCGATGGCATCGAGTTCATACCCTTGCCCCAGCGCCGGCTGCGCCGAGTTCAAACGAGATGCGATCAACAGGCCGGCGATGCCGCAGATCGCGCCGCTGACGCTGTAGACCGTGACCTTCCAGAAATCGACATTCACACCCGACAAGCGCAGCGCTTCTTCATTGCTGCCCAAGGCAAAGGTGTAGCGGCCGAAAATGCTTTTGTTGAGCGCGATGCCGGCGGCAATCGCCACCAGGAACAGGATCAGCACCGCATTCGGAATCGGCAACGCAGGAATCAAATTTCCGATCAGCGAATCCTGCGAAATGCTGGAGAAACCGGGCGTGTCGTTGAAGTAGATCGGCTTGGTGCCCGAGATCACCAGAGACAAACCCTTGAGCAGCATCATCATGCCAAGCGTGGCGATGAATGGCGGGATCTTGAGCTTGGCAATCAGCACGCCGGAAACCCAGCCGCACAGCGCGCCGAACAGGATCGCGGCAGCGATGCCGACATAGATTGGAAAGCCCCAGTAAGTCAGGAACACGCCGGCCATCACGGCGCAAAAAGTCATCAGCGTGCCGACTGACAAATCAATGCCGGCGGTGATGATGACAAAGGTACAGGCAATCGCCAGTACGCCATTGACCGCGGTCGATTGCAGGATGCTGACCAGGTTGTCGATCTCCAGGAAATTCGGTGAGGCCAGGCTGAAGAACACCAGCAATGCCAGCAGGCTGGCGAACGCCAGCAGCTTCTGCCGGGTGGCGGGATGAAATATCCTGGCCTTGATATTGGCGAGCGCGCCGGCGTCGCTTACCGGCAATTTTGCGTGCGATAGCGGATTCGGGGAATTCGGGGTATTTGCCATGATCGTCTTCGGTGAATGATTGGATTATTCGGTAAGGGCCGGCTCACGCTGCGTGGCCAGGTACATGATTTTTTCCTGCGAGGCGTCGGCGGCGGCAAGCTCGCCGGTGATGCGGCCTTCGCACATGACCAGTATCCGGTGACTCATGCGCAACACCTCAGGCAGTTCGGATGAAATCATGACGATTGCCTTGCCCTGCGCCGCCAACGCATTGAGCAGCTTGTAGATTTCATTCTTGGCGCCGATGTCGATGCCGCGCGTCGGCTCGTCGAAAAACAGGATGTCGCAATCGCGCAGCAGCCATTTGGCGATCACGATCTTTTGCTGGTTGCCGCCAGATAGCAAACGCACCGGCTGGTCGATCGACGGCGTCTTGATGCTCAGCTGCCGCACATAACCCTGGGCGGTTTCGCGGATGGCCGGCTGGTCGAGAAACAAACCCTTGGTCAGGAACTTGTCCATGCTCGACATCACCACGTTGGTCTTGACGTCGAGACCGGTCGCCAATCCGAAATGCTTGCGATCTTCCGACAGATAACCGATGCCGTGGGCGACCGCATCCCTTGGCGACCTGATCGACACCTTGGCGCCATGGACCCGGATTTCACCGGCGTCTATGGCATCGGCGCCAAACACCGCTCGCGCTACTTCGGTGCGGCCGGCGCCCATCAGTCCGGCAAAACCAAGGATCTCGCCCTTGCGCAAAGAGAAGCTGACATCCTTGATAGCCGCGCCGCGACTCAAACCCTTGACCTCCAACACAACATCATTGGCCGAGGTATCGGGCACTTCCGGCCCACTGTTATCAAGCTGCCGCCCGACCATCATGCCGATGATGGTGTCTATCGGCGTGCCGATGGTCGGCACGGTGGCGATGTATTGGCCATCGCGCATGATGGTGACGCGATTGGAAATTTGTCGCAGTTCGTCCATCTTGTGCGAGATGTAGATGATGCCGACGCCGTGTTCCTGCAGTTGCCGGATGATGCGGAACAGGTCGTCGATTTCAGCGTTGTTGAGCGCCGCCGTCGGCTCGTCCATGATCAGTACGCGCGAATCGAACGACAACGCCTTGGCAATTTCCACCATCTGCTGCTTGGCCACTGTCAATTCGCCAACCAGCGTGCGCGGATCGAGTTGCAGGCGCATGCGATCAAAGATTTGTGCGGCTTGCCGGTTCAGCGCGTCTTCGTCGAGGAACACGCCGTAACGGCCGCGCGGCTCGCGGCCGATGAAGATGTTTTGCGCTGCGCTCAGGTGATTCATCAGGTTCAGTTCCTGATGGATGATGCCGATGCCCAGTGCCTGCGCGGCGCGCGGATTGGGAATCTCCACCGGGCGGCCATCCATGCGGATTTCGCCGCTGTCCTTGGGGTAGACGCCAGACAGCACTTTCATCAGCGTCGACTTGCCGGCGCCGTTCTCGCCCATCAGCGCATGCACTTCACCGCGCAACAGGTTGAACTGGCAATTGTCGAGCGCCAGCACGCCGGGGAAGCGCTTGGTCACGTTTTTCAGGGCAATGAGGTATTCCGGTGCTGCGCCCTCGGGAATTTCTGATTGCTGCATATCCGCTCTCATGATGCACAGCCGGCTGTATCGCCAACCGCGTTAAATCCAATCTGCCGAGGCGCATGTCGCCTCGACACCATAAAGCCGGGTTGCTTCACTGCTGCGCCAGATCGAAGATCTTCGACATCGGCGTCCATTTTTCACCTTCCGGCGTCCACGGGGTCGGCGCCTGGAAATCCCACATCAGCGTCTCCCATTCCTGCACCCGAGGATTGCCCTGCGATGCTGCTGCCATCCTGGCGGCGTCGTAGGTCGCATCGTCGGTTTCCATCAACATCGTCAAGCGTGTGCCCAATCGATAAATCTCCATCGACAGCACGCCATGGCGCCGCAGGTGTTCGGCGATTTCCGGCCAGATCCGGCAGTGCTGCTGTTCGTAGCGGGCGATCAGTTCGGGATCGTCTTTCAGGTCCAGTGCCAGGCAATAACGCATGTGTCCTATTCCTTTTGCTGCTTTCTCAGCTGCTTGCAAACTCAACAGAACCCGCTCAGGTCAATGCGCGGTCCAGATGGGTATAACCGCCATCCACCGATACCCACTGCCCGGTGGTATGGGCGGCACGATCGGATAGCAGGAACACCACGGTGTCGGCAATTTCTTCCGCAGTGGTGAGGCGTTTGCCGAGCGGTATCTTGCTAGTGATGGCGGCCAGCTTTTCTTGCGGCTTATCGAAACCGGCAATCCAGTTGCGATACAGCGGCGTCATCACTTCGGCAGGGATCAAGGCATTGACCCGCACACCGTCGTTGGCAAGCGCAGCCGCCCATTCGCGCGTCAGCGCCAGTTGCGCACCCTTGGCGGCGCAATAGCCGCTAGTGTTGCCCTGGCCGGTCAGTGCGGTTTTGGAGGAGATATTGACGATGGCGCCGCGGCTGGTTTTCAGATGCGGCACGCAGAAGTGCGCCATCACGTAATAGTGAATCAGGTTTTTTTCCAGCGATTGCACAAAGGCTTCACGCCCGGCATCGAGGCCGACGCCGTCATTGATGCCGGCATTATTGACCAGGCCGTCCAGACGTCCGAATTCCTGCACGGTTTGCGCCACTGCGTGGCGACACTTATCTTCGTCGATCAGGTCGAGCTGGAAAATACGCGCCTCCGGTTGCAGCGCCAGCAGACGCTCAGTGAACTCGGGATCGGGCTGGCTCTTGCCGAAGATGACCGGGATCGCGCCTTCGGCCGCCAGTTGCAGCGAGATCGCCGCACCGATGCCTGCGCCGCCACCGGTGACAATCACTACCTTGCCTGTCAGATGTAAATCCACCTTGTTGTCTCCATTTTATTTATTCTTATATTTTCTTACTTGTTCTTTATAGACCAACTGCAGGTATCTTCCAACCGTCAACGCCGAAGGAAGATGCCTGCGTTGCTAGCCGCGGAACTGGTATTGCTGCAGCGACTCAGGCTTCATCGTAATCGAAAACCCTGGCGCTGTCGGCGGCATGTACGCAGCATTGCGAATCACGCACGGATCAACGAAGTGCTCATGCAGGTGATCGACATACTCTGTCACGCGCCCAGCCTTGCTGCCGGCGATGCAGACGTAATCGATCATCGACAGATGCTGCACGTATTCACACAAGCCGACGCCGCCCGCATGTGGACAGACCGGCAACTTGTATTTCGCCGCCATCAGCAGCACACCGAGAATTTCATTGACGCCGCCCAGGCGGCAGGAATCGATTTGCACCACATCGATTGCACCGCGCATGATGAATTGCTTGAAGACGATGCGGTTCTGGCACATCTCGCCGGTGGCGACCTTGACCGCACCGATGCCTTCGCGGATCTTGCGATGGCCTTCGACGTCGTCCGGGCTGGTCGGCTCTTCGATGAACCAGGGCTTGGCAAAGGCCAGCTTGTTGACCCATTCAATCGCCTGGTCGACTTCCCACACCTGGTTGGCGTCGATCATCAAATGCCGCTGCTGGCCGATCACTTCGCGCGCAATGGTCACGCGGCGAATATCGTCTTCCAGGTCGCGCCCTACTTTCAACTTGATATGGTTGAAACCGCTATCGATGGCTTCCTGGCACAAGCGACGCAACTTGGCATCGTCATAGCCGAGCCAGCCGGCGGACGTGGTGTAGCAAGGGTAGCCTTCCTGTTCCAGCTCGCGGATCCGTGCAGCCTTGCCAGGCTCCTGTTCACGCAACAGGGCCAGCGCCTCTTCTGGCGTGATGCAATCGGTCAGGTAGCGGAAATCAATGGCGCGCACCAGTTCCTCGGGCGTCATGTCGGTCACCAGTTTCCACAGCGGCTTGCCTTCGGCCTTGGCCCACAGATCCCAGACCGCATTGACGACGGCGCCGGTCGCCAGGTGGATCGCGCCCTTGTCGGGACCGATCCAGCGCAACTGGCTGTCGGAGGTGATGTAGCGCCAGAAGCGCCCCATGTCTTCGCTGATCCAGTCCAGCTTCAGGCCAATCAGCAAATGCTCCATCGCCTGGATCGCGGCGCAGCAGATTTCGTTGCCGCGGCCGATGGTGAAGGTCAGGCCGTGGCCTTCCAGGCCGGGCCGATCGGTTTCCAGGACGACGTAAGCAGCGGAATAATCAGGATCCGGATTCATCGCGTCCGAGCCGTCCAGCATCTGCGAGGTCGGGAAACGCACATCCAGTACGCGTACTGATCGAATGGTCGTCATCGTGTGTCTCTTTTATTGGGTTTATAGTGAGATGGTGCGTTGTCGCTGTTGCCCCAGGCCGTCGATGCCGAGTCGCATCACCTGGCCGGCGCGCAGATAAAGCGGCGGCTTTTGTCCGAGGCCAACGCCCGGCGGCGTGCCGGTGGAAATCACGTCGCCCGGCTGCAAGCTCATGAAGCGGCTCAGGTAACTGACCAGTGCCGGAACCTGGAACACCATGGTCGAGGTATTGCCGTTCTGGTAGCGATGGCCATCCACTTCGAGCCACATGCCGAGGGAATGCGGATCGGCGATTTCGTCAGCCGTCACCAGCCACGGGCCCAGCGGCCCGAAGGTGTCGCAGCCCTTGCCCTTGTCCCAGGTACCGCCCAGTTCGAGCTGGTATTCGCGCTCCGAAACGTCATTGATCACGCAATAGCCGGCCACATGCGACAGTGCGTCGGCTTCGTCGATATAGCGGCCACCCTTGCCGATCACCACACCCAGCTCGACTTCCCAATCGGTCTTGAGCGAGCCGCGCGGAATCTCTACGTCATCGTCAGGGCCACAAATGGCGCTGGTCCATTTGCCGAATACAACCGGTTCCTTCGGCACATCCATGCCGGATTCGGCGGCGTGATCGGAATAGTTCAGGCCGATGCAAATGAACTTGCCGACCGCGCCGACGCACGGGCCGAGGCGCAGATCCTGCTGCGGTGTACCGGCCACCAGAGGCAGGCTGTTGAGATCGAGCGCACGCAATTTGTCCAATTCCGGCGGTGTCAGGAAATGGCCGCCGATATCTGTCACCACGCCCGACAGATCGCGCACCCGTCCTTGATTATCCAATACGCCAGGCTTTTCCCGGCCCTTCTCGCCATATCGCAATAACTTCATGAATCGCTTTCTTTATCCTGTTGTTTGAAGTTGAATCAGTTTGACCAGCCGCCATCAATCAGATGAATGGCACCGGTGGTGAACGACGATTCGTCGGACGCCAGGTACAGCGCCAGGGCGGCGATTTCTTCGGTCTTGCCGATGCGTCCCATCGGCTGACGCGCAACGAAAGCAGCCTGGACTTCGGCGATATCGACACCTTGCTGGCGCGCCTGCTCGCGAATCCTCACTTCCAGCGAAGGCGATTCGACCGTACCCGGACAGATCGCGTTGCAGCGAATGCCCTTGGCAACGAAGTCCGCCGCCACTGCCTTGGTCAAGCCAATCACCGCGGCCTTGGTGGTGCCGTAGACAAAACGGTTAGGCACGCCCTTGACGCTAGAGGCTGCCGACGACATGTTGATGATCGAGCCGCCACCCTGCGCCACCATGCCCGGCAACAGTGCGCGGATCAGGCGATACATCGAAGAGACGTTGATATCCCACGAGAAGCGCCAGTCTTCTTCGCTGCAATCGAGGATGCTGCCGTGATGGACATAGCCGGCGCAATTGAACAACACGTCAAAGCCACCGCCCGATTGCGCCAGCGCGGCAACAGCCTGGCTATCGGTCACATCGAGAAGTTGAACGGTGATTGGATGGCCGCTATCGCGTGCAGCCGCGGCGGTGTCATTGAGGGCAGCCTGGTTGATATCGGTCGCCAGCACTTGCGCGCCTTCACGCGCAAACGCCAAGGCGCTGGCACGCCCAATGCCCTGACCTGCAGCAGTTACCAGAATGCGCTTTCCTTGTAGTCTCATGAAACTGTCTCCGAATGCTTGGTATTTTGTCTGGGGCCGCCGGGAGTCTGCTGGATTTGGCCCATAGGTCCATTGGTTGGACCAATGATAGTGCTTAAATTTTGGCTTTGCAACTAAAAAAATCGTTGCTTTCGGATTGCCGGCAAGAAATGCGACAGCCGGGGAGAAGGATATTCCTTACAATCAATATAGAAAACATCGGTACGCGTTTTCGGCGACGGATATCTCGCTACATCTGTAGGGTAGTGAGTGATTTCAATACGGCGTTATATCGTGAACAAAGACAAAAACCAGATGACTGGTGAGGGCCACAATCGGCCAGAAGCGGCCGTCAATAAGGATTTCGCTTTGATAAGCAGGTAGGCATACCCTATCAAAAAGAGGATAAGACATGCGGTTCATTCATACCACTGCGCTAGGATTTTTCTTCTGCACATCTTTGGCTCACCTTGCCGGCGCAGCCGAACTCGACGTTGTTAACAGCCCGGTACCGCTGGTGCTGCAAGACCGCCTGAACGTACAAACGGCAGGAGGCGTAGGCGACGTACCAATACGCGTCTCGCGCAACTGGAAAGTTGAGCAACCCGATATTACGAGAGCCGTTATCATCATTCATGGTTGGCCGCGTCGCGACATTGACGCAGACGAAGATCTGCAACAGCGCGCCGGCGCCCTGGCCGCAGACACGCTCTTCGTCACTCCGCAATTCCTTACGGAAGTCGATGTCGAGGCACATCACCTGTCCCCCATGACATTACGCTGGCAAGAACGTGACTGGCTGCAGGGCTACGACGCCAGCTCCCCTGCCCCAATCAGCGCGTTTTCAGTGATAGACCAGATTTTTGCGCGACTTGCCGACCGCAAGATCTTTCCTCATCTAAAAGATATTGTGTTGGCGGGCCACTCTGCTGGGGGCCAGTTCGTGCAGCGCTATGCAGTGGTCGGTCATGCCTCGCAGGAGATCGTCGCTTCCCATATCCATGTCCGTTACGTCGTTGCGAATCCTGCGGCTTATTTGTACTTCGATGACAGGCGACCGCAAGCGGACGGCAGCTTTGCTGATGTTGGCGCTCGTTGTCCCACTGCAGGAACATGGAACAATGGCCTCTCCGCCAAGCTGCCTGCTTACGTGCAGCAACCAGTGGTGCCAGCCATGCTTGAAAAAGACTATTTGCAGCGTGACGTCGTCTACTTGCTTGGTACCGCTGACAATGATCCCAACGCAGACGCTGTCGGTCAGTCCTGCACGTATAAAAGCCAGGGTGCAACGCGCCTAGAACGCGGGAACGCATACTTCCGCTACGTGACAGCCGCCGCCGAAGCTACTCATCTACCACAACGGCATCGTTTGTTCGAAGTGCCAGGTGTGGCGCATCGTACATACGCCATGTATCACTCGGCATGCGGCCTGGCTGCGGTGTTCGACAAATCCGGCTGTGAGGACGCGCTGCATTAAATGCCGATTAGAATTCGGAAGACTGTCGCGCAGCAGGTAAGTAGGCAGGTAAGCGGATTAGTTTTTCAACGAATCTTAATCCGGCCGCAAGAGCACGTTCGAGACGTGGACGACAGTTTCGTGCTATTTAACCTCCGCAATCGGCCATTTGCGGAGGTTCGACATGTGCTCCTAAATCGTCGATAATCTACGATCGAACTTCGCTATTTTTTTGATCATTATGAGTCTTCGGTTGAACCAACTGCTGTCGTTGTTGAGTGCCGGGGCGCTCCTTCTTGTTTCGCCATCCGGTCATACGGCCGGCTTCGATTGCGCCAAAGCGAATTCCGTCACCGAGAAGGCGATTTGCGCCGACAGCAAGTTATCGAAACTGGATAGCGACCTTTCAGTCACCTGGAAAAATGCATCGGACGTCGCCATCGACTCGGCTGCCATGAAGTCATTCCAATTGCAATGGATAAAGCTTCGAGACGCCTGTGGTGCAGATACTTCGTGCCTGGGTACGCGCTACAACGAGCGATTGGCTACACTGCTTAGCGCTCAGTCCGCAGTGGAAACGGATCAGGCAGGGAATCGCCTGGAAGCATTGATGGAGAAAAGCCCAGGGAACTCAACTGACGCAGAAGGAAAGAGATGCACTGCTGACAAACGCCTCTGTGTTCAAGTCGTGCATGAAGACGCCGATTCTCCACCACTGATACAGATCGACAGTGCGGGGGCAAACCCCTCCACCCATCGCTTCGCGTTGTCGAATATACCGGATGCGCCTGGAGACATAAACGTCACGCTATGGCCCCGTGTGCTGCGCCTCGTTGATGACAATGGTGCCATCCTGGTAGGCGTGGAGGTCAACCTCTCCACTTCCTACTCAGGCGGTGGCGGCTCTGCGTCGGAATTGCGACTGTTCAAAGTAGGTCGAGACAAGTCTACGTTTCATGATCATGAAGTGTTGTCTGTCCCAATTGCAGGATCGTTGTTGATTCGCGCCTGCTTTACCGAGCAAGACGAGCGCCGCCGGCTCGGCGCGTGCCATGACGAGTACGCATTCAATGCAATGCTTGGACTAGATCGGGCCGTCAAATCCGGCTTTCCGCGCCTGGTTTACCAGACGAGAGCCACGAGCTTTCCCGGCAAAGTTTCGCGCGACAAAGATTCGCTAGACCGACCGCCTCTGCACAAGCGGGATCTGGTCACTGCCGTGGACCAACAGTGCACCTATAAGCGCATCTTCCATTTCGAAGCCAACCCCGGCACCTATATGCCAGACCATCCACTGCCCGATTGCAGCAACTACACTGCTCCTTGACCGCGGATATTTGGTGACGCGCATCAAGCACGATTCCGCTGCGCACTGCGCCAAGAAGATAATGAAAACGGTAGTGCGCCCTGTGCTTCCGCCCCGTCAGCGCACCGAACGATATCCGCTGCTGCGGCCGCGCTTGCTCAGCACCAGTTGCCAAAGCTGGCCCTGGCCTGAGCGGAAGAAGCCGGCAGAAGAGAGGATGAAATACTTCCACATCCGATAAAAGCGCAGGTCGTAGTTGTCTTTCAGGACTGGCCAGGCACGCTCGAAATTTTCCCACCAGGCCATCAGGGTCAGGTCGTAGTCGCGGCCAAAGTTGTGCCAGTCTTCAATCAGGAAACGTCCTTCCAGCACGTTGGCAATTTCCTTGGCGGAAGGCAGATGGCCGTTCGGGAAAATATATTTATCCAGCCAGACATCCCTTTTCATCTCGGTCACGTAATTGCCGATGGTATGCAGCAGGAACAGTCCGTCCGGCGCCAGCAGCTTTGCCACTACGTCGAAGTATGTCGGATAATTCCTGGCGCCGACGTGTTCAAACATGCCGACTGATACTACCTTGTCGAACTGCCCGGTGAGCTGGCGGTAATCCGTCAGTTCGATCTTGACCGGCAAGCCGGCACAACGCTCCTGCGCCAGTTTCTGCTGTTCCTTTGAAATCGTGATGCCGACGACTTCAACCTGATGATGTTGCGCGGCATAGCGGGCCAGGCCGCCCCAGCCGCAACCGATATCGAGCAGGCGCTCGCCCGGCTTCAATTCCAGCTTGCGGCAAATCAGATCGAGTTTATGCTGCTGCGCCTCTTCCAGATTGGCAGCGCGCGGCCAGTAACCACAGGAATACATCATGCTCGAATCGAGCATGCTTTCAAACAGATCGTTGCCGATATCGTAGTGCTGCTCGCCGACCTGGAAGGCGCGGCCCCGGCTTTGCAAATTGAAGAATTTCTGACGCAGGATTTCCAGCGCGAACCTGATTTTTGCTGGGCCGACCACCGTCTGCTCAAGGTCGTGACCGGTGACGCGGAAAAAGAATTCGTCGAGCCGGTCGCAATCCCAATCGCCATCCATGTAGGACTCGCCAATGCCCAGCTCCCAGGTGGCAAACATCTTCCGGAAAAAGACCGGGTCATGGATTTTCATGTCCCACGGCTGATCGCCATTCAAGCGGATGCCAGCGTGCTCAAATAACTGGCCGATGATTTTCGGCGCGCCTGTGGTCAAATCGAGATGTGCAGTATTTCCCTGGTTACCTGATGCATTGCTCATGCGACGAATCCCCTCTGGTGGCACTACCTTGGAGTTGTTCCTGGAGCCTGCTTTGTAAATCAGCTATTTAGTAAAATATTTTTCAGGATACTACCAGCTCTCCGGCGCCAACAAGCCCCATCATGCCAACAATTTCCGGACCAGATCGAAGGTAAAAAACCGACCGCTCCAGCTCATCGATCGCCGCGGCCGTCCAGGCAATGCAAATTGACTGCGTAATCGGGGATGATTAAGCTGCCGGGTGAACAAGCGGCTTTTCAAAAAGGTAATAACCGAAACCAAGCGTTGCCCGCCCCCATTGCAGGTAGGCCGCGTGCCAATCCTGGATGCGCTTGCGAAAGCCTTCCGCATCGGGATCGTTCGGACGGGATGCCACGTAGCGCATGACCGCATGGCAGTATGTCCCCTCGTAGTCGTCCCACTCATCATCGTTGCTGGTTGCCGAGCGGAGCATCGCAAAGCCCCGCGCAACGCCGCGCGCGGCATTTTCTGCGTGGCCGCACAACTCATCCCGTGTTGCCCCGAGAACAGCAAGATAAGCATCTGAAGCAGGCTGCTTCCAATACCCTTCTCCAACCAGCAACAAACCTCCCGGCTTCAACCATTTCATGCTGGTATCGAGGCAAGCATCGAAGCCGCCGAATGCATGGCTTGAACCGATACAGAGAATCGCGTCGTAACCGTCGGCTGGACATGCATACTGCTCGACCGGGCTATCTATCAGCGTCAGCCGAGTGTCAGCGGGATGCTGCGCCAGCCACTCCTGTTTTGCTTCCGCCAGGAACGATGGATTGATATCGACACCCACTCCACGCACCGGCGCCAGCGCCAACAGGTCACGCAACAGAGCAGCCTTGCCGCACCCGGCGTCCAGCACCAGTGCATATGGCGTCAGCCGCAGCGAACGCAGCAAGCCCTCTGCCTTGGCCGCAGAAAGCGGGCTGCAATAGCGATGATCGGTGTGCGCAATGGTGGAAAATTTGAATCGGTCTTCGGATGCAAGCGTCATCGTTGCCTTGTGTGTAAAGCGATTATCTGGCCAGCCAATCGCGCCGGAGCAATCCATACAGGTCGGTATCCGAGACCACGCCATCGACCAGCCAACGCTCGCGCAGATGTCCTTCCTTGACGAAGCCAAGGCGCTCCAGGGTCTTCGCAGATGCGGCATTGCGCGGATCGATGTCGGCTTCGAGCCGCCGCAGATTGAATGCCTCGAACGCATGCTCGACAAAGGTAGTCAGGGCTTCGTGCATGTAGCCGTTACCCCAATGCGTACTTCCCATTCCATATCCCAGGTCGGCACGTAAGTTCTGCGAGTCGATCGCGAACAACGAACACATCCCGATGAGATGATTGTCTGCCTGCGTTTGCATGCCGAGGCGGAGATAACGCCCTTCCTGGTGAGCCACAATGTCATTTGCAATCAGCTCGTGTGCAACGTCGATTGAAGCCCACGGCACGGTACTCCAGTAGCGCATGACTTCCGGATCGGAAAATATGGTGAATAAGGCTGCAGCGTCGGATTCCTGCAGCGGGCGCAAAATCAGGCGCGGCGTCGACAATATTGTGGGAGTGAAGGATGGCATACGAGAGTCTTCGTCTTGATAGAAGCTTAAAGGGGAACGACGCTACGGTATATCCGCACCGCTATCCCATGCCTCGCCCGCCATCCTTGGCGGTCGCCATTTCGAACAAATCGAATGCATCTCCATACAGGAAAGATTTTTTCAGCGGCGCGCCGTAGTCGGCGGCGCAGCCATAGGCAATCACCTTTTGCTCGCAGTCGTGCTTGGTCCTGGCAATGATCGACTCGGCCTTGTCGCCCTTCAGATTTTCAGCCACCCAATAGGTCATTTTCATTCACTCACCCCGAATTCAAACGTTTGCGATCTTGGCCAGCGGTTAGGACCAGTCATTGATGAAGCAAAATTATTATCAGTGCGGACCATGTGAATCGGCAAGGACTTTCAACAAAAGCAAAGGGCCTACATCAATGTAGGCCCCTTCTATTTGCACTTTAACTATTTCACGCGAGTTGAATCGAATGCCAAGGCGAGAAATCCAACACGAGATACCGCTGGCCTTCAGGTCACCGCCATCGCCGGATCGCTCACCCCGTGTGCCCCGGTTTCCATGCGCCCCGCAAAGCGGCGACTGAAACCGCCCAGCGGCACTGTCACGCTAAAGTCGTACCAGTTGCCCTGGCTGGCGATTGCCCAGTGCTGCTCAATCTGGCGACCTGGATGCACCTCGAATGTCCAAGGACCTTCCCGGCGATAGGCATTCAATTTGACCGTGAAGACACAAGTCCTGGCGCCGGTATTGACCATCGTCAGGCGTATCCGCTTGGCGAAAGTGTCGTAGCTGAGCCGCACTTCCGGCGTTGCCGTTGCCGATTCCGAGAGAGCCGCCAGATTGCCCTGGAATGCACGATGGAAGCCGTTCGGTCCCAATACCCACAAATCGTAGGCGCCGCGGTCGGCGTTCAGGTCCCATGCGTCCTGCCAGCTCTTGCCGGCTTCCAGCACGTAGCGGCGTGGTACGCGATCCAGGTGCAGGCGATCATAGACATGGAATACGGCGGCGGCGCGGCCCGTGTTGCGGAAACTCAGCACGATCTTGTTACTGCGTTGGTCGGTGCGGCCGCCAACGTGCAATTCGTACGGCAATGCGCGCGATGGACGAATGCCGGCAGCCTGCATCGGGAACACCTGCGTGCCTTCGGCCGGCAGCGCAACTTGCTGCAAGCGCTCTTGCTGGGCGCGTACTGCATCAGCTTGCTGGCGCGAGCGCTTCGGCAGCGTCGGCAATGGCTCGTGGTTAGGATTGACGAAATTGAACGCAGTCAGCAGATCGCCGCAGACGGCGCGACGGAACGGGCTGATGTTTTCTTCCTTCACATGGAAGCGCGCTTCCAGGAAACGCAGCACCGACGTGTGGTCGAACACCTGCGAATTGACCCAGCCGCCGCGGCTCCAAGGCGAAATCACATACATCGGCACGCGCGGGCCGGGGCCGAACGGATGCTTGTTGTAGGGCGGCGTGCTCAAATAATATTCGCCGTCGGTATCGACGCTGGAATAGCCGGCCAGCTCGTTGCCTTCGAAGCCTGGCGCGCATGGCGGCGGCACATGGTCGAAGAAGCCGTCGTTCTCGTCGAAGTTAATCAACAGCACGGTCTTGCTCCACACGTCCGGATTGGCAGTCAACGCGTTCAGCACTTCCTGCGTGTACCAGGCGCCCTGCACCGGGCTGGATGGCCCCGGGTGTTCGCTATAGGTGGCAGGAACCACGATCCAGGACACCTGCGGCAACGTGCCGGCGCCGATGTCTTCGCGCAGCGATCCAAGGAAGCCGCCGTCGGGCATGGTGTTGGCGATGCCCTTGAGCAGCGGATTGGCGCTATCGTCAGTCGGCAAGTATGGCGGGTAAGGCGCGCCGGAATTGGCGACGTTGCCGCGCTTCTCGTTGGCCTGGCGATAGGTGGCGAAGCCGGCCAGCGGATTGTCGGTGAAATTGTCTGGCATGTTCTGGTAAACCTTCCAGCTCACCCCGGCCTGCTGCAGCCGTTCCGGATAGGTTTTCCAGCGATAGCTGGTTGCTGCGGTAGAGCTATCCAGCTGCTCTTGCGAGTTGTCGATGGCCGGGCCGCCGTTAAGACCTTTGGGGTCGTTGGTGCCGGTCCAGTGGAATACGCGATTCGGATTGGTGCCGCCGTGGAACGAGCAATGGTAGGCGTCGCACACGGTGAAGGCATTCGCCAGTGCGAACTGGAAATCCAGCTCGACCTTGGTGTAATAACCCATCGACTGCGTCTGCTTGTAGGTCGGCCAGGAATTCATGCGGCCCAGGTCCCAGGCATCCTGGGCGTTATCGTAGAAGTGGTTGGTGCCGTTGACGCGCTGCGCGTTGCCCAGTTTGCTATCAAGGTGATACGGCAGGATGATGCGCGACTTGCCGGTGGTCTTGTCGGTATAGGTTTGCTGCATCACGTTGCGCTGGTTGAGCAGCGGAATCGGGAAGCGGTCGCCAAAGCCGCGCACGCCGTGCAGGGTGCCGAAATAATGATCGAAGGAGCGGTTTTCCTGCATCAGGATGACCACATGTTCAACGTCGCGGATGGTGCCGGTGCGGTTGTTGGCGGGAATCGCCAAGGCCCTGCGGATGGCTTCCGGGAAAGCTGCATTGGCGGCTGCCGAATAAGTGGTGGCGGCAAGCGTGGCGCCTGCGGCGCGCAGAAAGTGACGGCGGTTTTTCTTGATCATGATGGTCCTGTTGTTTCCTTGTGAGGGATGACGTCGCTGGGACGGAGAATGACTTCATGTGACTTGACGGAACTGGCCGGCGGGCTTAACGGAAGACTGGAGCGTGGTCGCCGCAGGCGCGACGCTGGATCGAACTGCGGCAGGATTGCGGCGATGAATGGGTGCAGGGGAGATTCGTTTTCAAGCATGTACATGTCGCCATTGCGCTCTTGGGAATGGCCGAAGTATCGCGAGCAAATATGTCAGGGATATGAAGATTCTGTGACCATCCTGTTATGATGCCGAAAAGCAACAAAAGACAACAACAGACGACAACAAATCATAGGCACCAGTGGTGCCTGAAGGGGAAACGCGGGGATTTTTATAGCAGCCGGTAGCTCCGGTGCTCAGTATGACAAGGCCTGGTGGCCTTTTCGGTCCCTTTACAGAGACCTGCCGAAATCATCGGGGACAGCATGGAGCCGTCCCCAACCCAGGAAAAACTTGCTTGTCTTATTCGAAGGTTTCCAGCGCGATCAGCTCAGCCAGGGTCTGGCGGCGGCGGATTACGCGATGCGTACCGTTCTCGATCAAGACTTCAGCCAGCAAGGGGCGGCTGTTGTAGTTGGATGACATCGACGCGCCGTAGGCGCCGGTATCGTGCAATACCAGATAGTCGCCAACCCGCGCCGGCGGCAACTCGCGCGGCTCGACGACGCCGCCTTCGAGCTGGGTGAAGACGTCGCCCGATTCGCACAGCGGCCCGGCCACCACAGTCGGCCGCGGCGTGACATCTGCTGGAGGCTGGCCTTGATAGATCAGTGAAATGCGGTGATAACTGCCGTACATGGCTGGGCGCATCAGATCGTTGAAACCGGTGTCGACCAGCACGAAGTGATTGTTGCCGTTGTCCTTCACCGCGCGCACTTCAGACAGCAAGGCGCCGGCTTCCGCCACCAGGAAACGGCCCGGTTCGATTTCAAGGCGGACCGCATGCCCGAGGTGGGCCTCGATCTGCTTGCGCGCCGCATCCCACAACGAAAAATAGTGATCGCAGTCGATCCGCGCCCCACCCTCCTGGTACGGAATCGACAGGCCACCGCCGGCCGATACCGCTTCGAGATCGCAATTGAGGCGCTTGACCGTATCGACCATCGCCGCGCATACCTGCTGCAGATGGCTGTAATCGACGCCGGAGCCGATGTGCATGTGCAAGCCCACCAGTTTCAGGCCGTGCTTCTGGATCACCTGCAGCGCACGCTCCAGATCGGTATGCCAGATGCCATGCTTGCTGTTCTCGCCGCCGGTATTGGTCTTGGCGCTGTGGCCATGGCCGAAACCCGGGTTGATGCGCAGCCAGACCCGGTGGCCTGGCTTGGCGGCGCCGAGTTGTTCCAGCATGTCGATCGAACCTGCATTGACTTCGATATCCAGTTGCGTGACGCGCGCCAGCGTCGCCTGATCCAGCAAATCGGCGGTGAACACCAAGCCGGCCGGTTCGCCCTGCGGGCTGTAGCCGGCCAGCAATGCGCGTTCGATTTCGCCCAGCGACACGGCGTCAACCTGCACGCCCTGCTCACGCATGAGCTTCAAAATGTGGATATTTGAACAAGCTTTCTGGGCAAAGCGGATGACGTCGAAAGCACGCAGCTGCTGTATGCGCTCAACAATGGTTTCCGCATCGTAGATCCAGAGCGGCGTGCCGTGCTGGCGGGCGAGATCGGGAAAGGTGGCAAGCTGGGCCGGGGTCATGGTGATTCTCCAGGATAAATAGATAGTTGGCAGTATCTTCCTCCAAAAACAGTATTCAATAAAATATCATTTCTTTCAAGCTTCATTCATATACGATATGGTTTGATATCATCCTGTTTTCCCCGGAGATTTGCAGATGTCCATCACGCTCAGGCATATCGAAGTATTTCGCGCCGTCATGACCGCCGGCAGCGTCACCGGCGCTGCCGCACTGCTACGCACCTCGCAACCGACCGCCAGCCGCGAGCTGGCCCGTTTCGAATCGCTGGTGCGGATCAAATTGTTCGACCGGGTGCGTGGCCGCCTGCTGCCGACCGCCCCGGCCTTGCTGCTGTATGAAGAGGTGCGGCGCTCCTACCTGGGCCTGGAGCGCATCGTCAGCATGGCCGGCTCGATCCGCCAGTTTGAGCATGGACAACTCTCCATCATCTGCCTGCCGACATTTGCGCAAACACTGCTGCCGCTGGCCTGCCGCCGCTTCCTCGACGACTTCCCGACAGTGGGCCTGAGCATCACGCCGCAGGAATCACCACTGCTGGAAGAATGGCTGACCTCGCAACGCCACGACATCGGCATCACCGAAACCGTCACCGCGCCACCAGCCACCGAGCAAAGCCTTTTGTTTTCTGGGGACATGGTGTGCGTGCTGCCGGATGGGCATCCGCTGCTGGCCAAGCAAAAACTCGCACCCAAGGATTTTTCCGGACAGAATTTCATCAACCTGGCGAGTCTCGACATCTATCGGCAGCAACTGGACCAGGTGTTCGAAGGACAGCAAGTGGAACGCCGCATGGCGATTGAGACAGCGAGCGCCGCCTCGGTCTGCGCAATGGTGCGACAAGGCCTGGGCATCGCTATCGTCAATCCATTGACAGCAATGGACGAAGCCGGACGCGGCCTGTATTTGCGCCGCTTCACCGAATCGGTGCCGTTCACCGTGAGCCTCGTCAGGCCGACGCATCGCCCGTCGTCAAACCTTGTGGATGCCTTCGCCAAGGTGCTGCACAAGCATTGCCTGACGCTGGAGCAAGCGTTGAAGAAGGCGCTGCGCGCCATGGCATGATGGATTTGGAGAAAGACAGAATGCATTCATGGTTTTCATCTAACGACGTGGCATGCACTCTGATCCCAGTTAGCTGCAGGTGTTAAGTACGACGAAAACCACCGCGTTCCGGAGCATGAAGCACCGCCGCTCTGGATTAGAATAATCAACTTGAACCACCCGCTTTAACGCCAACCCGACAATTCCCCACACCATGAAAATCTCATTGCTCTCAGATTTGCATTTATCGGTGCATCCGATGCCGCCGCCGCAGACCGACGCGGATGTGGTGGTGCTGGCCGGCGATATCTGGCGCCCGACGGAAGCAATCGAATGGGCCAGGCAATTCCCGGTGCCGACGCTGTATGTGCCTGGCAATCATGAGTTCTATGGGCGCGACCTGAACGGCACGATGTCGGAACTACGCACCGCTGCAACAGGGTCGCAGGTACAAGTCCTGCAACAGCAAAAGGTAGTGATCGACGGCGTGCGCTTCCTGGGTTGCACGTTGTGGACGGATTTCAGATTCTTTGAAAGTGAAGAACAACGCGAGAGCGGCATCAAGCAGGCGGTTGAATTGGTCAGGGATTTTTCGCGCATACGCGTAGCGCCGGATTTTCCCGAGACCTTCACACCCGCCCTGTCGCAAATGCTGTTCGACGATACGGTCGCCTGGCTGGACAGGGAATTCGCGCAAGCGCACGACGGCCCTACCGTCGTGATCAGCCATCATGCGCCAAGCAAAGGCAGCATCCACGAAAGGTTTGCCGGTTCGCCATTGAATGCCTGCTTCATATCAGAACTGGAAACAAGCATCCTGAAATGGCAACCATCGTTGTGGTTGCATGGCCACGTCCATGACAGCTTCGACTATCGCATCGGCGCAACGCGCGTGGTCAGCAATCCGCGCGGCTATGCGCGCGCCGGCAATGAAGAAAATGCACGCTTCGATCCTTATTTATTACTTGAAGTCTGAGGTTCAGCTTCGATCTTGCCGAGCAACCATTGCAATCCCGCCAAATGCTGCTGGTCATGGCTGCACAGGTAATGCACCAGGCTGCGCAGCGTCAGCGGGCCGTAGCCTTCAAACTCCGCAGTACGATCAAACTGCGCCGCATGCAGTTCGCTGATCAGTGCGACCGTCTGCGCACGCGCCTGACGGAAATCGGCGAACGCCTCATCGACATTGGCGGCGGCGTAATTGCGTTCTCTGGCCAGCACATCGCTGTCGATGGAAACCAGCAGCGGATGCTGTTCGTCGAGCGTGCGCCGGAAACGCAAATGATAGCCGTCGATCTCGATATCGCGAACATGGCAGACTTGCTCTATCGCGGTAAACGGCTCACTCGGTACGCCATCCCACGAGGCCGGCGCCCAATGTTTGAAATCGGCGGGAATCGCCGCATAGTGCGCTTCAAGTTGCTGCGGGAAATTGGCGAGCGTTTGCAGGGTAATGGGATTCATGCAGGTCCTGGGAAGGGATAAAGACTTGGCAATTCTAGCTATGCCTGGAATGCAAGACTGGGGCAACGCAACATCGGCGTTGCTCCAGGAATTGCGATCAGGTAATTATATGGTCGAACGCTAAGTCTTGCTCTTGCTCCCCAAAAAACTGGACAGCAAATCCATCGGCAACGGAAACACCACGGTAGTATTCTTGTCGGCGCCGATCACGGTCAGCGTTTCCAGGTAGCGCAACAGGATGGCCTGCGGTTCCTGCGCCAGGACATGGGCCGCCTGATACAGTTTTTCCGATGCCTGCAACTCGCCTTCCGCATGGATCACCTTGGCGCGCCGTTCGCGTTCCGCCTCGGCCTGCCTTGCAATCGCGCGGATCATCGATTCAGTGAGGTCGACCTGTTTGATCTCGACATTGGACACCTTGATGCCCCACGAATCGGTTTGTGCATCGAGCGCCTGCTGGATATCCAGGTTCAGCCTCTCGCGCTCGGCCAGCATGTCGTCCAATTGGTGCTTGCCCAGCACCGAGCGCAGCATGGTTTGCGACAACTGGCTGGTGGCGTTGAAGAAATTCGCCACTTCGACGATGGCTTTCCTGGGATCGATGACGCGGAAATAAACCACTGCGTTGACCCGCACGGAGACGTTGTCGCGCGAGATCACATCTTGTGTCGGCACCTCCAGCACCACGGTGCGCAAATCAACCCGTACCAGTTGCTGGATGGCTGGAATGATCAGCACCAGACCAGGACCGCGAACTCCCGAAAAGCGTCCCAGCGTGAATACCACGCAACGTTCGTATTCGCGGAAAATGTAGATCGCCATGTTCAGCAAAATCACCAACACAAAGATGGCAAAAGCCAAACCTATCCAACCGAAATTCCAGGGCATTTTGTGCCTCCTTCCTTGTCGAGGATGACCTGCCATCAGCGATCTGGCGACGTCGTCGGAGCAGGTCTACAGCGGAAAGCCATAACACCAGTATAGGTTAACTGGCAATTATTGCTGGCTGGCGACGACTGCACTCAATCCCTGGCTTTTATTTGCACTAGAATGAAAATTCACCTCCTTGCCTTGCGAGGTGGCTGGCAACTTGCGCGGCGCCAGGCCGTAGCCAAGTGCACTTGAAAGGACTGCCATGTTGAAACAGATAGAAGCAGGTGTGCTCAACGTCGCCTATGAAGAAAATGGCGCTGCCGACGGCAAGCCGGTACTGCTGCTGCATGGCTTCCCATACGATATCCATGCCTATGACGATCTGACACCGTTACTGACGGACGCAGGCTGCCGCGTGATCACGCCCTATTTGCGCGGCTTTGGGCCGACCCGCTTCCTATCGCTTGCCACGCCGCGCTCCGGCCAGCAAGCGGTGCTGGCGCACGATTTGTTGGCGCTGATGGATGCGTTGGCGATCCCAAATGCGGTGCTAGCGGGATACGACTGGGGCGGGCGCGCTGCCTGCATCGTTGCCGCATTGTGGCCCGCGCGCGTACGCGGGCTGGTGTCCGTCGACGGTTACAACATCCAGAACATTGCCGCCGCCAGCAAGCCGCAAACGCCGGAAAACGAGTTGCGCTACTGGTATCAGTATTATTTCCACAGCGAACGCGGCCGTGCCGGTCTCGCGCAGAACCGTCGCGAATTCTGCAAGCTGCTGTGGAAACTGTGGTCGCCGAATTGGCAATTCGACCAGGCGACTTATGACCGCACTGCTCTCTCTTTCGACAATCCAGACTTTGTCGAAGTCGTCATTCACTCGTATCGTCATCGCTACGGCCTGGTGCCGGGCGATCCTGCGGTCGCCGGCAGCGAACTCCTGCTGGCGGCACAACCGGTGATTTCAGTACCGACCATTGCGCTGGACGGCGCCGGCGACGGTGTCAGCCTGATTGGCGGTTCGGAACAGCACCAGCGCTTTTTTAGCGGGCCGTATCAGCGGCGCGTGATTCCGGTCTCCGGCCACAACCTGCCGCAAGAATCGCCGCGGGAATTTGCAGATGCGATACGGGAGCTACTCTAGGTTTTTTTGCCGAAATTCCGCGTGGGCACAAGTGCCCACCCTACCTGCTGGCGATGGCTCGGCTCATGCGCGTGAACCCAGAAACGATGGAGGCTCAAGGCCGTAGGGTGGGCAGATTTCTGCCCACGCGGAATTCACGTATCGATTAACCGGCATTCTCGTGGGCACGTGTGCCCCCCCTACCTGCTGGCGATGGCTTGGCTCATGCGCGTGAACGCAAAAAACGATGGGGGCTCAAGGCCGTAGGGTGGGCAGATTTCTGCCCACGCGGAATTCACGTATCGATTAACCGGCATTCTCGAGGGCACAAGTGCCCACCCTGCCTGCTGGCGATGGCTTGGCTCATGCGCGTGAACGCAGAAACGATGGCAGCTCGAGGCAGTAGGGTGGGCAGATTTCTGCCCACGCGGAATTCACGTATCGATTAACCGGCATTCTCGTGGCCACAAGTGCCCACCCTACCGGTTCTCGCAGCCGCTCAGATTGCCAATTTCAGTTGCTGTTGGACTTGGCCGGCTCGCCGGCCGCCGCTGCGCCATCTGGTCCAGGCTGCATGCCCAGCACCTTGGTCAGGAAACCCCAACGGTCTGCCACTTCTTCGATCTGCTTCGAAGTGGGCTTGCCGGCGCCATGGCCGGCCTTGGTGTCGATGCGAATCAGCACCGGCGCCGAACCAGCTTGATCCGCCTGTTCGGTAGCGACAAACTTGAAGCTGTGCGCCGGCACCACGCGGTCATCGTGATCGGCGGTTGTCACCAGCGTCGCTGGATAGCATGTGCCGGGCTTCAGGTTATGCAGCGGCGAATAAGCGTACAACGCCTTGAATTCCTCGGCGTTGTCGGACGAGCCGTAATCGGAAGTCCAACCCCAGCCGATCGTGAATTTGTGGAAACGCAGCATGTCCATCACGCCGACTTGCGGAATCGCTGCGGCAAACAGTTCCGGCCGTTGCACCATTGTCGCGCCAACCAGCAGGCCGCCGTTACTGCCACCACCGATCGCCAGTTTCTGCGGCGAGGTATATTTGTTGGCGATCAGCCATTGCGCCGCGGCGATGAAATCATCGAAGACATTCTGCTTGTTGAGCTTGGTGCCGGCTTCATGCCAGGCCTTGCCGTACTCACCGCCGCCGCGCAGGTTCGGCAATGCATAGACGCCGCCCATTTCCATCCAGGCCAGGTTGGGCACCGAGAATGCCGGCGTCAGCGAGATGTTGAAACCGCCGTAGCCGTACAGGTAGGTTGGATTGCTGCCGTCAAGCTTCAGGCCTTTTTTCGAGACGATGAACATCGGCACCCTGGTGCCATCCTTGCTGCTATAGAACACCTGGCGCGTTTCGAAGGCATTCGGATCGAAATCGACCTTGGGCTGGCGGTACAGGCTGCTCTTGCCGGTTTGCAGGTCGTAGCGATAAATGCTGGCAGGCGTGGTGAAGCCGGTAAAGGAATAGAAGGTTTCCTTGTCGTTGCGCTTGCCGCCGAAGCCGCCGGCCGAGCCGATACCGGGCAAGGCTACTTCACGAATCAGCTTGCCATCCAGCGCATAGATATTGACCTGGCTGCGCGCGTCTTTCAGGTAATCGACGATCAGTTGGTGGTTGACTACATTGGCGCCCTGCAGCGTCTGTTCCGACTCAGGGACGATCACCTTCCATTTCGCCGCGTCTGGGTGGCGCGTGTCGATCGCGATGATGCGGCCCTTTGGCGCATCCTTGTTGGAATTGAACAGGAACACCGGACCGTCGTTATCGATGAAGGCATAGGAAGCATCAAAATCGTCGAGCAGCGGCAAGACCGGCGCATCCTTCTTGCTGAGGTCCTTGTAGTAGACCCGGTTCTTTTGCTCGGTGCCTTGCGAGATGCTGATGATCAGGTATTTGCCGTCGTCGGTGACATGGCCGTCGAAACCCCATTCCTTCTGGTCGGGCCGGTCGTAGACCAGCACGTCGTCGGCTTGTGGCGTGCCGATTTTATGGAAGTAGAGTTTCTGGAAATAATTGACGTCGGCCAGCTTGGTTGCTTCCTTCGGCGCATCGTAGCGGCTGTAGAAAAACCCGGAACTGTCGTGCGCCCAAGAGGCGCCGGAGAATTTCACCCATTGCAAATGATCGGCAGTGTCCTTGCCGCTGACGATGTCGCGTACCTTCCATTCGTTCCAGTCGGAACCGGAAGCCGCGGTGCCGTAAGCCAGGTACTTGCCGTTGGGGCTGACCGCGATGCCGGCCAACGCTATCGTGCCATCGGCCGCCAAGGTATTGGGATCAAGCAGCAGCCGCGGTTCATCGTTGATCTGTTTGACGGTATAAAGCACCGCCTGGTTTTGCAGGCCATCGTTACGGCTGTAGAAGTAGCGCCCGCCTTCTTTGAACGGCACGCTGAAACGTTCGTAATTCCAGAGCTTGGTGAGCCGTTCGCGAATCGCTTCGCGTGCCGGGATTTTTTCAAGGAATGCCTGCGTCAGCTTGTTTTGCGCGTCTATCCACGCCTTGGTGTCATCACTGTTGGCGTCCTCCAGCCAGCGGTAGGGATCCGCCACCTTGACGCCATGATAATCGTCGACCTGGTCTACTTTCTTGCTGATCGGATAAACCAGAGGCTGGCCGCCGGGCTGGCACTGCTGGGCGAAAGCGCCGCTGCTGGTGAGGATGGCTGACAAGGCAATTGCGTGTTTGATGTACATGTTTTGTCCGTTGTGATTTGGGGTGAAATCAATTGAGCAAAGCCAAAAAACCGCGATAACTTATGGTTATCGCGTAAAGAAAGCACAACATTATGCGGCACAAGCCATTGATCCGTCTGGCGCTTAACTTGCCTTCGTGAAAGTAAATATGCTATCGTGCAATTCTGCAATGTAACGCAATGTATCGCGTGTCGATCTGTACTAAAAATGTGTTATTTCCAACCTTGAGAGACAAAGAAGACAACGCTATGAAAACACTTTTTGTTTGTGCATTTATCCTGCCGGTCCTTGCGGCATGTGCAACCCCGGCAGACGAGCCGACCCCCGCCTCTGCCAACAATCAGGAAAATATTTACGCTACCGGCAGCAACCTGCCAACCCGACAAACCAAGCAGAACATGAAAACGCTGACACCCGATCAAGCCGTGGACATGATCCCACCTGCCGCCCCTAGAGGGCCGAAGGGTTAACACTTTTCAGTTTGTTGCCTACGCTGTGCAAAATAGCGAGGACATCTGCAAAAGATCGTTATCCGTCTGAAAGTGCCTCATCGAAAGATGGGGCTTTTTTTCGACTGACCACGACTCAATATCCCTCATGCAAAAACGGAGCCGTTGCATGTCACTGCAAACGACTCCGCTTCTACGTTTTCCGCTCAACCGTCAAATTTAATTCAGCGGATGGTTCACCTGCATGATCCACAAACGTGCCAGGTCGGCCGCACCGTCAGTACCCTGGACCGACTTGAATGCTTCGATAGCCTTGTCTTTTTGCCCAGCCAACTGATACGCAATACCGAGATGCAGCTTGGCGTCGTCGCTACGCTTCAGATTGCCCTTTTTCAGGCCATCTTCCATCAGACGCAAGCCTTTGTCGAATTGACCTGCGGTGACCAACGCGTATCCCAGGTTGACTTGTCCGGTGCCTTCTTTGGCATTGACCGCCGCTGTTTCACTTTGCGTCATCGACTTCAGATCGTCGCTGGCAGCCTTGCCGGCCTGGTCCTGCAAACGCTTCTGTTTGGCGGCATCCGGGCCACTTCCCAGCAATCCGGATTGGTAACCTTGATCCAAGGTTTTCTTGGCTTCCGCCGGGAAACCAGCCAACAGCGACAACTGCGCCATGTCTGTGAATTCCGAACTGGTTTGCAACTGCACCGTAGCGGCCTTCAAACGATACAGATCAAGCACCAGGCGATCGGAAAATCCCGGCTTGTTCTGGACACGGCCGATCAGGTCCAGCCAGTAATCCTTCTTCGGATAGTAAGTATTGAGCTTTTCGAGCGCAACCTGATATCCGCCCTTGTCATTGCTCTTGAGTGCGCAACTGGCCAGCAACTTCAACTCGATTTCGCTCGGCGCCCGGCCGGCGCTTTCGTCGGCGGCGATGGCTGACTGCAGCTCGCTGGTGGCGCGTGGAATATCGTTACTCAGGTAATAAGACTGGATCAGCAAAGTCCTGGTTTGCGGATCGGCGCCGCCTTCTTTCATCGAGCGCGTCAACCATTCGATCGCCTTTGGATAGTTCTTGGCGTCGTAGTACATATTGCCCAGAGCCTGGACAACCTTGACTTGTTCAGCCGGGGAAAGGCGACCGGAAGCAATCACTGATTCAAACGATTTCCCTGCCAGTTCGGTGTCGCCGGCACGCGCCGCAGCAGCACCGCGCATGTGATCGATGGTGAAGGTTTCCCACGGTGTCTTGTTTGGGACAGCGTCGGTCTCGGCGATCTTTGCCAACGCCTCTTTGTACTTCTGCTGCTTGATCAATTCCTGCGCTGCCTGCAACGGCAAACCGACTTCCGCGCGCACGGTCTCACCCTTCGGCTGCTCTGCCTCATCGGCGGCATAGGCGGCCGGGGCCAGCCCCAGGACAGGAAGCGTGGAGGTCAAACCAACTGCAGCCAACAACACGAAAATCGGAGCGAATCGTAATTTGGACATAACTATTCTTTCAATCGAAAACGAAAATAGGCAGGTATAAACCTGCCTATTTTCTCATGCGGAAACAAATACTATCTATTACTCCATGAACTGCTCGTTACCGACGATACCGATCTTGGTGACGCCCAAGCGCTGCGCCGATGCCATCACGGCAGCGACCGACTTGTACTCCACCAGTTTGTTCGGACGCAGATGCACTTCATCGATATTTCCGCCCGCAACCACGGCCTTCAAACGGCTTTCCAGCTCGGCACGATTCGCCATCGGCGTACCGTTCCACATCACTGTTCCAGCCGGATCGATGTCCACCGTGTCGACCACCGGCAACGCCAACGGCGGTGGCGGATTACCAGTCGGCATGTTCAGCTTGATCGCGTGATTCTGGATCGGAATCGTGATGATCAGCATGATGATCAGCACCAACATGACGTCGATCAACGGCGTCATGTTCATTTCCATCATCGGTTCCGGATCGTTGGCGTTGCCGCCGGATGAACCTACATTCATACCCATAAACTACTCCTCATGTTGTAGGGTGGGCACTTGTCCCCACGCGTTGCTGCACACATCCATCCTTGTGCAATGACACGTGGGCAATACAGCCTGCCCACCCTACAGCCCCGATAAAGGGATTAGTTGCGTGCCGGCGGTTCAGTAATGAAGCCGATCTTGGCAATCCCTGCCCGCTGCGCAGTCAGGATCACCTTGCCGATATATTCATACTTGGTCTGTTGGTCGCCGCGGATATGCAGCTCCGGTTGTGGCACGATGACCGCCACTTCCTTCAGCTTCGCCAACAAAGTCGTCGTATTCGGCACCAGTTGCTCGTTCCAGAACATGTCCCCTTGCTTATTCACCGCCAGGTTGATGTTCTCTGGCTTGGTCTTGTAAGGTTCGTCGAACTCGTTCGGCAACTTCACTGGAATCGTATGCGTCACCACCGGAATCGTGATCAGGAAGATGATCAGCAACACCAACATGACGTCCACCAGCGGCGTCGTGTTGATCGTGCCGATCACTTCGTCTTCATCCCCATCGGATGAACCGAGTGACATCCCCATGATTAGCCAACCTTCTTCTTGATGTTAGCCACTTGACCAGCCTGGCTCGACGACATCACGCCGCTCAGCAGGACCGAGTGCAGGTCGGCGCTGAACGAACGGATCTCTTCCATGGCGCTCTTGTTGCGACGAACCAGCCAGTTGTAACCCAGAACCGCAGGAACAGCCACTGCCAGACCGATTGCAGTCATGATCAGCGCTTCACCCACTGGGCCTGCAACCTTATCGATCGACGCTTGGCCGGCGATACCGATTGCTGTCAGCGCGTGGTAAATACCCCAGACCGTACCGAACAGACCGACGAACGGTGCTGTCGAACCAACAGTTGCCAGGAATGCCAGACCGTCTTGCAGGCGGCTTTGCACTTTCTCTACCGAACGCTGGATCGACATGGTCACCCAGGTGTTCAGGTCGATTTGTTCCAGCAATGCGCCATCGTGGTGCTCAGTCGAGGTCGCACCATTTTGAGCGATAAAGCGGTAAGCGCTGTTTGGTTTCAGGCCGGCGATACCAGCTTCAACCGTTGCAGCTTTCCAGAATGTTTGCTTGGCGTTTTTAGCTTGGCCCATCAGTTTCACTTGCTCGATGAGCTTGGTGATGATGATGTACCAGCTACCCATCGACATCAGGACCAGGATGATCAGGGTGCCGCGGGCAACGAAGTCGCCGCCTTTCCACAGGGCGTCCAGGCCGTATGGATTGCTGACTGTTTCGTGATCAGCTGGTGGCGGTGGTGGGATTGGCGTGTCGGCCAGCGACGCTGCAGCTGCATCAGCAGCTTTAGGCGCGTCGGCGGTGGCCGGTGCGGACGCAGTAGCGGCAGCAGATGCTGCCGCAGGTGTTTGGGCGATTGCAGCCAGCGGCGAGATCGTCACGGCGGAGATCATCAGGGCGGCAGCCAGGGCGGATAAGCGATTACGAGTGATAGACATACTAATACTCCAAATTTGATAAATTAGATTGCTGAGATAACGTACAAGGTAGTTGTTCTACGCTCTGTTTATTCCAGCTTCCAAACATACTGCATTCTTGTAGAAGATTGCACAGGTTTACCATCGGCCATGGCAGGGGTGAAATGACACAGGCTCCACGCTTTTAGTGTGGCTCTGTCCAGGTCTTTGAAACCACTGCCCTTCTCAACTACAGCATCAACCACATTACCGTCTACACCGATAGTCAGCTTGACGTTCACAGTACCCTCTTCTTCATTACGCAAAGAAGTTCTTGGATACTCTGGCTTCTCGCAATTGCCAGCAATTTTTGCGCTGGTGTGCGATGGCCCGGCTTCGCCGTTCGTCGAAGGTTGCGCTACCGAGGTAGGCAATTCGTTGGTCGGTGGTTTGACATTGGTTACAGCTGCAATAACGTTGTCTTGCGGTGGTGGTGTTACTTTTACCTCTGGTGGAGGTACGAACGGTGGTGGTGGCGCAACCGATTTTGGCGGCGGCGGTATCACCTGTTTCGGTGGTGGTGGTGGCGGCGGCGGTGGCTTGATCTCTTCAATGATCTTGGTTTCGACCGGTTGCTGAATCACTTCGACAACTTTACGAGCTAGCCCTGTAACAAGTGCGTAAACAAGAGCCACATGCAAAAGAACAACCACGCTGATGCCAACTACATTCTTGGAAGGGTTCCTCCCATCCTGCGTGAAATCCATGCCTCTTTCCTCCGATACTACATTATTCAATTGCTAAAACTACTTGCAATCTGATGAGTGAACTACTTGCCGACCTACGACTACGCAAAAACCGTACCAATCAAACAGCAACTGCTTTGCCGAGTAACTGTCAGGCGGATGATGGTTCCAAAACCTTTTATTGATATTTAAATAAAAGAATTTTCGGTTTGCCATCACCCAATTGTCGTAGTTCGTAAATACTACATCAATGCTTTAACAAACAGCAGAAACATTGTACTTAGCTTATGCATTCCGAAAAGCTAAAACCACCTGGAAAACTTCCCAGGTGGTCCACTTACGAAAGTGCTTAAGCCAATCAAATCCCGCTATTAGAAGAATTGATAGTTGGCGCGGACGAAGAACGCACGACCAATGACATCGCCGTAACGGGCATCGTAACCATACTGGAAGTTATCAGTAACGTTAGAAGCCGGTGGGTTGGTATT
Source organism: Collimonas sp. NPDC087041 (assembly GCF_044745265.1). Classification (NCBI taxonomy): domain Bacteria; kingdom Pseudomonadati; phylum Pseudomonadota; class Betaproteobacteria; order Burkholderiales; family Oxalobacteraceae; genus Collimonas; species Collimonas sp. NPDC087041. The sequence continues at coordinate 255,002 of NZ_JBIUZX010000003.1, forward strand.
GAACAGGTTCTTGATACCAGCAGTCAAAGTGATGTTCTTGAAGCCAGTGTAGGTACCAGACATGTTGTAACGTGTATAGGAACTGACTTGATGGTTCGCATACGCATCGACAACGTTGACACCGTTTTGATCACGATAGCCTGTTGTGTAGATTTGTTGCAGCGAGACAGCCCATGGACCCTTGTTCCAGTTGATGCCTGCTGTATGCCTCCAGCGGAAAACCACACCACCAGCTGTACCCACACCACCACCATATACAGCCAGGTTGTTCAGGTAAGCACCGCCAGCTTCCGACTGATAGTCATACTGGGTGACATAAGTACCGTCCAGGGACAAACCGAAGTTACCCCATGCAGTCTTAGGCAAGCGCCAGTTGAATCCCAGGTCGAAACCTTGGGTATGAACGTTACCCAGATTGACGTTGGTGTTCAGGATGTAGTTCAGCGAACCGTCGGCGTTACGCACATAGTCAGCTGCGTACTTGGTTGGGTCGTTGAAAATGTCGCCTTCGGAAATTGTCGAGATCTGGTTCTTGATCTTGATGTTGAAGTAGTCGACCGAAGCTGTCACCGTTGGAATCGGCTCGATCACCATACCCAGCGTGAAGGAGTTCGATTTTTCAGGTTGCAGGTTTGGATTACCACCTTGCAGTTTGAAGAATTGCTGGCCGCAATCGCGAGCTGCAATACCGCCTGCTGCAACGTTACCGCCTGGGCACAGGACTGGATCGTTGTAAGCGCTGTTGGTATAAGTCTTCGATGTTGGATCGTTCAACTCATACAGGCTCGGTGCACGGAAACCTGTGCTGTACGTGCTGCGGAACATGATTTCCTTGGCTGGCTGGAAGCGGATACCAACCTTAGGATTCAATGTGCCACCGACGTCGCTGTAGTTATCGTAACGAGCAGCCAAGCTCAGATCCAGCGATTTCACGACAGGAATGCTCAACTCAGTGAACAAGGCCTTGACGTTACGGCTACCGGACGAGGATTGTGCATCTTGCGAACCGGTACTTGCGTCCAGGTCGGCCAGTGCGTGGTCAACGTTGAAGTTCGCTTTTTCCTTGCGGAATTCGCCACCAACCGCAAATCCGACAGGACCTGCAGGCAGATTGAACAGTTCACGGCTAGCAGTAAAGTCGATCGATGTCGTTTGAGTACGTGCATCTTCGTATGTACCGTAGAGCTGGGCACTTTGCAGGTAAGCTGCGCCTGCTGCACTTTGTGGGCCAAACGGATTGATGATGCCGTTCAACAAGCCGGCTTTGACCATATCATTGTTCAGATAGCCGCCTTCCAGATTGTCTTCAGCCTTACTGACCGAATACGACACGCCGGTCTTGTAATCCCAGCCGAACTTGGTGCCTTCGAGGCTCAGCAACAGACGATCAGTGCTGTTCTTCGATTCAGTCACACGTTGGCCGGCATCTTGCGAGCGCCAGTTGAGGGACAATGGACCACCGCTGGCTGTGCCTGGGGTGATGCCGTTGCCTGGGTAGTACGGGCTGTTGCTGTTGATGACGTAGTCGCTGCTGGTGCCGCTGCCGTCACCGGCAAACACGTCGCCTGCAACATAGGTTTTAACCTTACTTTGCGAGTGCAGGTATTCAATCGATGCCGTGTTGTCGGCGTCCAGCTTGAACGTGCCTTTACCCAGCAGAGCGATTTCTTCGGTCTTCGGAACGATACCGATGTTTGCCTGGCTGTTATAGCGGCAGATCGAGCCCTTGACGAAAGTGAATTGGCCAGGGCAACCGGCTGAGGCATATGGATTGCCTTGGTTGCCGTTGTTGATGTCGTAGTAGTTCGCAGGATAGGAGTTACCGCTGCTGGCGTTCAGGCCGACACCTGGGTTTTGCCCACCCAGCCTGGAGACGCTGCGGTCGCTGGCTTTCACACCGTTTTGGTTGTGATAGTCGATCACGCCGAAGAAGTTGTAGCCATCTTTGTCCAGATCGCCCTTACCGCCCGACAGATTGAAACGCTTTTCAGCGCCACCGGCTTGTTCCGGCGCAATGCCTTCTGCGCTCAGGTTCAGACCAGTGTAGGAACGTTTGGTGATGAAGTTGATTACGCCACCGATCGCGTCGGTACCGTAGATAGCGGAAGCACCGTCGCGCAGGACTTCAACGCGGTCCAGCGCAGCGATTGGGATGACGTTCAAGTCGACAGCAGAGCCATCAAACGCGCTGTTGGCCAGACGACGGCCGTTCAGCAGCACCAGCGTCTTGTTTGGGCCAAGGCTGCGCAAGTCGGCGGCTGCGCCAACTGTCTTGCCGGCACCAACGTTGGATGCTGTAGTGAATTGCGATTGGTTGCCCGAAACACTGGCCAACACTTCAGCGGCTGTTGTCGCGCCCAGCTTGACGAAGTCATCCGCCTTGATGGTCGTGATTGGCGAAGTGCCTTCTGCCGCAATACGCTTAATGGATGAGCCAGTAATTTCGACTCGTTGTAACTGCTGTGGAGCATCGTCCGTCTTCGTCTCCTGCGCCTGAACTGAATGGGCCAACAGACCTAGCCCAACAGCTACGCCGCCTGAAAACATCAGTCGCAGCGAACGTGGCAATCCCCGTTCCTTCATCATAACCAAACTCCCTATGGGTAAAAGTTAGAGTTGAAATTTAAGTTTTGTAATAAAACAACAATATTTGTTAATCGCCTTCTGAGCGATGCGTCAAAAATCTTTTCACAGCAACGACCAAAAAGCAGATTTTCTTTCGCGTGTAAAACAATGCTTAACGATCATCTTTCTGGGACCAATTTGTGATTGTTTTCCAGAAACATTTCCGCTCACACATACAAGCAAAAAACATGCCACATGTAGTAATGCAGCTAAATTAGTGTATCCTAAAAAAAATAAAAACAGCATTTATTTTCAGCAACGCCGGTCATACTGTTGCTTATATACGCCAAATAACAAATACACATACGGGTATAGCAAAAATACATACCCCGGTTATACGGCGTAGTTAAGCCATTTTTCTAAAAAATAGAAAGCAATTCACTGCCGTAAGGCAAGAAAATAGATATCGAATAATGTGGAACTTAAAGCGAAAGATACGATCCTGCACTGCACCAATATTGCTATTTGGGGCTATTGCAACTGCAGCATTTCCTATCCATGCGGGAACAAATCCAGCTGATCCGTCCAAAATGGTGCGTGTTGCTTTTGAGTCGGCAGACGATGGCTTCGATATGGTGCGTACTTACAACGCCTTTTCCAGCTATGTAGCGGAAGCCGTTTTTGAACGTTTGTTAACGTATGACTATCTTGCCCGCCCATCCAAGCTGGTGCCAGGAACGGCAGAGGCGATGCCCGAGGTTCTCGATAATGGCAAGACCTACGTCTTCCATATCAAGAAAGGGATTTACTTTGCTCCCGATCCGGCGTTCAAGGGCGTTCGGCGTGAGCTGACCGCGCAGGACTATGCGTACACACTCAAGCGTTTCCTCGATCCAAAGAACCGTTCGCCGTCTGCTAACGTCCTGGACGGCAAAATCGCCGGAATGGACGAATTGGTGGCCAAAGCCAAGAAAAGCGGCCGCTTTGATTACGATGCACCCGTGGCAGGCTTGCAAACGCCAGATCGCTACACCCTGAAAATCGGCCTGAATGCGCCAGACTACAACTTCATGTACATCATGGCTTTCGTTTCCATGGGTGCACAGGCCCACGAAGTCATTGAAGCTTACGGCGACCAGAGCGGCCAGCATCCGGTTGGCACCGGTCCTTACATGCTGCAGGAATATGTCCCGCGCAGCAAGATCGTGCTGGTCGCCAATCCGGAATACCGCGGTTATACATGGGATTTCAAGTCAGACGGCAGCGCCTGGGACGAGCAGTTGGTGCACGACATGAAAGGCAAGCGGATGCCGCAAATCGGGCGCGTCGAAATCAGCATCATCGAGGAAGAGCAATCGCGCTGGCTGGCATTCCAAGGCAAGCAACTCGATTTTGACTACCTGCCGCAGGTCGCCGCACCGACCGTCCTGGATGGAAAAAAGCTGAAGCCCTCCTTCGTCGACGAAGGCATCAAACTCTATACCGTGACCGAACCGGGCGTGGTGTACACCTTCCTGAACTTCAAGGATCCCCTGATCGGCGGCACCAGTCTTGCCAAGAATGCACTGCGCCGCGCCATCGCCATGTCGTATAACGTGCAGGACGAAATTACCCAAGTCCGCATGGGCCTGGCGGTCAAGGCGGAAATGCCGATTCCCGAAGGCGTGGTCGGCCACGACCCGAATTACCGCAGCAGCATCGCCTACGATCCGGTGCTGGCCAACAAATTGCTTGATCACTTTGGCTACAAGCGTGGCGCCGACGGTTACCGCACCCTGCCGGACGGCAGCCCGCTGACGCTCAAGATAGCCACCGAGGCGAATGCGATCAACGTCGTGTTCTCTGAAATCTGGAAGCGCGGACTGGACCAGATCGGCATTCGGGCCGACTTCAAGGTCAGTAATTTCGCCGATAACCTGAAAGCCGCAACCGAATGCAAGCTGATGATGTGGAATGGCTCCTGGATTGCCGACTACCCTGAAGGCGACAATTTCATGCAACTGCTGTACGGCCCCAATGTCGGCCAAGGCAACAACGGTTGCTACAGCTCGCCGGCCTATGATGCACTCTATGTCAAGGCCAAGGCGCTGCCGCCCGGCCCCGAGCGCAACCAGCTCTATATAGAGATGACGCGCCAGATGGAAGCCGACACGGCGTGGGTGCTGTCGGTGTCGCGCCTGCGCAACTGGATGATCCGGCCGTGGATCAAGGGTTTTAAGCATCACCCTATACTGGGGTCCGACTGGCAGTACCTGGATATCGAAAAACACTAAGCGCTTATCTATCTTTTTGGCGAGGATTCTGTACTATGCCTGCCTTGACCTGGATCGCGCGGCCATTAAAGGCACAGCCACTAACTACAACACAGGAGACAAACGACATGCACAGGTTTTACTCAGGCACGGCCGGCGCAACTGCTCGGCTTTGATACGCAAAAACAAGCAGAAAAATTAAGATAAAACAGATTGCGCAGGCGTCCGCCTACCGGTAGATAAATGCGATGTCATTGGAGATGACACTATTTTGCGACCTAGATCAACGATCTTAGCCATAAAATAGAAAAATAACCACTTGCTCAAAAGGCATATAGAAAATGCACCGTAAAACGTCGAATTCAGTCAAATTCAAGAAAATATTGATAGCGCCAGTGCTGGCAATTGCCGCATTGGCAGGCAGCACCGGAGCCTATGCGAACACCAATCCGGCCGATCCGTCGAAAGTGATCCGCACCGCCTTCGAGGCCGCCGACGATGGTTTCGACATGGTAAAAACCCAGAATTTCTATTCCGGCTGGGTTAGCGAAGTCATCTTTGAAACCCTGCTGACCTATGATTATCTGGCGCGCCCGGCCAAATTAGTCCCCGAAACCGCCGAGGCGATGCCGGAAATCAGTGAGGATGGCAAGACCTACACCTTCCACATCAAAAAGGGCATCTATTTCGCACCCGACCCGGCTTTCAAGGGCGTACGCCGAGAATTGACCGCAGAAGACTACATTTACACGCTCAAGCGCGTACTTGACCCGAAAAACCGTTCCCCTTCGGCGAATTTCTTGAACGGCAAAATTGTCGGGCTGGACGAATTGGCTGCCCAGGCGCAAAAAACCGGTCATTTCGACTATCAGACACCTATCGCCGGCCTACAAGCGCCAGACCGCTACACCTTGAAAGTGGTCCTGAACGCCAAGGACTACAATTTCCTGAACGTGGTCGCGTACTCCGCATTTGGCGCCATGGCACATGAGGTGGTCGATGCCTACGGCCAGCAAAGCGCCCAGCATCCGGTCGGCACCGGCCCTTACATGCTGGAGAAATACGTCCCGCGCAGCAAAATCATCCTGGTCGCCAATCCCGAGTACCGCGGCTTCACCTGGGATTTCAAATCGTCCGGCGATGCCATCGACAAGCAAATCATCAAGGACATGCAGGGCAAGAGAATGCCGCAGGTCGGCCGCGTCGAGATCAGCATCATCGAGGAAAACCAGTCGCGCTGGCTGGCATTCCAGGGCAAGCAGATCGATTTCGACAAGATGCCTGAACTGGCCGCGCTGAGCGTGCTGGATGGCGACAAGCTCAAACCGGAATATGCTGAACAAGGCATCCAGCTGCAACGGATTGTCGATGCCGGCATCACCTACACCGTCCTCAACATGAAGGACCCGGTCATCGGCGGCTACACCAACGACAAGATTGCCCTGCGGCGCGCGATTGCGATGGTCTATAACAACAAGGAAGAAGCGACGCTGCTGCGCAACGGCCAGGCAGTCAAGCTCGAATCGATCATCGCACCGGGAGTCGGCGGCTACGATCCGAAATATCGCAGCAGCATCGATTACAACCCGGCGCTGGCCAACAAGCTGCTCGACCACTTCGGTTACAAGCGCGGCGCCGACGGCTATCGCACTATGCCTGATGGCAAACCGCTGCTGCTCAAATACACCAGCAACCAGGGCGGCATCAACACTGAAATTTCAGAACTCTGGAAACGCGGGCTGGACCTGATCGGCATCCGCACCCAGTTCGTGGTCAGCAACTTTGCCGACAACCTGAAAGCCGCCACCTCCTGCGAACTGATGATGTGGGGCGCCGCCTGGAGCGCCGACTATCCGGAAGCCGAGAATTTCATGCAGTTGCTGTACGGGCCGAACGCCGGCCGCGGCAATCATGGCTGCTACCAGTCGCCAGCCTTTGATGCGCTGTACGTCAAGGCCATGTCGCTGCCACTGGGCGAAGAGCGCAACAAGATCTATCTGGAAATGAATCGGCAAATGGAAGCGGACACGGCATGGGTGTTGAATACCGGCCGTATCCGCAGCTGGCTGGTGCGGCCATGGGTCAAGGGCTTCAAGAAGCACCCGATCCTGCATTCGGACTGGCAGTACGTCGACGTCGAAAAACACTAACCCACCGCATATACGGTAATTCGCCCCCTGGTCCGGCACGCCGCTGTCAGTGTGCCGCAGGTCAAATTTAGCTATAGAGATCTTAGAAGGAGAGAAATGGTATGAACTCGCTTTGGTTACGCGGGATATTGGTTGCCTGTTTAGCGTGCGCCCTGCCGATGCAAGCATCGGTGGCGGCTGCGCCAACATCGCCAGCCGATCCCGATAAGGTATTGCGCTTTGTGTTCGTAGCGCCGGAAACCGGTTTCGATCCGGCCGTGACGCGCGACCTGTATTCGCAGCTGGTCAATCAGTCAGTATTCGAAACGCTGTATGCCTACGATTACCTGGCGCGCCCGGCCAAGCTGATGCCTTCGGCTGCGGAATCGCTGCCGGAAGTCAGCGCCGACGGCATGACTTACACGATCCACCTGAAAAAAGGCATCTACTTTGCCGACGATCCGGTGTTCAACGGCAAGAAGCGCGAACTGACGATGGCCGACTTCGTGTATTCGTACAAGCGGCTGTTCGATCCGCAACTGGCTTCGCCGCAAACCTGGCTGCTGGAAGGTAAAGTCGTTGGCCTCGACGAAGTCGCCGCGCAAGCCAAGAAGACCGGCCATTTCGACTACGACGCCAACGTCCCCGGCTTTGAACTGCTGGACCGCTACACCCTGCGCATCCACCTGAAACAGCCCGATTTCAACCTCGGCATGATCCTGGCCCACCAGCCAACCAGCGCCGTGGCGCGTGAAGTGATCGAGAAGTATCGCGACGCCCAGGGCACCGTCATGGGCCATCCGGTCGGCACCGGCCCCTATATCCTCAGCCAGTGGGTGCGCGGCTCGCGCATGGTGCTCACCGCCAATCCCGACTATCGCGGCTACATCTGGGACTTCAAGGCCAGCGAACCGGGTGACGACGCCATCGTCGCCAAGATGAAGGGCAAGCGCATGCCGCAAATCGGCCGCGTTGAAATCAGCGTGATGGTGGAAGACCAGTCGCGCCTGCTGGCGTTTGAAGGCGATGAAGTCGACATCACCGAACTGCAAGGCCCGCTGGCGCCGCAGGTCATGATCGACGGCAAACTGAAGCCGGAATTCGTCAAGAAAGGCGTACAGCTGTCGCGTATCGTCGATCCTGAAATCAGCTATTTCTATTGGAACATGCAAGACCCGGTACTGGGTGGCTTCAGCAAGGAAAAAATTGCTCTGCGCCGCGCGATCTCGATGGCGCACAACGTCCGCGAGGAAATCAAGGTGGTCTGGAACGACGAGGCGATCCCTCTGGAGTATCCGATTCCACCAGGCGTAGTCGGTTACGATGCCAACTACAAGAGCAGCATCCAGTACGAACCGGAAGTCGCCAACGCCCTGCTCGACAAGTTCGGCTACAAGATCGGCGCCGACGGCTACCGCACCCAGCCCAACGGCCAGCCGCTGACGGTCCGCTATTCGGCACGCGCCGACTCGAACGGCCAGCAGCAATCGGAAATGTGGAAGAAGACTTACGACAGCATCCACATCCGCATGGTCGGCGACCTGAAAACCTTCCCCGACCTGCTCAAGGCCGAAAAGGAATGCCAGCTGCAAACCCGCACCGCACCTTGGATTGCCGACTATCCTGACGGCGACAATTTCATGCAGCTGTTCTACGGCCCGAACGTCGGCCAGAACAACAATGGCTGCTTCAAGATGCCTGAATACGACAAACTGTACGCCGCTTCGCAAAAGCTGCCGCCAGGCCCGGAACGCGATCTGCTGTACCACAAGATGACGCGCCTGCTGGAAGTCTATGCGCCTATCCGCATCGGCTACGCCCGCTATCGCAACATGATCGCCCAGCCACGCGTGATCGGCTACAAGAAGCATCCGGTCATGCCTACCGAATGGATGTACTTCGATATCGAAAAACGCAAATAAAGACACCGCGCCGGCGGCAGGCACAACGCTTGCCGCCGGTGTTTAACCCATCAACAATTATTTATTTTCACCAAGTCCCTAATTGAGGAAATGCATGAAACCATCATCATTTTTCTTGCCGGTCACGACAGCGTTACTCACGCTGATGCTGCAACCGGCAGTTGCCCAAGATAAGCAGCGCCCGCTGATTCCCCTGCTCAAAGCAGAACAGATCCCGGCGCTATGCGACAGCACGCTGGGCGCGTTGCGCAAGCGCGTATCGGTCCTGGAGAAATTGCCTGCAGCGCATGCCGGCGACAGCAAGAAAGTCCTGGCCGACTGGAACGACCTGCAAATCAAGCTGGAAGACCTGCAAGGCCCGGTCGACATCCTCAACAACGTCTCGCCCGACGCCAAGGTACGCAGCACCACTGAAGCCTGCCTGATCGAAACCAACAAGTTCGCCACCGACCTGCTGCAAAGCGAAAAGCTGTACGCCCGCTTCAAGGCGATCCAGCCGACCGATCCAATCGAAAAGAAACTGCGCCAGGACATCCTGTACAGCTTTGACGACACTGGCGTCTCGCTGCCGCCTGAGAAGCGCGCACGGATGAAAGAAATCCTCGACCGCCTGGGCGAACTTAGCCAGGAATTCGCGCGCAACATCCGCGACAACAACCAGAAACTGACCTTCACGCCTGCCGAACTGCAGGGCATGCCTGCCGCCTACATGGCGCGCGCCAAGCGCGACGACAAGGGCAATTACCTGCTCGGCTTCGACTATCCGGAATACAAGCCGTTCATGGAATCGGCCGACAACAGCGACGCCCGCCGCCGCTACATGATCGCCTTCACCAACCACGGCACGCCAAAGAACCTGGAAGTGTTGAAGGAAGCAATGAACCTGCGCCATGAAATGGCCGGTCTGTTCGGTTTGCCGAGCTACGCCGATCTGGTAACGCAACGTCGCATGGTGAAGAATCCGCAAACCGTCGATACCTTCCTCAAGGAAGTGCAGACCGCAGTGACCCAGTTGGAACTGAAGGAAATCGAAGAACTGCGCGTGTTCAAGTCGGAAACCTTGAAGACGCCGCTGGCCGATACCAAGCTGGAACGCTGGGATGCCGAATACTGGCAACAGAAGATCAAGCAGGCACGCTACAACGTCGACCAGGAAGCGCTGCGCAAGTACTTCCCTACCGACGCCGCAGTACCTTGGGTGCTGCATATTTCCGGCACCCTGTACGGTGTTGAATTCAAGCGCGTCGACGTACCGGTCTGGGATCCGGAAGTCCAGTACTACGACGTCATCGATAGCAAGAGCAAGCAACGCATCGCCGGCATTTATCTCGACCTGTATCCGCGCGAAGGCAAGTACGGCCATGCCGCCGCCTGGGGCACCCGCGGCGTCAGCACGCTGGCTCACCGCACACCGATTTCGACGCTGGTCACCAACCTCGACCGCAGCGGCCTGAACAGCGATGAGCTGGAAACGCTGGTGCATGAATTCGGCCACGTACTGCATGGCGTGCTGTCGCACACCAAGTATGTCAGCCAGGCCGGCACCAATGTCGAACTCGACTTCGTCGAAGCGCCTTCGCAGATGTATGAAGAATGGGCGCGCCGCAAAGAGTCGCTGACATTGCTGGCCGGCTTCTGCAAGACTACCTGCCCGACCATCGACGATGAGCTGCTGGCACGCTTGACCGCTGCCCACAACTACGGCCGCGGCATTCGCTATGCGCGCCAGTTGCTGTACGCGAGCTACGACATGACCATCCACAACGACAAGGCCGACCAGGAGCAACCGCTGGCCGTCTGGCAGCAAATGGAAGGCGCAACTCCTTTGGGTTATGTACCGGGCACTGAATTCCCCGGCCAGTTCGGCCACCTGATGGGCGGCTATGCAGCAGGCTACTACGGCTACATGTGGTCGGAAGTGCTGGCGCTGGACATGCTGTCGCGTTATAACGGCAAATTGATGAATCCGGAAGTCGGCCATCTGTATCGTCAGGACATCCTCTCGCGCGGCGGTGAAAAGCCGGCCGGCGAGATGGTCAGCACCTTCCTCGGCCGCGAGCCTAACAACAAGGCATTCTTTGCCGAAATCTCAGGCCAACGCCTGCATTAACCTGGAATGAGAGAATTATCATGACCGCTTATATCCTGCGCCGACTATGGCAAATGCTGCCGACCATGCTCGGCGTCATCGTACTGGTGTTTTTCCTGTTCAACTGGGTCGGCGGCGACCCGGCGTACATCCTGGCCGGGAAGATGTCGAACCCGCAACAGATCGCCAACATCCGCACTCAATTGGGGATCGACCAGCCGTACTACATCCAGCTGTGGATCTTCATCAAGCAGATCGTCACCTTCAACTTCGGCAACAGCTGGAGCACCGGCGAATCGGTGGCTAACGTCATCATGACCCGCCTCGGGCCATCCATGACCGTGCTGATTCCGCTGACCATCCTGGAAACCCTGATCGCCGTGGCATTGGCATTGGCCGTCGCATTCGTGCGCGGCTCGATGACCGACCGCATGGTGATGGTGGCTTGCACCGTCGGCATGTCGATCAGTATCCTGGTCTACATCATCCTGTTCCAATACTGGTTCGCCTACAAGCTCGGCATGTTCCCGGTGCAAGGCTGGGGCAACAGCTTCGCTGAAAACCTGTTCCACTATTCCGCCCTGCCGATCCTGATCATGCTGGCGGTGAGTATCGCGCCAAGCCTGCGCCTGTACCGTACTTTCGTGCTGGATGAAGTCAACCAGGATTACGTCCGCACCGCACGCGCCAAGGGTGTCAAAGAGCGCCGCATCCTGTGGGTGCACGTATTGCGCAACGCCGCCATCCCAATCATCACCAACGTCATGTCGAACCTGCCGGCGCTGCTGATCGGCGCCTTCCTGATCGAGCGCTTCTTCTCGATCCCGGGCATCGGCCGCGAAGTGATTCTTGCGGTGGAGCGCAGCGACTTCCCGGTGATCAAGGCGATCACCATCTATGTCGCCGCCGCCACCATGATATTCAACCTGTTGACCGACCTGTTGTACCAGGCCGTCGACCCACGTGTTCAGCTGAAGTAGGGAGCCGCCATGACTCAGAATGTAAACTCGGCCCCTGTCCAAGCAGCGCCGGCAGTTAGTACCGTAGCAATCAACGCCGCCTCCGGCGGCACCCACTCGCCAGGCCTGTGGGCATTGGCCTGGCGCCGTCTGCGCGCCGACCGCGTCGCGATGGCGGCCATGGCCGTGGTCGGCCTGTACCTGATCATGCTGGTGCTGTCGGCCAGCGGCTTGCTGGCCAAGGACTGGGCCAAGGAAGTCGGCGTCAACTACGCGCCGCCGACCTTCATCGGCGCCCAGACCGACGCCGAACGCGGCTTCAGCAGCAACGATACGATCAAGGAAGCACCGCCGCCGGAAAACCCGGTCGATCCGTTGCGCGACATCCTGCGCGATTTGCGCAAGAGCACCACTGCCGCACCACCACCACCGGTAGTTGCCAACGACTACGGCATCGCCGATCCGCTCGCGGACGAGATGACGGAAATCCGCGCCGACCTGGCCAAGAAAGGCGCCAGCGCCACGCTGATCCGCAAACCGACGCTGCCATTCGGCGCCGACAAGTGGGGTCACGACATCATCAAGAAAACCATCAAGGGCGCTGAAACCTCGATCATCGTCGGCCTGGTGTCGGCGTTGCTGGCCGTGGTTCTGGGCACAATTTTCGGCGCCATCTCGGGCTACTTCGGCGGCTGGATTGACGATGCCTTCAACTGGTTCTACAGCATCTTCACTTCCATCCCCTACCTGTTGTTGATCCTGGCAGTGGCGGCGGTGTTGCAGCAAAAGGGCGTGACGGCGATCGTACTGATCCTCGGCCTGACCGGCTGGACCGGCACCTATCGCCTGATCCGCGCCGAGTACATGAAGCACAAGACGCGTGAATACGTAATGGCGGCGGACGCCATCGGCGCCAGCCACTGGAGCAAGATGTTCGGCCATATCTTCCCGAACGTCAGCCACGTATCGCTGGTGCAGTTGTCGATTTCAGTAGTCGGTTTCATCAAGTCGGAAGTGATCTTGAGCTTCCTCGGTTTCGGCGTGCCGGTCGGCGTCGTCTCCTGGGGCAGTATGCTCAACGAAGCACAAAACGAACTGATCCTGGGCAAGTGGTGGCAACTGGCCGCAGCCAGTATCGCCATGGCAATCCTGGTGACGGCGTTCTCGCTGTTCACCGACGCATTGCGCGACGCCCTTGATCCGAAGCTGAAATAGGAGACAACATGAATTCGACCAACACCACCCCGCAAGCGGAAGAACAACCGCTGTTGCGCGTACGCGACCTGCGCGTCAGTTTCCGCGCCGACAAGAAGACCATGATTGAAACCGTCAAGGGAATTTCCTTTGACATCCCGCGCGACACCACCGTCGCGCTGGTCGGCGAATCGGGCAGCGGCAAATCGGTCAGCTCGCTGGCCGTGATGGGCCTGCTGCCACCGGATAATTCCAGCATTGCCGCCACCAGCGTCATCGAATTCGAAGGCCGCAATCTGCTGGCCATGTCGATCGATGAACGGCGCGACATGTGCGGCAAGGAAATCTCGATGATTTTCCAGGAGCCGATGACCTCGCTCAATCCAGTCTTCACGGTCGGCTTCCAGATCGGCGAAGTGCTGCGCCTGCATATGGGCATGGACGCCAAGCAGGCCCGCAAGCGCTCCATCGAACTGCTGGAAGAAGTTGGCATTCCTTCGCCGGCGACCAAAGTAGATGCCTATCCGAGCCAGATGTCGGGCGGCCAGCAGCAGCGTGTGATGATCGCCATGGCGATTGCCTGCGAACCGAAATTGCTGATCGCCGACGAGCCAACCACCGCGCTCGACGTCACGATCCAGAAACAGATCATCGATTTGATTGAAGCGCTGCGCAAGCGTCACAAGATGTCGGTCCTGTTCATCACCCATGATCTGGCACTGGTCGGTGAGATTGCCGACCAGGTGATCGTCATGCGTCATGGCGAAGTGCGCGAGAAAGGCACTGTGCGCCAGATCTTCGAGAACCCGCAGGACCCGTACACCAAGGCCCTGCTGATGTGCCGCCCTTCCCTCGACACCCGTCCATGGCGCCTGCCGGTCATCAGTGACTACATGAACGGCAACAACGGCACCGAACTCGATCTGCGCGAACGCACCCGCGGCTGCAGCGGCCAGGAAGATATCCTGCTCGACGTGCGTGGCCTGGGCAAAAGCTTCTACTCACGCGAAGGCTTGTTCGGCCGCAAGGAATTCCAAGCGGTCAAGGATGTCTCTTTCAAACTGGCGCGCGGCAAGACGCTCGGCGTGGTGGGCGAATCCGGTTCCGGCAAGACCACCGTCGGCCTGACCCTGATGCGCCTGCACCAGGCCACAGCTGGCCAGGCGCTGTTCGAAGGCAAGGACATCATCGGCATGTCGAACCAGGAGTTCATGTCCTACAAGCGGCGCATCCAGATCATTTTCCAAAACCCGTACGCCTCGCTCAACCCGCGCTTCACAATCGGCCAGATCCTGCTGGAACCGATGCGCATCCACCAGATCGGCAGCGACGACAATGAACGCACCGAAATGGCGATGCAGCTATTGCAAAAGGTTGGCCTGCCGACTGCTGCCTACCACCGTTATCCGCATGAATTTTCCGGCGGCCAGCGGCAACGGATTGCGATTGCACGCTGCCTGACCTTGCGTCCGGAAGTGCTGGTGTGCGACGAATCGGTATCGGCGCTGGACGTCTCTGTGCAAGCCCAGGTGCTGAACCTGCTGCAAGACCTGCAGGAAGAGTTCGGCATGAGCTACATCTTCATTTCGCATGATCTGTCAGTAGTCAAATACCTGGCCGACCAGGTGATGGTGATGCATCAAGGGAAGGTGGTCGAACTGGCCAACTCGGATGACCTGTACCACAATCCGACCCATCCTTACACGCGTCAATTGCTGAGCGCCATTCCACGCGGCCTGCAAAACTGATGTAGTACAGCGCCCTTCAAGGCGCAGACAAACGGGGCGTCGGAACCGCTGCATGGCGAGTCTGGCGCCCCGTTCCCGTTTACCTAGCGTTGACGCCTGTCTCATTTCGTTATAGCGTGCCACCACCAGACATAACCAGGCGATGCCGTCGATGACCAGGATCAAACTGAAAACTGAAACCGTGGTGCTGGCGGCCGATCTGGCCGGCACCCTGGTGTTCGCCATAGAAGGTGCGCTCAGTGCGATGCGCAGCAACCTCGACCTGCTCGGCGTGATGGTGATTTCATTCATCGCCGCGCTTGGCGGCGGCGTGATCCGTGACCTGCTGATCGGCGCCACGCCGCCGAACGCGATCCGCGACTGGCGCTATCCGGTGCTGACGTTTTGCGCCGGCATCCTGACCTTTGTTTTCCACTCCACTTTTCAAGCGTTGCCGCCCACACTGATCATGGTGCTGGACGCCGCCGGCCTGGCATTATTTGCTGTAGCTGGCGTCGAGAAGGCGACCCAGTTCGGCATCCGGCCGTTTGTTGCAATGCTGATGGGCACCGTCACCGGCGTCGGCGGCGGTGTCGTGCGTGACATCCTGTTATCCCGCGTGCCAGCCGTGCTGCAGGTCGACATCTACGCCACCGCAGCGTTCTTCGGTGCCTTCGTGGTCGTCGTGGGGCGCCGTTTCGGCTTGTCGGCCGGCGCAGCGGCGCTGGTCGGCGGCATCGCCTGCTTCAGCTTGCGCGTGGTGGCGGCAACGCACGGCTGGCATCTGCCGCGTGCGGATGGTTGATGACCGCAATTTTTCGGCGCACCTAGCACCCTGACCCCAGATGACTCCGTTGGCTGATGACCACGTAGCGCAGAAGCGATGAGGTGGATACTCGCCTAATCGCGGCCTGTCTTGAGTTTCTGCACCATCGTATCGGCCGGCCCGAGCACCCGGCCATCGCGCGATTGCAACGCCATTTTCTGGATCACCTTGCCGCTACTGCTCTCGACCAGCCTGGAATGCGCTTCGCCTTTTGCAAACAGGTGGCTCTCGCCCCATTGCCGCAACCCCACCATCACCGGGAACAGCTCCTGGCCTTTGGCAGTCAGCACATACTCCTGATATGAACTGCCGTCGGAAGCAGGCGCCACTTCCAGTATTCCGTCATCGACAAGCGTGTGCAGGCGATCGGCCAGGATATTGCGCGCCACACCCAGGCTCTTCTGGAATTCGCCAAAACGGCGCATGCCGTCAAACACATCGCGGATGATCAGCAGCGACCAGCGATCGCCGATCATGTCGAGCGAACGCGCCACCGGACAACTGTCGTCCTTCAAACTTTTTCTCTTGGCCATGATTTTCCTTTCGCCCGGCTTGCGCTAACGCCATCCGATATCTGGTTGCATTTTAAAACCATAGCACCTAAACTTCAATTGGTTTTAATTTGAAACCAGTTTAAAAAGGGAACCATCATGCCGGATATGGCAAAAATGCAAGCTGCATCCCCGGATCGCGTCATGGGTTCAAGCGTCGCAGGCCGCGAGCGCAATCCAGCGCCGCCGATGCCAAAACTGTTGGTAACGCTGTTTGCGGCGGCCTGCGCATTGAGCGTGGCCAATGTCTACTATGCGCAACCTCTGCTGGATGCATTGGCCCGCGACTTCGGCCTGAGCCTGGCTGCGATCGGCATCGTCATCACGGCGACCCAGATCGGCTGCGCGCTGGCGTTGCTGTTGGTGGTGCCACTGGGCGACCTGCTGGACCGGCGGCGCCTGACGCTAGTGCAACTGATGCTGTTATGCACGGCGTTGCTGGCGGTAGCCGTCGCGCCTTCGGCATTCCTGCTTCTGATCGGCATGCTCGCGGTAGGCCTGCTGGGAACCGCGATGACGCAAGGACTGATCGCCTACGCCGCCAATTCCGCCGCGCCGACTGAACGGGGACGTGTGGTCGGCGCGGCACAGGGCGGCGTCGTGATCGGCCTGCTGCTGGCGCGCAGCCTGGCGGGATGGATTGCCGATCTGGCCGGCTGGCGCGCAGTCTACCTGGTCTCGGCCGCTATCTCCTTGCTGATGCTGCTGGCGCTGCGCCGCTGGTTGCCGCAGTCCTCGGCACCCGTCGTACGCCTTCCCTATGCCGCCTTGCTTGGCTCGATGTTTACCTTGCTGGCAAGCGAACGCGTGCTGCAAATCCGCGGGGTGCTGGCCATGCTGATGTTCGCCGCATTCAGCGCCTTCTGGAGTGCACTGGTGCTGCCGTTGAGCGCGCCGCCCTATTCGTTCTCGCATACCGCAATCGGCGCCTTCGGGCTGGTCGGCGTGATTGGCGCACTGGCGGCGGCGCGCGCCGGAGAGTGGGCCGATCGCGGTCACGGCCAATCGACCACCGGCGCAGCGTTGCTGCTGTTGCTGGCATCGTGGCTGGCGATTGGATTCATGGGCCACAGCCTGTGGCTGCTGATCCTGGGTGTCATACTTTTAGACCTGGGCGGACAGGCACTGCACGTCACCAACCAGAGCATGATTTTCGCCAGCCAACCGGCCGCACATAGCCGGCTTGTGGGCTGCTACATGTTGTTCTACGCGGTCGGCAGCGGCGTCGGTGCAATCCTGTCGACCACCGTCTATGCTGCCGCAGGATGGAACGGCGTCTGCATACTGGGCGCAAGCATCAGTTTGCTGGCACTGCTATTTTGGAAGCTGACTCTGCGGCATATGCCCAAAACTGCATGCCACCCGGCAGCGCCGCTTTACAGCAGCGATGGCGCTGGCGCTTGAGCCAAGGCCAGTCGCCAGGCTAACGCCACCGCCAACGATGCAGCTGCAGCCACCCATAACGCCAGTTGCATGCCCGCCTGAAACGACTGGACCGAGGCGATATCAGCGCAGCGTGGAACAGATCGAATAAGCAAATTATCAGGCCGGTACGACCTTCCTGATTGCATCATGCACCGCTTGCAGCAGCAGCTCTTCGAGCCGCTTCACCGCTGGTCCCGCGGTTGTTTGCGCGCGGTACAGCGACAAGCCGATCGATGGCAGCGACGGCAAGGCGGCCTGCTGCGGATCGAGGATGCGCAAGCTGGCAGGCAGGCCAATCGGCGTGCGCACCGTCAATCCTAGCCCGGCCGCCGAGGCCGCCCACAACGCCGACAGGCTGGCGCTGGTGAACGCATGTCGCCACGGAATTCCGGCTGTATCCAGTGCAGTTGACGCGATGTCGCGCAGCAGGCAAGGTGCGTCCAGCAATACCAGCGGCAGCGGTGCGCTCACCGCCGTATTAGGGTCGTCCACCGGACGCTGCCAGTCCTGATCATCCTGCACCGGCCCGATCCAGCACAACGGCAAATCAGCCACTCGTTCGCCATTCAAGGCCGGCGGCATGCCTTCCCATAACAGGGCCAGATCGATGCGCCCCAAGCTCGCGCGTTCACGCAATTCCGAGCTGCGCGCCACGCACACTTCCACCCGCACCTTCGGATGTGCGCGCATGAAGCGGCCCAGTACCACCGACAGCAACGCCTCGCCAAAATCCTCCTGCAAGCCCAGCTTCACTTCCCCTTCCAGTTCGATGCCGCGCACCGCGCTGGCGGTCTCATCGTTCAATTCGAGCAGGCGGCGCGCGTAGCCGAGCAGCGTCTGGCCGGCTTCGGTCAGCGCCAATCCACGCCCGG
This sequence comes from Collimonas sp. NPDC087041, assembly GCF_044745265.1. Taxonomy (NCBI): domain Bacteria; kingdom Pseudomonadati; phylum Pseudomonadota; class Betaproteobacteria; order Burkholderiales; family Oxalobacteraceae; genus Collimonas; species Collimonas sp. NPDC087041. The sequence goes on from NZ_JBIUZX010000003.1 coordinate 273,513, forward strand.
CCTTGCGAAAAATCGGCGCACCGGCCTGTTCCTCCAGTTTTTTCAGTTGGGCGCTGACGGCTGAAGTGGAACGCCCCAGCCGATCGGCCGCCCTGGCATAGCTGCCGAGGTCAATGCCGGCAACGAAGGTGCGCATGATGTCCAGGTCGAAGCTGATTTGGCGCATGACAACCATCCTGTTTTTCAAAACTGTTGATTCAAAACTTTCTGATATTCAAAAGTATCGCGCAAAGCCATACTCGCTGCAAGCACTGAAAGCCAGTCTTGCAGTGCTGACAATTTTTATCCGACATGGAGAATCACAATGTCCCGATCTGCCGCCTTCGCCGCCAACCGCCGTCATCGCTGGAAAGTGCTGGGTGTCGGTGTCGCCGCCAACGCCAGTTTTTCAGCCGCATTCAGCGGCATTCCCACCACCGCCGTGCTGATCCGTTCCGGTTACCAGTTGGGCAATGCCGAACTGGGACTGGTGCTGGGGCTGATGGGCCTCGGCATCGCGCTGAGCGAACTGCCATGGGGTCTGCTTACCGATCGCTGGGGTGATCGCCCGGTGCTGATGTCCGGCCTCGCCGCCACTGCTGCGGCGTTGTTGCTGATGGCGCTCTTCGTAGCACCTGCGCCCGGCCATGTGCCCGGCTTGCCTATGCTGGCCGCCGGCTTGCTGCTGGTTGGCCTGCTGGGCGGCAGCGTCAACGGTTCCAGCGGACGGGCGGTGATGACCTGGTTCGATGAAAGCGAACGCGGCCTCGCCATGAGCATCCGCCAGACTGCGGTGCCGCTGGGCGGCGCCGCCGGCGCGCTGGCGCTGCCGTCGCTGGCCACCCATCTCGGCTTTGCCGCGGTGTACGGCGTACTCGCCGTACTCTGCACGATTACCCTGTTTTTTACCTGGCTGTGGCTGCACGAACCGGCCGCCAAGCCGCACTGCAAAGCCGCAACGCATTCCATCACGGCAGCGCCCACTCCATTAAAGGACCGTCGCTTGTGGAGCATCGTCGCCGCCATCGGCATCCTCTGCGCGCCGCAGTTTGCAATCCTGTCATTCGGCACGGTATTCCTGCACGACTTCGGTCACGCCGGCATCATCGCCATCACCAGCGCCATGGCGACGCTGCAATGCGGCGCCATGGTGATGCGTGTGTGGAGCGGCCGCTGGACCGATCGTCATCACAATCGGCGCGAGTTCTTGCGCGTCTGCACCATCGCCAGCGCGATTGCCTTCGCTGCGCTGGCTGCGTTGGTCGCCATCGCCGGACAATTGCCGACGCTGCCATCGTTCATCGCAGTGCTGCTGGTCGCCGCCCTGGCGTTGACTGGTATCTGCGTCTCGGCCTGGCATGGCGTCGCCTACACTGAACTGGCTACCATCGCCGGCGCCCGCAACGCCGGCACCGCGCTCGGCATGGCCAACACCAGCGTGTTCGTGATGTGCTTCCTGACGCCGCTGGCCATCCCGCACATCCTGACGATCGGCAATTGGTCCGGCGTATGGCTGGCAGGCAGTCTGTGCGCACTGATCGCGCTGCCGTTTTTTCCGAAGCCGGCGACAGTCGTAACGGCATGTCCGCAGCAAGCCTTTTAGAGATCCATCGCTGGCTGCTCACACGACATGTTCTTAAATCCAACGGTTCAACAAAAACTGTGAGACATCGCATGACAAAATCATCAACAGTGCTGCGAGGCAAGATAAACTACTCGGCGCAAAAGACAGAAACCGTCAGATTGACCCATGACTGGATAAGACGAACCCCAACAACAGGAAGCCGATGTCGACCCTACCCAAAAGCTTAAGAACCATTATTCTTTTCGCGTTTTCTGTTTTGGCATCAGCCCATTCGCAAGCAGAGCAAGGCAGTCTGTTCGGCATGATCGAGAACCAGCCGATCAGCGAAACGTGGCTCAATGCAGGTTTCTATTCCTATCATTTCGATCGCGACAAGGGCCTGAACGGCAACAATTTGGGACTCGGTGTCGAATACCGCTTTTCAACGGTGGCGTCCGCCACTGCGGGACGCTTCTACAACAGCGATCGGGAATATTCGAATTATGTCGGCGTCTATTACCAGCCCGTGTATATCGGGCCGGTACGCCTGGGCGTGGTCGCCGGCGGATTCAACGGTTATCCGAAAATGCGCCACGGCGACTGGTTCCTGGCGGCCATTCCAGTCGCCAGCATCGAATACAAGCGAGTCGGCTTGAACCTGGCGATTATTCCAAGCTACAAGGACAGGCTGTATGGCGCACTCTCGTTTCAGTTGAAGATAAAGGTTTTCTAAAGGTCTAGAGTAGCAGCGCGCCCACCAGTCCGCTGACCACGCCAACCAGCACCGTCAGCAAAGCCACCACCACCAGCACCTTGCCGTCAAAGTCCTTGCGCAGCATCAGCAGCGAAGGCAGGCTGACGCTCGGCAGCGTCATCAGCAGCGCCACTGCCGGGGCCATGCCCATGCCCAGCGACAGCATGGTCTGCACGATAGGAATTTCGGCAGCAGTAGGAATCATGAACAGCATGCCGACAATCGCCATCGGCAGCAGCCACAGCCAAGCATTGCTCATGGCGCCATCGACGTGCGGGAACAGCCAGACCCGCGCCGCGCCCATCACCAATACCGCCAGGATGTAGACCGGGATGGTGCTCCAGAACAGTTGCCACAAGCTGCGCGCCCAGCGCGTCATGAATTTTTTCTGGTCAGGCGTGCTGGCATCCGCCACCGCTTCCAGTGCCATCTCAGGCATCTGTTCAGGACGCGAAATGCGTTGTGCGATCAAGGCGACGCCCAACACCAGTACCACGCCAGCGACCAGACGCAACACCACGAAGCCCCAGCCCAACACAAAGCCCATGAACACCAGCGTCGCCGGATTGAGCACAGGATTGGCAATCCAGAAGGCCAGCGCCGCGCCCACCGAAACCTGCTGGCGGCGCATCCCGGCCACTACCGGCGCGGCGCAGCAGGTGCACATCATGCCGGGCAAAGCGAACAGGCCGCCACGCAAGACGGAGCTGAAACCGCTGCCGCCGAACATGCGCAACAACCAGTCGCGCGGAATCAGCACTTGCAGCAAGGAACCGAGGATCACCCCCAGCACCGCAGCTTTCCAGATTGCCAGGAAATACACCTTGGCATAGCTCAAGGCCGCATTCACCGGGTCGCCCGGGTTATCGTTGAGAATCGAAGCGCCGATGCTGTGCTTGTCGGCGGCGACGAATGATTTCAGGTAGTAAGGCGACCATTTGACGTAGTACAGGCCGATCACGGCGACCAGCACGAACAAGATTGGTTTCCACCAGAACGACAAACCTCTTGTGGGTGACGGGGAAGAAAGAGTATTCATGGCGGAGTAATGGATAGTTGACGAGAACAACGCATGATAACCCAGCGCAAAGCGCCTTACAGCGGGGCGACGGCCAATATTGGCTGGCGCTCATGATTCGCCGCTGCATGCCTGGCAGTTGTCGCTACTGGCCGCTCAGGAACGGCACAAGTCCGTCACAAATTCCAGGAAGGCGACTACCTTGGCAGGCGGCAGATGCCGCGAGGGATACAAGGCATACAGCGGGAACTGCTCGTCGCGCCAGTCCGGAAACAATTCGACCAGCCGGCCCTCCTGCAAGGCGCGCTCTACCCCAAGCTCAAACACCTGGGCAATCGCATGTCCAGCCTCGCACACGCTATACAAGGTGCCGGCGTCGTTGACGGTCAGCCGGCCTTTGCTGGCGAGCGTAATGCGTTCGGCGCCGCGATGAAATTCCCAGGGAAACGGGCGCCCCGATTCGGGATCGCGGAATTCGATGCGGGCATGCTGGGCGCCGTCTAGCTCGGCCGGAGTCTGCGGGCGTCCGTGCCGCTGCAGGTAGGCTGGCGCCGCCACCGTCACGACGCGGGTTTCCAAGAGCTTCCGGGCGACCAGCGAGGACGAGACAGGATGGCCGAAACGCAAGGCTAGGTCGACGCCGTCCGCCACCAGATCGCCCAACTGGTTGCTGGTAAAAAGGTCCAGTTGCAGTTCCGGATAGCTAGTCATGAACCGGTCCAGCGCCGGACCAAGAATCAGGCGGGAAAAATACGGATCGATACTCACGCGTAGGCGCCCGCGCACCGACCTGGCGCTGCCGGCGGCGCCGTCGGCGGCCTGCTCCAGGCTCGCCAGCAAGGGCGCAATCTCCTGATACAGGCGACGGCCTTCATCGGTCAGCGTCACCGAACGCGTAGTGCGGTCAAACAGGCGAATGCCGAGCCGCTTTTCCAGCCTGGCAATCGCGCGGCTAACACCGGAAGGCGTCATGTCGAGACTCTCGGCGGCTTGCACGAAGCTGCCGCCATCTACCACCGCCGACAGGACTGCCATGCCGCCAACCAGACGTCCATCGAAACCCATTGATGCCTCCTTGTCACTTATTCATTGACACCCATGCTATCGGAGAACTGAATCCAGCGCTGCATAATTCTCCCCAATGCGACAACAGTCGTCTTCAACAGGAGCAACAACATGTATGCAATCACCGGTATCAGCGGCCAAGTCGGCGGCGCAACGGCTCGTACTTTGCTGGCAGCGGGACATGCCGTACGCGCCGTGGTGCGTGACGCCGCCAAGGGCGAATTCTGGGCAAAACAAGGCTGCGAAACGGCGCTGGCCGAGATGAACGATGCGGCGGCGCTGCAAGCGGCATTCAGCGGCATCGAAGGGGTATTTATCCTGCTGCCGCCGAGTTTTGCACCCTCGCCCGGCTTTCCGGAGGTGCGGCGCATCGTCGACGCATTGTCCCAAGCGCTGGCTGCGGCCCGTCCGCCCAAAGTAGTGTGCTTGTCGACTATCGGCGCACAGGCCAGCCAGACAAATCTACTGACGCAGCTGCAGATCATGGAAACCGAACTGGGCAAGCTGGACTTGCCGCTGACCTTCCTGCGGCCGGCCTGGTTTATGGAAAATGCCTTGTGGGACGTGGCGCCGGCGCGCAGCAGCGGCGTGATTCCGAGTTTCCTGCAGCCGCTGGACAAACCGGTGCCGATGATCGCCACCGCCGATGTCGGCAGAGTGGCGGCTGAATTACTGCTGGAACAATGGCAAGGCCAGCGTATCGTTGAGCTGGAAGGACCGGAACGGGTGACGCCAAACCAGATCGCCGCCACCTTCGCCGAACTACTGAAGCACCCGGTGCGCATGGAGGCCGTACCGCGCGACAGCTGGCGCGATATCTTTAGCGCCCAAAGTCCTGCGGATCCGGAGCCGCGCATGCAGATGCTGGACGGTTTCAACCAGGGCTGGATCGAATTTTCCGGACCGGCGCGTAAAGGAAAAGTAGCGCTGGCAACAGTGCTACAGCATTTGCTGGGGGCACCGGCCATCTAAACGCCGCGTGATTGGCCAAGGCAAAAAAAACCCGCCTGACCTTGCGGTAGCGGGTTGAATCCAAACCTTAGGAGGTGTTGGAGGAGACAGGTGTAACTATATGGCAGCGCAGCATTCGTGTCTGCTTTATTGTTTGAATACCTGTTATAGATAAATCACATATCTGCTGCACTGCGGCATGACTTGCTCGCTAGAGCCGCTCAAATCGGCCCGCGATCAATCCGTTTGCTGAGGATGATCGAAGTCGACGTATGCCGAACCCCTTCCATCGCGCCGATCTGGTCCAGCAGGCGGTCCAGTTCGTCGGTGGACTGGCAACGCAAGGTCAGCATGTAATCGATGACGCCGCTGACCGCGCACAAGGTTTCCACCTGGGACATTTTCTGCAGTTGCTGCACCAGCAGCGGCGCGTTGCGCGAATCAATGGAGATGCCGACGTAGGCGCGCACTGCCGGCTGGTACAGCTCAAGGTCCAGCCGCACGCCGTAACCGGCGATCACGCCCTTCTTTTCCATCGCCGCCAACCGGGCGATCGCCGTGGTGCGGGCGATGCCGACACGCTTGGCGATAGTTGCCATCGACAGGCGTGCATCATCCATCAGCAAGGCCAGGATTTTGTGGTCGACTTCGTCGAGTTTCTCTCTCATCGCGACAATCCATCTCTAATGTTCGTCAAAGTGTATTGTTATTATACATTTTGACGACTATTTACACTCTATTATCTGACTTTGCTTGAATTTAGAATGGTGTCAGCAGAAACGCAGCATTGACCATAACTAAATAACCAAGAGTGAGCGACGACATGACTACCAAACTGATCCTATTAGGCGCCGGCAAGATCGGCGACGCTATCCTCAACCTGTTGTCGCACACCGGCGACTATATTCTGACCGTAGCAGACCGCGATCCGGAACGCCTGCAATATGTGAAACAAGCGGGTTTCCCGAACGTCACCACGATCCTGGCCGACATCTCGCATCCGCCGACTGTCACCAAGCTGATCACCGGCCATGACGTCACGCTGTCGGCCTGCCCGTATTTCCTGACACCGGTCATCGCGGCGGCAGCCAAGGCTGCCAACTCGCATTATTTCGACTTGACCGAAGATGTCGAAAGCACCCGCTTCGTCAAGTTGCTGGCGCAGGATTCGAACACCGCTTTCGTGCCGCAATGCGGCCTGGCGCCGGGCTTCATTTCGATCGTCGCCAACGATGTGGCGAGCCGCTTCGAACAGCTGCATGACGTCAAGATGCGTGTTGGCGCGCTGCCGACTTTCCCAAGCAATGCGCTCAAGTACAACCTGACCTGGAGCACCGATGGCCTGATCAACGAGTACTGCAATCCGTGCGAAGCGATTGTCGACGGCGTCCTGCGCGAAACCTCGCCGCTGGAAGAGCTGGAACACTTCTCGCTGGACGGCATCGACTACGAAGCCTTCAACACTTCGGGCGGCCTGGGCACGTTGTGCGAAAGCCTGCGCGACCGGGTGCAGAACCTGGATTACAAGACCGTGCGCTATCCAGGCCATCGCGACATCGTCAAGATCCTGGTGCGCGATCTGCAACTGGGTAAACTGGAACGTCGTCCGATCCTCAAGGATGTGCTGGAAACGTCGATCCCGATCACCAAGCAAGACGTGGTGCTGACTTTCGTCAGCGTCAGCGGCATGCGCGACGGTCGTCTTGAGCAAGAAACCTATGCCAAGAAAATCTACAGCCAGCACGTCAACGGCCAGTTGCTGTCGGCGATCCAGCTGACTACTGCTGCCGGCATCTGCGCGATGGTTGACCTGGTCGTCACCGGTGTCCTGCCACAAAGCGGTTTCGTGCGTCAGGAACAAGCAACGCTGGCGGATTTCCTGTCGAACCGTTTCGGCCAGTTCTATGCCAGCCATTCCAGCGGTCACGCCGGTTTTGCACCAGCCAGCAACACCGACTTCAACAAGCTGAAAGCAGTCGCCTAAAACACAACTGCAAGCAAAACGGCCCGTACAACTCTCATGAGTTATACGGACCGTTTTTTTTATGCAGCGACGAATTTAAAAAGCCATCCGCACGCCGGCAGAGAACACATTGTTGACCAAGCCGCCCTTGCCGAACTGCGCATCGTAATTGCCGTACCAGCTCCATTTGCGATTGACCACAGTGGTGAATCCGAGGCCAGCCCAACCGCTATTACGCGGCAGGCCAATACCCTGCACGGTGAACCCGGCGGCCGGCGCGCCGACAAAGGCGGCGTTGAAATCGAGGCTACCGTCATTGAACGCATGCTGCCACGCGGCGTACGCTTGCAGGTTGGTATTGCCGCCGAACCAGTCGACTTTTGCATCGCCACGCAGCCCCAATACGCTCGCAGTCTGTTGATACGAGTTGCTGCCTGCGGTCAGGCCAAACGCGCTGCCGGCTTCGGTAAAGCCGCCGCGCTTGAGGCGGTCGTAGCTGATGCCGGCGAATGGCGTCAGCGCCGCAGTGGTCGACAAGTTGCGCACGTAACCGGTTTCGGCATAGGCCGATATCATGCTGTCGGTATGGTTGGCCGACAGGCTGTCGACTTCGCTGCCGAGGATCGCCGTGCGGTTGATCTTGCTGGTCACCGTGGCCGCGCCGGCACGGCCCGACACATAGATGCCGTCGTTGCTCAGCGCATAGCGGCCATACAACGACAAACCGGTGTTCTGGCTATCGGACGCACCGCCGAAGCGATCGAAGTTGGCCTTGCTTTCCGAATAGGACAACGCCACGCCGACGATGGCCTTGTCAGTCAGATGTGTATCGAAGCCGAACTGGCCGCCCCAGGTCGACGTATCGGCGGATGAATAACCCGACTGTCCCAGCTTGCCGCTGGCGCCGATCACGCTGGCCCACAGACCAGCCTTGTCCTGCCCTGCCGCATTGCCGCCCAACAGCGACAAACGATTCGACAAATCGCGGTTGATCGCTTGCGATTGCTGGAAAGTCAGCGCCTGTGACGACGCATAGATTTGTCCGGACAAACTATCCAGAACCTGCGCCGCAGCGGCAATACTTGCCGTCCGCTCAATCGCTGCCGCGCTCGCCACGAAACCGGCGTTGCTGCCGCTGGCGTTGCCACTGGCAACCATATTGTCGGCGGCCTTCAGACCTTGCTCCAGATTGGCTGCGCTGCTGGTGCGAGTCGGATCGGCGGCGAAGGATTGCGCAGCAACCGCATTGGCGCTGTTGCGGCCGATGGTAAGATCGACTTCATTGGCGCTGTAAGCCAGCGTCGCGCTCAGGAAAGTGCCCGGATTGAAAGCAACGCCATCATGCTCAAACGAGACATCGCTGAATTGCCCCGACACACCGCTGGCGGCTGTCAACACCTTGCCTTTGACGCCGACTTGCTGCGCCACATAACCAGACGGATCACTGCTGCCGGCTGGCGTCATCGCTACCAGATGCGAGCTGCCCAGTGTCGCGCTGCCGCCGACGGCGAGTGTCGTGTTGAACTGATTGGCCAGCACTGCGCTGGACGAAGCCGTGTAGTTGCCGGCAATGGTCATGCCGTTTCCGGCATTGGTCAAACGACCGTTGTTGACCACACTGCCGCCAATGCGGCCGCCGTCGCCGGAAAGGATGCCGGCGCTATCGATCGTGACGCCGGAGGCGACCGAACCGGTGACATTCAGTGTGCCCTTGAGCACTTCGCTGGCGCCGCTGTAGGTGTTATTGCCGGACAAGGTCAGTGTGCCGCTGCCATCCTTGATCAAGCCGGCGTTGCCGCCGATATCGTTGCTGAAGGTGGAACTGACTGAATCGAACTTGGCGGTGAAATTGCCGTTCAACGTGAGGCGCGTATCGAACAGAGCGGGACCATTGGCAGCCTTGCTCGCATTCAGCAAACCCCAGCCGTAGGTGGCGGTATCGCCCATGCTGGTGGCGGTCGACAAGATGGTCTGGCGGATCTGGTCGGCGTTCATCCATGGATAGACTTGCTGCACCAGCGCCGCGGCGCCAGTCACCGCCGGCGTCGCGAACGATGTGCCGTAAACCCGGGTGCCGGTGCTCGGCGAAATGAAATCGCCAGGTGCCGCCAGGCACCAGTTGGCTGCTTCGCCGCAGCGGTTCGAATAGCTGGAGATCACGCCCGGTGTGGTGTCGCTGCTGCTATAACCTTGCGCGCCGCCGGCGGCATTCACCGCCACCACTGCCAGCCAACCCTTTTGCAAATCAGGATAAAGCGCCGGCAAACCTGCGGTCAGCGATGGATGGGCGCTGCCATCGTTGCCGGCAGCCCAGATGAACAAGCTGCCCTGCGCCACGAATGGCTGGTAGATATTGTAGAAAGCCGGGCCATTGCCGGCCGGTGTGGCAATCGAACCGAAAGCATTCGATTGATTGAAGATGCGCACGCCCTTGTTGTACAAGTCCTGATAGACCGGACTGCTGAACGACACGTTGTCGCCACCGGTACCAACCGCAGCGCCCAGCATCGTCACGCCCGGCGCCACACCGTAGCTGCTGCCACCCAACGCCTCTGCCACCTCAGTGCCGTGGAGATTGCCGGCGCCGCCGCTGTTGTACACGGTCTTGGTAAGACGGCCGCCGAGATCGGGGTCGGCGACATTGAAGTCGGTATCGATAATGCCGACGACGACACCGGCGCCTATGATGCCGCGTGCGTGCGCTGCGATGGCATTGCTCGGATCGGCCGGATTAAGCTGCGATGCACTGGCAGCCGGGGTACTGCCGGTCGTGCTTGGGGTCGTGGTTGGAACCGGCGCCTGGGTACCCGACGACGGACTGGAGCCTCCGCCGCCACCGCCGCAGGCCGACAACATGGTAATGACTGCGATGGAAACAACAGAAAGGGGGAAGCGTGCGGCAAGATGGCGATTCATAGATTTACTCGGGGTATTAACTTGCAGCAAACACACGGCTGGACCGGATAAATCCTTGGTGTCTTACGTCAAATTACAAAATCAAAAAAAGTGCCTGCAAAGATACCTTTCGACACTATTCGATACAATGCACGGATGGCATGAAACGTTAAATAATGACTGTTTGTTGTTGCCGCACATCATGAAAAATCACTAATTTTCACGTAAAATGGCAACTAGTTATCAATAAATGACTACAAATTAATAACTAAGTGCAATGGGGAAATGTTTCTTCTTATTGTAAAAATACAATCCTATGGAAGCCCCGCCCAGAAACAAAAAAGCCTGCGCAAGACTAACTTGCACAGGCTTTTTCTATCTCAGAACGGTATCCGCTTATCTACTCAGAACGGCCTTCCACGCGTCAGCCTGGCCCAGGAAACGCCCCGTATCCAGCATCTCGATTCGCTCACCGCGCTGCAACGCAAAAGTGGGGAATCCCTGGCCGCCGACCTGCGTCAGCAAAGCCCGGCTACGGGCGATGTGAGCTTGCGTCGCCGCGCCACTCAGTTCGGCGAACGTACTATCGAATTGCGTCGGCTCCAATCCGACTGCCGCCGCCAGATCGCGCAGCACCGCCAGATCAGCGACCCGCCGCCCGTCCACATAATGCGCATGCTGAATCCGTTCCAGCAACTCCAGCCCCTGCCCGGCTATGGCATCGGCAGCCAGGATGGCGGTAATCGGCGGCTCGGAATCAAACGTTGCCGTCGTATCGAGCAACAGGCCGTTGAAGTAATTGTCACCAAATACCTGACCGGTCATCGCGGCAATCCGATGGTCGTGCTGCATCACGTAATTGCGCAATGCCGGGCTGACCTGCCGCCGGTTGCTGCCGGTCATCATGCCGCCGCCATGCAGCACGATGTCCAGGCCGTCGATCTGGCGCGCCGCCTGCAGCAACGGCGCAGCGCCGTAGCACCAGCCGCACATCGGATCGTAGATGTAGTGCAGCACCTTGCCGGCAGCAACTGCCGCCGCCGCGCCATTGTCGGCTTCACTGGTGGCTGCTGCAGCCGGAACTGCGCAAGCGGCGTCACCGCATTCAAGCTCCTGATTTACCATTTCATTTCACCTTTGCTGACCTTGGCGCCCAATTCCAGCGAGGACACGCCTTCCAGGTTCGGATAATGCTTTTTCATCGCCTCGATCAGAGCAGCGGAATCTTTGGCCTTGGTGGTTTCCGCTTCATACGTCTTCAGATAATTTTTGGTAAAACGCACCGATTCGATGTTCTGCGGCGCACCGGCGCTGAAGTGCCCAGGCACCACAATCTTCGGATGCAGGGCTTCGATCTTGTCGAGCATCTTGATCCATTGCTGGCGCGATGCCAAGGTCTGGGTGTCGGCAGTCCACACATGTTCATTGCCGTTCACCAGCACGCCACCGACCACCGCCTTCAGCGATGGAATCCAGACAAAGCTGCGGTCCGGGCTGGCGCCGTCCAGGCCAATCACTTCCAGCTTGCGGCCTTCCAGGGTCAGCGTATTACCCTGCAGCGGCTCCGGTACGATCAGTTGCTTGGGTGCGTTGGCGCCCAGTTTGGGGCCCCAGAACGCCAGCTTGTCCTGCATGGTAGCCTTGATGTGGGCGATCACCGGCGCTGGCGCCAGGATCTTCGCGTCCGGGTAGGCTTCCTTCAGCACTTCCAGTCCAAAGTAATAATCCGGATCGCCGTGGCTGATGTAGATCGTGGTCAGCTTCTTGCCGCTGTCCTGAATCTTTTTCACCAATTGACCGGCATTGGCGCGATCGAATTGGGCATCGATCAGGATTGCCTCGTTGTTACCGGTGACCAACTCCGAAGATACCGGGAACACCCCGTTGGCGCCCGGATTGTAAACCTCCAGCTTGAGCGGCTGCGAGGCGGCCACAGCAACCACCGCGCTGCCGGCCAGCATCAGGCCGACGGTAGTTGCCAGGAACGAGCGGAATAAAGTACGTTTGTTCATGCATATCTCCAAGTGTGGTGAAAGAACCACCATCATAGTTGCCAAAAACGATGCAAAAAACCCCATAATAGTGACCAGTTAGTTGCATAAATCGAGCAAATCACCCTGAATTTCTCAAAGGAACAGGACGTTCAAACCCAAATCTACGCGCGTTTATCCGCCTTTTCAGACAAAAGTAAGTAGATAACTGAGGAATTTAAGAATATGGATCGTCTGGTCGCCATGCAGGTGTTTGTCGAGGTCGCGGATCGCGGCAGCCTGACTGCGGCCGCCGATCATCTGGACATGTCGCGGGCGATGGTCTCGCGCTACCTGGCTGAACTGGAGGAATGGGTCGGCGCCCGCCTGTTCCACCGCACCACCCGCAAATTGAGCCTGACCTCGGCCGGCAGCGACACCCTGCCGCGCTGCCGCCAACTGCTGGACATGGCGGGCGACATCCAATCCTCAGCAGCGACGCCCGAGAACACGCCACGCGGCACGCTGCGCCTGACCAGCAGCATGTCCTTGGGACAAGCCTACCTGGCGCCGCTGCTGGCGCGCTTCCTGAAACGCTATCCAGGCACGGCAGTGTCGATGCTGCTGGTCGATCGTGCCGTCAACCTGATTGAGGAAAGGGTCGACCTGGCGATCCGCATCACCAACTCGCTCGATCCCAACCTGATCGCCCGCAAACTCGCGGTGTGCCGTTCGGTGGTATGCGCCTCGCCGGATTATCTGCAAGAGCACGGCACGCCGAAAAAGGCCGAAGACCTGGCGCTGCACAACTGCCTGACCTATTCTTATTTCGGCAAAAGCTTATGGGAATTCGAAAGAGACGGCGTACCGGTAGCGGTGCCGGTGGGCGGCAACATGAGCGCCAACGAATCGTCGGTGTTGCTGGAGGCGGCGGTCAGTGGCGCAGGAATTACCATGCAGCCGGTATATGCTGCTGCAAAACTGCTGCGTAGTGGTAAACTACGTGCGCTGCTCACGGCATACCAACCGCGCGAAATGAGCATTTACGGCGTCTATGCTTCGCGCCGCCAAATGCCGGCCATACTGCGCGCCATGCTCGATTTCCTGGTCGAGGAATTCAGCGCAGATCCTGACTGGGAAACGCCAGTCGTTTGAACCAAGCTAGCCGAATCAAGTAAGCTGAATCAAGTAAGCCAAATCACGCGAACTGAATCACGTGAACTTAATCACGCAAATGCGTGCGAAAACACCCGACGTTTAATGCGCAAGACGCGACGTCGAACCAGCACCTCTTTTTTAGAAATTCGACATCCAGCCGCGGCGTTGCATCATGCATTTCCGCTTGCAGGATAGTTTCATCCATAACAGAACAATGCAAAAAATCTCTACTCTCAGCCGTGCCACCTTGATGTTCCCGTTAGCTCTGGTGCTGTTCGAGTTTTCGGTCTACATCGCCAACGACATGATCCAGCCGGGCATGCTGATGGTCACCCATGAATTCGGCGCCAGCGCGGCCTGGGTGGCGTCGGCAATGACCGCATTCCTGGTCGGGGGAGCGATATTCCAATGGCTGTTCGGGCCGCTGTCCGACCGTATCGGGCGGCGTCCTGTAATGCTGGGCGGCACGCTGTTTTTCATCCTGACCTGCCTCGCCACACTGTTCTCCAACAGCATAGAAAGTTTCATCGTACTGCGCGTGTTGCAAGGCATGGGCTTGTGTTTCATTTCGTCGGTCGGTTACGCCGTGGTGCAGGAAGCGTTTGAAGAAAAAGCCGCGATCCGGGTCACTGCGCTGATGGCGAATGTGGCGCTGATCGCACCGCTGATCGGGCCGGTGGCCGGCGCCTTCATGATCGAAATCCTGCCGTGGCGCATGGTGTTCGTATTCATCGCCGCGATCGCTTCGCTGTCATTGATCGGGCTGGCCCGGCACATGCCGGAAACCGTCGTAGCGCGCAAGGAAAAGCTGCCACTGATGCAGATCCTGCATGACTACCGTGAAGTGGTCGGCAACATCCATTTCCTCAAGGCGGCGATGTGCATGCCGCTGCTGGCGATTCCGCTGATCGGCTGGATCGCCATGTCGCCGGTGATCCTGGTGACTGATGGTCACTTGACCGTGGTTGAATATGGCTACTGGCAGATTCCGGTGTTCGGCTGCCTGATCGCCGGCAACCTGGTGCTGGCGCGCCAGGTAGACCGCTGGCGCCTCGGCAGCTCGATCAAGCTGGCGCTGTACCCGATTGGCGTCGGTATCGCCATCATGCTGCTCGGCGCGGTATTCTTCGACAAACCCTACTTCCTGGTCGCTGCCATCAGCGTGATCGCGTTCGGCGAAGGCCTGTCGGCGGCCGTCATGATCCGCTTTACGCTGACCGAAAGCGCCGTCTCCAAGGCCACCGTCGCGGCGACCATGGGCATGATCAACATGACGTTGTACGGCGTCGGCATCGAGCTGTACAAGGTGTTTTACCTGCATGCGGGAATGATGGGATTTGCGCTGTTCTCGGCCGCGGTAATCGGCCTCTACTGGTACCTGGCGCGCAGTGTGGTGGCGCGTGCGATGTTGGCCCGCGTGACGGGCCACGGCGACAAGGAAGGATCGGCGCGCTAAGCTGCCGATCCTGCGATGCCGAATCAGCCGTTGCGTTTCTGGCTGATGATGCTCATGAACTCGCGGCGAGTCGACGCATCGTCGCGGAACGCGCCCAGCATGCGGCTGGTCACCAGGCTGGTGCCTGGCTTGTGGATGCCGCGCGTGGTCATGCAACCGTGCGAGGCTTCGATCACGACTGCAACGCCCTTCGGCAGCAACACTTGCTGCAGGGTATCGGCGATCTGGACTGTCATCTTTTCCTGAATCTGCAGACGCTTGGCGAAAATATCCACCAGGCGCGCCAACTTGGAAATGCCCACCACGCGGCGGTCCGGCAGATACGCCACATGGGCCTTGCCAATGATCGGCGCCATGTGATGCTCGCAATGGCTTTCGAAACGGATATCGGTCAGCACCACCATTTCATCGTAGCCTTCGACTTCTGAAAAAGTGGTTGAAAGAATTTCAACCGGATCCTTGCTGTAGCCGGCAAAGAATTCTTCATAGGCGCGCGCCACGCGTGCGGGCGTATCGAGCAAGCCTTCGCGGTCAGGATCATCCCCAGCCCAGCGCAGCAAGGTACGAATTGCCGACTCTGCCTCTGCCCTGCTGGGACGTTCCGACAATGCGCTAGCCGCAACGGTTTTTAATGTGTCTTTTGAGGACATCTGGATTTACCTTTTCTAAAAAATTTTCACTTGCCCGTCGTCATTCGCGACATATGCTGGATCATGACGATGGTACAACGCTGCATGGCAGCAATTGATCGCGACGGTTGAGCTGACTGTGAGGTGACTGTGTTAACGGTGACAGTTTAATTCAGCTGCCGCATTGATGCATTGCATTCATCAAATAGCGGATTTTTCTGCATCACGGCAACGACCTGGATTTTGCACCGCAACATCGAAAGTCGGGTCGGTAATAACCGGTTATTACCTGACAGATTTTCGCTGCTCCATACTCAGGCCACTCTACCCCACCAGCAATTTCATTGAGAGGTCCATCATGAGTGCCAAGAAAATCCTGTTTCTCGCCGGCGATTACGTTGAAGATTATGAACTGATGGTGCCGTTCCAGGCGCTGCAGATGGTCGGCCATCACGTCGACGTAGTGTGTCCCGACAAAGCCGCCGGCGCGCAGATCCGCACAGCCATCCACGACTTCGAAGGCGACCAGACCTACAGCG
Organism: Collimonas sp. NPDC087041; assembly: GCF_044745265.1. Taxonomy (NCBI): domain Bacteria; kingdom Pseudomonadati; phylum Pseudomonadota; class Betaproteobacteria; order Burkholderiales; family Oxalobacteraceae; genus Collimonas; species Collimonas sp. NPDC087041. The sequence continues at coordinate 289,454 of NZ_JBIUZX010000003.1, forward strand.
AAAAACCCGGCCACAATTTCACCTTGAATGCCGCCTTCAGCGATGTCGATGTCAGCCGCTACGACGCCTTGCTGATCCCGGGCGGCCGCGCACCTGAATACCTGCGCCTGAATCCGCGCGTGATCGAAATCATCCAGCAATTCCATGCTGCCGACAAGCCGATCGCTGCCGTCTGCCACGGCCCGCAACTGCTGGCTGCAGCGGGCATACTGGAAGGAAAAACCTGCTCAGCCTATCCGGCGTGTGCGCCGGAAGTCAAACTGGCCGGCGGCAAATATGCGGAGATCGATGTCACCGCCGCACACCGCGACGGCAATCTTGTGACCGCGCCGGCATGGCCCGCACATCCGGCGTGGCTGGCGCTGTTCCTGGCGGCATTGGGGACTCGCATCGAATTATGATGTAGCATCGTGCAACCGGCTGCAATGTCGGTTGCACCATGTAGTTCAACATTCCAGAGGTGTTTGATGTGCCAAATCTACGCGCAAGCCGATCCGATCCTGTATGAATCGCGTACCCGCTCGGTGCGCATCATGGGCGTCATCACCACCATCAAGCTGGAGAATCTGTTTTGGCAAACCCTGGCTGAATTGGCCGCGGACAATGACATGACCACCAGCCAGCTGATCGCAAAACTGCATGGCGAAGTCACCGCGCATTTAGGTGAGGCCAGCAATTTTTCTTCTTTCCTGCGCGTCACCTGCCTGCGCTATCAAACCCTGAAAACCCAGGCCGGTTACCAACTCAAGAGCGCCGCCACGAACGAAAAAACCAAGGCTGCCGCATAACCGTATAAGCGCCAGCTCAGCTCGCCGAAGACAGCTTCAACCCGATCAGCCCCAGCACGATCAAGCTCACGCTGGCAATACGCGCAGCGTTGACCGCTTCGCCCATCAACAGGATGCCGGCAATGAAGGAGCCAACCGCGCCAATGCCGGTCCACACGGCATACGCCGTACCGAGCGGCAAAGTGCGCATCGCCAAGGCCAGCAACCAGATGCTGATCGCCATGCCGACCACCGTAATCACCGATGGCCAGGTGCGCGTAAAACCTTCCGAATATTTAAGACCAACCGCCCAGATCACTTCAGCGATACCGGCAAGAAAAAGAATCACCCAGGCCATGCGACCTCCTGAAAAAATGGGGTCGTCCCCGGATAAGATACAGTGTCAGGTCGTCCAGACACCGTGGTGTAAAAGCCAAGAATAGCACGCAGGTAATTTTCACGTGCCGCAACCGATGCGGCAAAAAAAACCGACCGCCTGCTTACACAATGACTACTTCAAATCGATCAATTTCATGCTGACCATCACCAAGACCTTTGGATTATTCCTGCTGACCGCCATCGCCGAATTGCTCGGCTGTTACCTGCCTATGCTCTGGCTGTCCGGCAAGGGTTCGGCGTGGCTGCTGTTGCCAGCCACGATCAGCCTGCTGGCGTTCGTCTGGCTGCTGACGCTGCACCCGATCGCCAGCGGCCGCGTATATGCAGCCTATGGCGCGGTGTATATCGCCACCGCCATCTTCTGGCTATGGAGCGTCGATGGCGTTGCGCCCAGGTGGAGCGACCTGCTCGGCGCCGGACTGGCGTTGGCAGGTGCTGCCGTGATTGCCCTGGGCGCACGCGCCTGAGCCGGTTCAATGCACGCCGATAGTCCCTAAACCGGCGGCAAACAACAGGTACAACAAGCCGAACAACGCCAGCCGCCCACCGGTCAGCATGCCTTTGCGCAGCAGTGCATACAACCCCAGCATCGACAGCATGGTGACTGCCGCCGCCCACAACAGTGCCGGCCCCAGCATCCAGGGCGTGAAGATCAGCACCAGCGCGGTCGGAATGGTGGCCTGGATCATCATGGCGCCGCTGATATTGCTGAGCGCCAGCGTCTGCTTACCCTGGCGCACCCAGATCACGGCATTGAGGATTTCCGGCAGTTCAGTGGCGATCGGGCTGAGCAGCAGCGCCGTCAGTTGCGGCGAAATGCCGAGCCAGGGCGAGACTTCTCCCAGTTGATGCACGAATAGCTGCGAACTCAGGAAAATCACCACCAGCGCCACCAATGTCTGCAACAAGGCCCAGCCGAGGCCCGGCTGCGGATCGTGCGGCCGGAATTTCAGCGGCTCCAGGTCATGCACCTCAGCATCGGCGTCTTCTTCCTTGCGCATCTCGCCCCAGATATACACGCCGTAGGCCAGCAGGAAAAGAATGCCAAGCCATGGCTTGAGCGTGAACGCCACCAGTCCCAGCGCAACCTTGAGCAGGAAGATGCCGATGAACCAGGCCTGGTCCCGGCTCAAGCGCCGGGCAGCGCTAGCCGACAGCAGGATGCCGCCGAGCTTCTTGCGATTCAGCACAAACATCAGGCCGACCACCGCATAGGCGATGGTCGCCAGCACCAGCGGTCCGCCCAGTGCAGCGCCGACACCGATTTCCCGATGTGCGGCGTCGCGTCCGAACACCACGGCGACGAAAGTCACCACGCTTTCCGGCAGCGCCGTGCCGAATGCCGCCAGCACCGTACCTACGGCGCTTTGCGCAATGCCGAGGCGACGCCCGACCCATTCAATGCTGTTGACGAAATATTCACAAGACAAATAGATAACGACGGCCGAGCCAAGCAATAACGCGATAGCGAGCATCATGCGCGTGCTCCTGCAGGCAGAATGGCGACATCGGACAAGACGGGAAACAGGGTATTCAAGCTGGCTGCGACAATGTGTGGGCAATGCCGGTGGCAGTAGATAAACATAAAGACATCCTGAGGGCCGGGCGCTGACGAATGGCGCAATGCCTTCGCCCGGCCGGGAAAAGGAATGCACCATAGGTCTTGCCAAACCGTGCGGTCGCGCATGCCATGGCGTAAATTTGGTACAGCGCCAAGTATGTTGACATGCGCTCTTCGAAAGTTTCGAAGGCGGCTACTCCCCTAAGGAGGCGCAATCTTAACATCGAAATATCGGTCACGGCAATGCCTGCCGGCGCGTCGCAAATTTACCTTGGTGCAACCATATCAGTTAGCAAACGACGCAAGTTGACAATAAGAGCCCGCAAAAGGGATAAAATGGCGGTTGACCTGATTTTTAGCAGTATTCCCCCCTCATTCCAACACTGGAACCCCGCGCGTTTGCCGCCGGCCAAGCTTTTTTTGAAACGGAGCACATTTTTATGAAATGGGCAGTAGTCAGTATTTTTCTTTTGTCGGTGTTGTATGTGCACTTCCGCGGCAAGGCACGCTTGCCTTTCTTCCGCCAACTGTTCGACCATTCGTCGATCATGGCGCCGCTGAACATCTTCATGTACATGTTTTCCAAGGTGCCGACCAACACGCCCTACCTGCCGACCAGCACTTTCAAAGACTTGAAAATTTTGGAAGACAACTGGGAAACCATTCGCGATGAAGCCAAGGGCTTGATCGGCCTGGAAAAAATCCGTGCAGCGGAAAAGAACGACGACGCCGGCTTCAACTCCTTCTTCAAGGCTGGTTGGAAACGCTTCTACCTGAAATGGTATGACGCCAGCCATCCGTCGGCAGAACAGTTCTGTCCGAAGACCGTGGCGCTGCTGCGCCAGACCCCAAGCGTCAAGGCCGCGATGTTTGCCGAACTGGCGCCGGGCGGCACACTCAACCCGCACCGCGACCCGTTTGCCGGCTCGCTGCGCTATCACCTCGGCCTGGTCACACCGAACGACGACCGCTGCTTTATTGAGGTCAATCAGCAGCGCTACAGCTGGCGCGACGGCCAAGGCGTGGTGTTCGACGAAACCTACATCCACTGGGCGCAAAACGGCACCGACGTCAACCGCATCATCATCTTCTGCGACATCGAACGGCCAATGCGCTACCGCTGGGCGCAAGCAATCAACCGCTGGCTCGGCCGCCACATGATGAGCGCCGCCGCCTCACCGAACGAAACCGGCGACGAAACCGGCGGCATCAACAAGCTGTTCCGCTTCGTCTGGGCTGCCGGCCAGTATCGCCGCCGCCTGAAGAAGTTCAGCAAGCCGCTGTATCTCTGCATCAAATTCGGTCTGATCATCGGCGTGGTGCTCGCCATCATTTATCTTTGAGCCACTTTGCCCTGGCCGCGTAAAACGCGTGAGCCGGGAGTGAAATCGATGGCATTTGCAGCATTCTCAGCTGCCTTCCAGGCGGCTTTTTTACGTCCCGATAATCGGCACATACGCTGGCAGGCGACGCGACATGTTGGATTGCAGTTGAGTATCTTTTCAGATCTTTACCGCTACCGCAAAAGCCCGAAGCTCAACATACTTGCTCGCTGTGAACCACTCCATACGCAAATACACAACACGATCATTAAATTGTGTAGTTTTGTGTATAATAATATGAACAGTGCAGACCTTATCAAACGATTAAAAGCAGCCGGCTGGAAGCATGTATCCACTCGCGGTAGCCATCACAAGTATCGCCATCCGGTTAACGGAAAATCTGTGATTGTTCCCCATCCAAAGAAGGACCTTCCCGCAGGGACAGCCGAGAGTATCTTGAAGCACGCAGAATTGAAATGAGGATAAAAATGCTATATCCACTTTACGTATGGAAGGACGCCAACAGCGCTTATGCCGCCAGCTTTCCAGACCTTCCGGGCGTGTTTACTGCCGCAGACGAATTGAATGATCTTCCTGCGATGGCGCAAGAAGCGGCAGAGACCATGTATGAAGGCGAAGCGCACATGCCTGAAGCGTCATCCATCGAAAAATGGAAAGACGCCGCGGATTATGCCGATGGCTTCTGGATGCTGGTCAATATAGACCGTTCGAAAATCAACACCAAACCGGTGCGCCTCAACATCTCTCTACCGGAAAACTTGTTGCGCGATATCGACGCTTTCGCCAAGTCGCATCAGCTGACCCGCTCCGGTTTTCTGGCGCAGGCCGCGCTGAAGGCAATGGCGCAATAATTATCCTCAACCACGCGCCGGCAACACCTTGCCGCTGACCGCGCCGAAGCCAACCCGATAGCCGTCGCCCTGGCACCAGCCGGTCATCGCCACTTCATCGCCATCCTGGATAAACGTGCGCTGGCTGCCGTCGGCCAGCACCAATGGATTCTTGCCGTTCCAGGTCAGCTCCAGCAAGCTGCCGTAGGCGCCTGGCGTGCTGCCGCTGATCGTGCCGGAACCCATCAGGTCGCCGATGCGCGTATTGCAGCCGGAGACCGTGTGATGCGCCAGCTGTTGCACCATGGTCCAATACATCGCCTTGAAATTGGTGCGGCAGATGGTTTGCGGCGCTGCGCTCTGGCCAGCCTTGAGCGAGACTTCCAGCGTGATGTCGTAACCGTTTTTTCCGCTCTGCTTCAAATATGGCAACGGCTCTGGTTGCTGCACCGGACTCTCGGCCCGGAACGGCTCCAATGCATCCATGCTGACCACCCATGGTGAAATCGAAGTCGCAAACGACTTGCTGTTGAACGGGCCGAGCGGCACGTATTCCCATTGCTGCAAATCACGCGCGCTCCAGTCATTGAGCAGCACCATGCCGAAAATATGCTGCTCGGCATTGGCGATATCAATCGGCTCACCTAGCGCATTCGGCTGGCCGATGATGAAGCCGGTTTCCAGTTCGAAATCGAGTTTGCGGCAAGCGCCAAATACCGGCGCCTCGGCATCCGGCAATTTCAGCTGGCCGTTCGGACGTTGCACCGGCGTGCCGCTGACCACCACTGAACTGGCACGGCCGTTGTAGCCGATCGGGATGTGCAGCCAGTTCGGCAGCAGCGCATTGGCCGGATCGCGGAACATCGAGCCGACGTTGGTTGCATGTTCCTTCGACGAATAGAAATCGGTATAGCCTGGAATCTCTACCGGCAGATGCAGCGTCGCTTGATCTTGCGCGACAAATGCTTTGGCGCGCAGGGCCTGGTTATCGCGCAATTGCAGATTGTCGGCGCGCAGCAGATCGCTGATGGCGGCGCGGGTACTGCGCCATGTCGGCCGGCCGAGCGCGATGAATGCGTTGAGACTGGCCTGGCGAAAAATTTCCGGCTTGACGGTCAACAGCCCGGCTTCAGCCACGGCAGCCAGGTCGAGGATCTGGTCGCCGATTGCCACGCCGACGCGCGGCGCCGCATCGGCGGCCGTGCTGAAGATGCCGAACGGCAGGTTCTGGATTGGAAAATGCGACTCCGGCGGCGTCGGGATAAATGATTTCAATGTTGGATCGTTGGTTTGCATGATGTCTTTTTTCATTAAGGTTGACCGTTGAAATGCTTTTTCAAGCCGTGCCAGCATTGCAGGTAATCACGCTGCAATTGCGGCGTCGCCAACGCGTATGGCGTCGGATGAATCAGGTAGCGGCTTTCGAACATGAAGGCCATTGTATTGTCGATGCGATGCGGCGCCAATGCGGCATTGGATGCCTTGTCGAAAGTGGCAGCATCCGGGCCGTGGCCGCTCATGCAATTGTGCAGACTGCCGCCGCCGGGCGTGAAACCGTCGGCCTTGGCGTCGTAGGCGCCGTGGATCAGGCCCATGTATTCACTCATGACGTTGCGGTGGAACCATGGTGGGCGGAAGGTATGCTCTGCAACCATCCAGCGCGGCGGGAAAATCACGAAATCGACGTTGGCAGTACCAGCGGTATCCGATGGCGAAGTCAACACCGTGAAGATCGATGGATCGGGATGATCGTAGCTGACCGTGTTGATGGTATTGAACAAGCTCAAGTCGTATTTATAGGGTGCGTAGTTACCGTGCCAGGCCACCACGTCCAGCGGCGAATGGTCGATGCGCGCCGCCCACAGCTTGCCGCCGAATTTCGCCAGTAACTGGAACTCACCTTCACGATCCTCATAGGCAGCGACCGGCGCCTGGAAATCACGGGCATTGGCCAGGCCGTTGGCGCCGATCGGGCCCAGTTCCGGCAATTGGAAAGCCGCGCCATAGTTTTCGCAAATGTAGCCACGTGCCGCACCGTCCGGCAATTCAATGCGAAAGCGCACGCCACGTGGAATCACCACAATTTCACCCGGCTTGACGTCGAGCAGGCCCATTTCAGTCCTGGCCAGCAAACGCCCTTGCTGCGGTACGATCAACAGCTCACCGTCGGCATTGTAGAAGAAGCGATCATGCATCGAACGATTCGCGACGTACAGGTGAATCGCAATGCCGGCTTGCGCCGCCGGATCGCCATTGCCGGCGAAGGTGACGATGCCATCGATGAAATCGGTTGGCTGCTCATCTGCCGGGAGCGGCAGCGGATTCCAGCGCAGCTGGTTGGGCGGCGTATCGACCGCGGTGAACGGGCCACTGCTCAACTGGCCGTGTTCGTTTTTTTCAAATGCATGATGCATCGCGCCAGGACGAATCCGGTACAGCCAGGAGCGCCGGTTGTGCGCGCGCGGCGCGGTGAATGCCGTGCCGGAGAGTTGTTCAGCATACAGGCCGTAAGGCGCCTTCTGCGGTGAATTCTGTGCAAGCGGCAACGCGCCGGGCAAGGCTTCGCTGGCAAAGTTATTGCAAAATCCGGTCTGGTAGCGGAGTGTGTTTTCCATGGGTTTTATCCTTGGTTCAAGTTCTTATCTTAAACAATCGCAGCTTGCGTATTCTTGCGATGGGAAGTTTCCTGCATCAGCACCAGCATCGCGGCCGACACCAGCGCCGGCACCGCCAGTACGATGAAAATCGTGCTGTTCGGCCAGTTCCAACGAATCAACTCACCACCCAGCACCGGCCCGACAATCGAACCGATGCGACCGACGCCGAGGCTCCAGCCGATGCCGGTCGAACGCAAGGTGGTCGGGTAATAGGTGCCGGCCAGCGCATTCACTGCAGGTTGGCCGCCGACAATGCAAAAGCCGGCGACGAAGATGCTGGCAAACAGAAATAGCAGCGATAGCTCGGGACGGCCGATCAACGCCACCGAGACGCCGGCAATCAGGAAAGCCGGAATCAACACGCGTCGGAAACTGGAGCGGTCGATCAACTGGCCCATGATCAAGGTGCCAAGCGTGCCGCCGATCTGCAATGTGGTGCCGGCCATCACCGCCGTGGCGGTCGACAGGCCAGCGTCCTTGGCTATCGTCGGTAGCCAGTTCGACAGGAAATACAGGTTGACCAGGTTCATGAAATTGATGATCCACAGCAGGATCGTGACCTTGGCCCGCCCTTCCTGAAATAGCTGCATCACCGGTGCGCCCTTGCCGGCCTTTTCATTGACGACGTAGCGGGTCTGCTGATCGACCACGACGGCGGGATCGATGCGGCGCAGCCACTTGCCGACCTGTTCCAGCCGTTTGCCGCGCAACACCAGGAACTGCATCGACTCCGGCAACAGGAAAATCATCAGCACGCCAATCACCAGCGGCACCGCGCCGCCGACATGGAACACCGATTGCCAGCCGAAGCGCGGGATCAGCGCCGCCGACAGCAATCCGCCCAACACCGCGCCCAGCGTGAAGCCGCACGACACCAGCATCATCAGGGTCACGCGCTTGCGCAGTGGGCTGTATTCGCCGGCCAGCGCCATCGCATTCGGCATGATCGCGCCCAGGCCGAGGCCGGTGATGAAGCGCAATGCAATCAGCTGTTCGACCGTACCGGCCAGCGGCGTCAGCAGCATGCAGGCGGCAAAAAACAAGGTGGCGGCAATCAGCACCGGGCGACGGCCGATGCGGTCAGCCAGGATGCTGAACGTCAGGGAGCCAAGCAGCATGCCGAACAATCCGGCGCCGAATACCGGCCCCAGGTTGCCCTTGGCGATCCCCCATTCCTGGATGATGGCCGGCGCCACATAACCCATCGCCTGCACATCGAAGCCGTCGATGATCAGGCACAGCGCACACAAGGTCAGCATGACGATCTGGAAGCCGCCGATGGGGCTGCGGTCGATCAGGGCGGGAATGTCGATTGCGTTGCTGTGGACGCTATTTGAAGCATTGGCCATGCATGTCTCCGGTCAGGTATCGGCGTCGTATAGATACGATCTGCTTTCAGGCATTATGATTCTTTTTAAGAATCATAAAAATAGGCAATAATTAAAATCATTTTTTAATTATCTTGAATAATATAAAATTGCCATCATGGATCGTCTGGAATCATTGCGGGTATTTTGCCAAGTGGTAGAACTCAACAGCTTCAGCCGCGCCGCTGAACAGCTGGAGATGTCGAACGCCACGATCACCAATCACATCGCCGCGCTGGAGCGGCATTTCGGCGTGCGTCTGCTGAACCGCACCACCCGCAAGATTTCCCTGACCGACGACGGCCACAGCTGCTACCAGCGGGCGCAGCGCCTGCTGGGCGACATGACCGAACTGGAAGACGGGCTGCAAGGCCGACGCGTCACGCCGCAGGGCATTTTGCGGGTCGACGTGCCGACCGTGATCGCCCGCATTTACCTGGCGCCGGCGCTGGCGCGCTTCAGTGCGCTGTATCCCGATCTGTCGATCCGGCTCAATGTCGGCGACCGCATGGTCGATATGGTGGAAGGCCGTGGCGATGTCTGGATCCGCATCGGCGAGCTGAAGGATTCCAGCATGGTGGCGCGGCGCATCTACCAGACCCGCAACCTGTGTTGCGCCGCGCCGGAATTCCTGGCGCAGCACGGAACTCCGCGCACGCCGCAGGAACTAAGCAGCTTCCGTTGCCTGGCGTTCATCCACCCCAACAGCGGCCAGAACGTGCCGTGGACCTTCAGCAAAGGCAAGCAGGAATTCAACTGGGCGCCGCCCGGCAATATCGCCATCAATCATGCGGAAACCCTGATCCATGCCGCCGCCAGCGGCGCCGGCATCGTCCAGTTGCTGACGCTGTCGCTCAATCCGCAGATCCGCGCCGGCCTGCTGACGCCAGTGCTGGCCGACTGGGCTACGCCGGGACCGCCGGTGTCGGTGGTCTATCATCAGAGTCACCAGTTATCGGCCAAGGTCAGGGTTTTTGTCGATTTCGTCACAGAGCTGTTCGCAGCTATCGATTAGCGTTTCGTTTTTTACGTGCATTTTTATGCGTATTTTTTTCGCATTTCTATTTTTTATCTGCCAGGAGAAGTCATGCATTGGGTCTATCTATTGATCGCCATCGTCGCTGAAGTGATCGCCACCAGCGCCTTGAAAGCCAGCGCCGAATTCACCCGGCTGGTGCCGTCGATTGTGGTGGTGAGCGGCTATCTGATTGCGTTCTACTTCTTGTCGCTGACCTTGCGCACCTTGCCGGTGGCCATCGTGTATGCGATGTGGTCCGGCATCGGTATCGCGCTGATCGCCCTGGTCGGCTGGCTGGTGCTGAAACAAAGTCTCGATACCGCAGCATTGATCGGCATCGGCCTGATTGTCTCAGGTGTGCTGGTGATGAATATCTTTTCGAAGTCGGTACCGCACTAACTCTCGCTTCATGCCTGCCACAACGGCGGCTCATCCATCAGCGCGATTTGTTCGCGCAATTCCAGCACCCGGTCCTGCCAGTAGCGCTGCGTATTGAACCACGGGAAGGCCACGGCGAAAGCCGGGTCGTCCCAGCGGCGCGCGATCCACGCCGCGTAGTGAATCAGGCGCAAGGTGCGCAGCGCTTCAATCAGGTACAACTCGCGCGTATCGAAATCGCAGAAATCTTCGTAACCGGCCAGCAGCGAACCCATTTGCCGCACCATGTCCTTGCGTTCGCCCGACAACAGCATCCACAGATCCTGTACCGCCGGCCCCATGCGGCTATCGTCGAAATCGACGAAATGCGGGCCGGCATCGGTCCACAACACATTGCTGCCGTGGCAGTCGCCATGCAAACGCAAGGCGCCGACGCTGCCGGCGCGCTCGAAGCAACGACGCACGCCCAACAGCGCTTGCGTGACGGTGCTGCGATAAGCCTCCAGCAAATCTTCCGGCACAAAACCGTTAGCCAGCAAAAACGTGCTCGGCTCCTCGCCAAAGCTGGCGATGTCGAGCGTCGGCCGGTGCTGGTAAACACGCAAGCCACCGACTGCGTGGATGCGCCCGAGGAAGCGGCCTAGCCATTCCAGCGTGGCTTCGTCCTCCAGTTCCGGCGAGCGGCCGCCGTGGCGCGGGAATACCGCGAAACGGAAACCGTCGAATTGATGCAGCGTTTTTCCATCTGGTGCAGCCCAAGCCGCAACCACAGGAATTTCGCGCTCCACCAATTCCTGCACGAAGCCATGCTCTTCCAGGATCGCGGCATCGCTCCAGCGTGCGGGCCGATAAAACTTGGCAACCAGTGGCGGCCCTTCCTCCATACCGATCTGGTACACCCGGTTTTCGTAGCTGTTGAGCGCCAGCAGGCGGCCGTCGCCATGCAGGCCGATGCTGTCGAGCGCGTCCAGTACGGTATCGGGAGTCAAGGTCGAGAATGATGCGGGAGGTGAAGTAGTCATCCCGGCATTGTAAGCGCCCGCGACTTGTTTTCCGTGACGATTAGGTGGAAATGCCAATAGATACCGCCGAAGGACAGATGATAGTTTTCAGAACACCATCATTTTCGACCGGAGCCGCTGCCATGAAACAGTCATCGATAACGCGATTCAAACCGCATCTCTGCGCGGCGCTGGCGTTCAGCTTCCTGCTCGCGCTGACGACGCCGATTGCCACCGCCGACAACGCCCCACCGCTGATGCTGGCCAATTCCTACCACCCCGGCATCCCGCTTGCCGAGTACTGGGTCAGTGAAAAATACGATGGCGTGCGCGGCTACTGGGATGGCAAGCGGCTGCTGACCCGCGGCGGCCAGCCGGTGATCGCCCCGCCCTGGTTCACCGCCGGCTGGCCCGCGATAGCGATGGATGGCGAGCTATGGGCCGGCCGTGGCCAGTTCAATCACGCGGTCTCCACCGTGCGTCGCGAGACAGCAGACGACAGCGCCTGGCGCAGCATGCGCTTCATGGTATTCGACTTGCCAGCGCACAGCGGCAGCTTCAACCAGCGCCTGCAAGCGCTGAAAAAACTCATTCCCGGTCTGCAAACCCCGTGGATACAGGCCGTCGAACAGACCAAGGTCAGCGATCACGCCACGCTGCAACGCATGCTGGACCGCATCGTCAGGGAAGGCGGCGAAGGATTGATGTTGCATCGAGGCGCCTCGCTTTATCAGGCGCTGCGCAACGACGACCTGCTCAAACTGAAAACCCATGAGGATGCGGAAGCCAGGGTGATTGCCCATTTGCCCGGCAAGGGGAAATATCAGGGCATGATGGGCGCCTTGCTGGTGGAAACACCGGACGGTTTGCGTTTCAAGCTAGGCACCGGTTTCAGCGACGACCAACGACGCCAGCCGCCGGCGCTGGGCAGCCTGGTGACTTATCGCTTCAGGGGATTGAATCCAGGCGGAATACCGCGATTCGCCAGCTTCATGCGGGAATATCAGCAGTAGAATCGCTGGATTGGGTGAAATATTTTGCAGCTTGAAGCTATTTCAATCATAAAATCCGTATCCCCCATTTTTTAAGCGGTTATCACCATGAATCTCGACGAACCCCTCTCAGACAAAGAATTTGACGAACTGGACGATTTTTTATTGTCCGATCGTTGCGCTGAAGACAGCATGACCATGGATACCCTGCATGGTTATCTGACTGCGCTGGTGGTCGGTCCGGAGCAAGTCTTGCTGGGCGAATGGCTGCCGCATGTGTGGGGGCCTTCGCTGAAGGACGCGCCGAAATTCAAGTCGGAGAAGGAATACGAAAAGATCGTTGGCCTGATCGCCCGCTACATGAATGAAATCGCGGTCACGCTGGAAGTTGCCCCAAAAGAATATGAGCCATTGTTCTGTGAGCATGAGTTCGAAGGCAAGAACCTGCTCGACGGCGAAGCCTGGGCCTGGGGTTTCTGGGAAGGCATCAACCTGCGCGCCAAGGCTTGGGAGCCGATCTGGCATTCGAACCTGGCCACGGTTGTGCGGCCGATTTACCTGCTGGGCGCGGAAGAGCTGGAAGAAGAGGAAATGGCGCTGCGCGAAGATCCGATACAGCGTCACAAGCTGGCGGTAGAGGTCGAGGCGGCGATTCCGGAGATTTACCGTTACTGGCTGCCACACCGCAAATCGGCAGTGACCACGATCCAGCGCGAGACGCCGAAGATTGGCCGTAACGATGATTGCAGCTGCGGCAGCGGCAAGAAATACAAGAAGTGCTGCGGCCTCAATAAAGCCGAAGACTGATCAAAAAAAAGACACGCCATGTAGCGTGTCTTTTTTCATTGCACTGCCATCATTCCTTGATGAAGTGCTCGCGGTAGTAGCGCAGTTCCTCAATCGATTCGATGATGTCGGCCAGCGCGGTATGTTTCTGGTGCTTCTTGAAGCCGCTCGCCAGTTCAGGCTTCCAGCGGCGGCACAATTCCTTCAACGTCGACACGTCCAGATTGCGGTAGTGGAAAAATGCTTCCAGCTTCGGCATGCCGCGCGCCATGAAGCGGCGATCCTGGCAAATCGTATTGCCGCACATTGGCGACTTGCCGTTCGGCACGTATTTTTTCAAAAACTCGATCAATGCCAATTCGGCATCGCTTTCGGTCACGGTCGAGGCTTTGACTTTTTCAATCAAGCCCGAGCGCCCATGAGTACCCTTGTTCCAGGCGTCCATCCCGTCCATGATCTCATCGGCCTGATGGATCGCAAATACCGGCCCTTCGGCCAGGATATTCAGCTGTGGATCGGTAACCACCACCGCAACCTCAATGATGCGGTCGCTGTCGGGATTCAGCCCAGTCATTTCCATATCGACCCAGATCAGGTTGAACTCATTGGGCCGCACCGGCGCAGCAGGAGCAGCAGCTACGGGATTAGCGGAGATATCGGTGGCTTGTGACATAATTGTTCTCTTAGTTATTTAAGCAGTTTTGCGGCATTTCAGTTGAAACTGGCCGTAAAGCGCCTCTGAGAACCGTAGCGAGCGGCCCAAGGTCTGGTTGAGAAGCGCAGCTGTACTCAAGTACAGCGAGCATCACAGGCCGGAGATTGGGACGCGCAGTAGGTTATCTGAGGCGCCGATGGATAGTATTTTCTCATATAGGGACTTCATGTCTTCATTTGCATTTTCAGTTTTATTCGTAATCTTCCTGGCAATCACCCTTGCCGTACGCTTCTGGCTGGGTTCGCGCCAGATTCGCCATGTGCTGGCGCACCGTAGCGCAGTGCCGGCCGAATTCGCCGAAAAGATCCCATTGGCGGCCCACCAGCGCGCTGCCGACTATACCGTCGCCAAGACCAAATTCAGCATGCTCTCGATGCTGATCAGCACCGTTGTCCTGATCGGTTTCACCCTGTTGGGCGGCTTACAGTTGCTTTCCAACATCATATTCGGCTGGGCTGGTCCAGGCATGATCTATCAAATGAGCTTGCTGGTGGCATTCGTCGCCATTTCGGGCCTGATCGACCTGCCTCTCGATTATTACAAGCAATTCGTGCTGGAAGCGCGTTTCGGCTTTAACAAGATGACGGTCAAGCTGTTCTTCACCGACATGCTGAAAAACACCGTGATCGGCGCCGTCATCGGCCTGCCGCTGGTGTGGGTAGTGCTGCAGTTGATGGCGAAATCGGGCGATCTCTGGTGGTTTTACGCGTGGCTGGTATTCAGCGGTTTCCAACTGCTGATGCTGGTGCTCTACCCGACCGTGATTGCGCCGCTGTTCAACAAATTTACGCCACTGACCGACGACAGCCTGCGCGACCGCATTGAAGGATTGATGAAGCGGGTCGGCTTTGCTTCCAAGGGCTTGTTCGTGATGGACGGCTCCAAGCGCAGCGCCCACGGCAATGCGTATTTCTCCGGCTTCGGCGCCGGTAAACGCATCGTTTTCTTCGATACATTGCTGGCGCGTCTGGCGCCGCAGGAAATCGAAGCGGTGCTGGCGCACGAACTCGGCCATTTCAAACTCAAGCACATCGTCAAGCGCATCGTCGTGATGTTCGCCATTTCTCTGGCATTCATGGCATTGCTCGGCTACCTGAAACAGCAGCTCTGGTTCTACACCGGCCTGGGCGTCAATCCGCTGCTGCTGACCGATCTCAGCAACAACGATGCGATGGCGCTGATCCTGTTCATGCTGGCACTGCCGATCTTTACTTTCCTGCTGTCGCCACTGTCGTCGATCAGCTCGCGCAAGCACGAATTCGAAGCCGATGCATTTGCCGCCAAACATACCGACGCCAGCGATCTGGTGACCGCATTGGTCAAGCTGTATGAAGACAATGCCTCGACCCTGACCCCGGATCCGTTGCACTCAGCTTTCTATGACTCGCACCCGCCCGCCGCCGTTCGCATCAACAAGCTGACGGCTGCACATGGTTGATCACAACAAAGGCGCCAAGCATGGCCAGCAACAGGACAGCAACGGCCTGGTGATCGCCGCCCATGGCCGGCACTATCTGGTGCAAGCCAAAGTCGGCGATGCTTCGCTCAAATTGCAATGCGTCACCCGCGGCAAGAAAAGCGATGTGGCGGTAGGCGATCGCGTCAAGCTGAAGCTGACCTCGCCCAACCAGGGCGTGATCGAATCCATCGACGAGCGCAACAGTCTGCTGTATCGCTCCGATCAATACAAATCCAAGCTGCTGGCCGCCAATGTCACGCAGTTGTTCATCGTCGTGGCGACCGAACCGGGCTTTGCCGACGATCTGATCTCGCGTGCGCTGGTGGCGGCCGAAGCCGCCGGCGTCAAAGCGCATATCGTGCTCAACAAGACCGATATCGTTGATGCGCTGGAGAAGACCAGGCAGCGCTTGCAGCTGTATGCCGGCCTCGGCTACCCGGTGCACGAAGTCTCGGCGCGCGCCTTTCCGGAACAGACCTGCGCCACGCTACAGCCATTGCTGGAGGGCCAATCGACCATCCTGATCGGCCAGTCGGGCATGGGCAAATCATCGCTGATCAACCTGATCGTGCCGGATGCGGATATCGCCGTGCGCGAAATTTCAGCCGCGCTCGATACCGGCAAGCACACCACCACGTTCACGCGCTTGTATGAAATGGATGCGGCCGACCAAAGCCTGGATGGCAATCCTGCCAATATCATCGATTCGCCGGGATTCCAGGAATTCGGCCTGTACCAGTTGAGCGAAGGCATGCTGGAGCGCGCCTTCGTCGAATTCACGCCGTATCTGGGAAAGTGCAAATTCTACAACTGCCATCACTTGATCGAGCCGAGCTGCGCGGTACTGGAAGCCGTCAAGGAAAACAAGATTGCGCCGATGCGACATCAGCTTTACGTGCAGTTGCTGCATGAATCGTCGCAGAAGCTGTATTAAGCGTTAGCGGATCGCGGCAGTCCCATAAAAACTGCCGCGCTCGCATTAATTTGATTAAATAGCAATATTTTGGCGGGTATCTTTTCTAGTGAAATCCCTTATAATTGAAGCACTTATTTCATTTCTAAGCCAATCGCGGAGGCGCTAGCCGGAGCGTCGACAGCGTCAGGATGGACCAATAAAGTCGGCAATGGCGGTTGTAGCAGCGGTTGATTTAGAAATGGAATTCCAACTTTCGGCGGCAGTCGCCACAGCGGCCGCCGTTTTCATTTATGGCAATCAAACATTACCTGCAGTTTTCTGACTTTTCGCTGGACGAATACGAGTACGTGATTGAACGTAGCCGTCTCATCAAACGCAAATTCAAGAATTACGAACCGCACTACACGCTGCTCGATCGCACGCTGGTGATGGTGTTCGAGAAAAACTCGACCCGCACCCGCCTGTCGTTCGAAGCCGGCATGCATCAATTGGGCGGCGCGGCGATCTACCTCAACACACGCGATAGCCAGTTGGGACGCGGCGAGCCGGTCGAAGATGCAGCGCAGGTCATGTCGCGCATGTGCGACGTCATCATGATCCGTACTTTCGGCCAGGACATCATTGAACGCTTCGCCGCGCACTCGCGGGTACCGGTGATCAACGGCCTGACCAACGAGCAGCATCCCTGCCAGGTGCTGGCCGATGTCTTCACCTACATCGAGCACCGTGGTTCCATCGCCGGCAAGAAAGTCGCGTGGATCGGCGACGCCAACAACATGCTGTATTCGTGGCTGCAGGCAGCCCAGGTCTTCGGTTTCCACGTCAACGTATCGACCCCGAAAGGCTACGACCTCGACCCGGCCCAAGTTGCCTCCGACAATCAGCGTTACACGCTGTTCGCCAACCCGTCCGATGCCTGCGAAGGCGTCGACCTGGTCACGACCGATGTCTGGACCAGCATGGGCTACGAAGATGAAAACACCGCGCGCCTGAAAGCCTTCGACGGCTGGATCGTCGACCAGGCCAAGATGCAGCGCGCCAACCCGGACGCCCTGTTCATGCACTGCCTGCCTGCGCATCGCGGCGAAGAGGTATCCGCCGAAGTCATCGACGGCCCGCAATCGGTGGTCTGGGACGAAGCCGAGAACCGCCTGCATGTGCAGAAAGCGTTGCTCGAATATCTGGTGCTGGGCAAAGTTGCGGAGTAAGCCATGATCGACCATACCGGCGTTACCGTTAGCGACTACAACAAGAGCAAGGCGTTTTACAGAGCCACGCTGGCCGCTATCGGCTATGAATTGCTGCTGGAATTTCCGGCAGCGGTAGCAGGCACCGATGTTGCAGGTTTCGGCGAAGCGCCTAAACCCGATTTCTGGATCGCCCAGGCGACCGCGGAAAAGCCGGCGCATCAGCAACCTATCCATTTCGCTTTCCGGGTCGCCAGCCGGGCCCAGGTCGACGCCTTTTATCAAGCAGGACTCAAAGCGGGCGGCGCCGACAACGGCGCGCCTGGTCCACGACCGCACTATCACCAAAATTATTATGGTGCGTTCGTGAAAGACCCCGACGGCCACAACATCGAAGCCGTTTGCCACGATCCTCAGTAATCATTTCAACCTACTTAGAAATATCATGTCCAATATCCTGCAATCCGTTCCGGTCAACGAAAAAGTTGGCATCGCTTTCTCAGGCGGCCTCGACACCAGCGCTGCGCTGCATTGGATGCGCCAGAAAGGCGCTATTCCTTATGCCTATACCGCCAATCTGGGCCAGCCAGACGAGCCGGACTATGACGCTATTCCAAAGAAGGCCAAGGCCTACGGCGCTGAACTGGCGCGCCTGGTCGATTGCCGCGAACAGCTGGTGGCCGAAGGTATCGCAGCGTTGCAGAGCGGCGCCTTCCACATCTCCACAGCAGGCGTCACCTACTTCAACACCACTCCGCTTGGACGCGCCGTCACCGGCACCATGCTGGTGGCTGCGATGCGCGAAGACAAGGTCGATATCTGGGGCGACGGCAGCACCTTCAAGGGCAACGACATCGAGCGTTTCTACCGCTACGGCCTGCTGGTCAATCCGAATCTGCGCATCTACAAGCCTTGGCTCGACGACAAGTTCATCCAGGAATTGGGCGGCCGCAAGGAAATGTCGGAATTCATGATCGCATCGGGTTTCGATTACAAGATGTCGGTGGAAAAAGCCTACTCGACCGATTCCAACATGCTCGGCGCAACCCATGAAGCGAAAGACCTGGAATTCCTGAACTCCGGCATGCAGATCGTCGAACCGATCATGGGCGTCGCCTTCTGGCGCGACGATGTTGAAGTCAAGCGCGAAACAGTCACCGTGCGCTTTGAAGAAGGCCGTCCGGTCGCCCTCAACGGCATCGTGTTTGCCAACCAGGTCGAGCTGATGATGGAAGCCAACCGCATCGGCGGCCGCCATGGCCTCGGCATGAGCGACCAGATCGAGAACCGCATCATCGAAGCCAAGAGCCGCGGCATCTATGAAGCGCCGGGCCTGGCCCTGCTGTTCATCGCCTACGAGCGCCTGGTCACCGGCATCCATAACGAAGACACCATCGAGCAATACCGTGAGAGCGGCCGCCGCCTGGGCCGACTGCTATATCAAGGCCGCTGGTTCGATTCGCAAGCGATCATGCTGCGCGAATCGGCACAACGCTGGGTGGCGCGCGCCATCACCGGCGAAGTTACCATCGAACTGCGTCGCGGCAACGATTACTCGATCCTCAACACCGAGTCGGCCAACCTGACCTACCATCCGGAGCGCCTGACCATGGAAAAAGGCGAAGGCGCGTTCTCGCCGCAAGACCGTATCGGCCAACTGACCATGCGCAACCTCGACATCAGCGATACACGCCAAAAACTGGCGATCTATCAAAGCACCGGCCTGCTGGCATCCAGCAACGCCGTATCTCTGCCGTTGCTCGATAAAGACGAAAAGAACTAAACATGACGACTCAATTCGACAATGTCAGCGTCCTCAAGCAGGGGAATGTCTATTTCGACGGCAAATGTGTTTCCCACACCGTCATTTTCGCCGACGGCAGCAAGAAGACGCTGGGCGTCATCCTGCCGTCGTCGCTGAACTTCGGTACCGGCGTTGCAGAAGTCATGGAAATCACCAGCGGCGTCTGCCGTGTGCGCCAGAAGGACCAGCAAGACTGGGTCCAGTACACCGGCGGTGAGCGCTTTGAAATCCCGGCGAATTCCAGTTTCGATATCGAGACGCTGGAAACCGTGAATTACGTTTGCCATTACGCTTAAGAAGTTAGCTTCAAATCGAAAAGCTGTGAGGTGGGTTCAAACCTGTTGCGTGACCAACAAGTTTGTACCTGCCCCACCACTTTCAATCACAAATTTTCATCTCCCCCGCCAGTCCGCAATCCGTGCGCAGCAATCGATGCATTGTTCTGATTCAATTCGGCATGCGAGAAGCGCATAAATAAGCGCGAAAAAAATCGTTTTTCAAATAAGATTTTCTCCGTAAAGTTCGTCCATTCAGCACACCCCGTCATGGATCAGAATGGAACGCAGACACTTTCTTCGCATAAGCGCCGCTGGAGCGGCATGGTTAGCTGCACCGTTGTCGGCAAGCGCGGCGGAAACGCCCAAAGAAATACGGCTGGACTATGCGTATTACTCGCCGCCAAGCCTGGTCCTGAAAAAATTCGGCTGGCTGGAGGAGGATCTCAAACCCAGCGGTAGCTCGGTCAAATGGGTACTTAGCCAAGGCAGCAACCGCGCGCTTGAGTACCTGAACAGCGATAGCATCGACTTCGGCAGCACAGCTGGCCTGGCTGCGCTACTGGCGCGCGCCAATGGCAATCCGGTCAAAGCGGTGTACGTCTATTCGCGGCCGGAGTGGACCGCGCTTGCGGTCGGCAAGGACTCAACTATCAATTCGGTGAAGGAACTCAAGGGCAAAAAAATCGCCGCCACCAAAGGCACCGATCCCTACCTGTTCCTGTTACGTGCACTGCATGAAAACGGCTTGAACAAGAGCGATGTCGAGATTTTGCATCTGCAGCACCCGGATGGGCGCATTGCACTTGAACAGAAACGCGTCGATGCCTGGGCAGGCCTGGATCCGCATCTGGCGGCCAGCCAACTGGAAGCCGGCTCGCGCCTGATTTATCGCAATGTCAATTTCAATACCTATGGTTTCTTGAATGTCAGTGAAAGTTTCGCCGCCAAATATCCGGATGACGTCAAGCGCGTGATTCGCGCCTATGAACGTGCCCGCGCCTGGATCATCAAGAATCCGGACGAAACCGCTCGCCTGATTGCAGAGGAAGCCAAGCTGTCTTTGCCAGTCGCGCAATTGCAGCTAAAGCGGAATGATTTTTCCAATCCGTTGATCGGCAACGAACATGCAACAGCCCTGCGCGCCGCAGCACCTATCCTGATCGACGAAGAACTGGTCAAGAGCGGAACCAACCTGAACGAAACCATTACCGCACTGATTGAACCCGGTTTTGCGAAAAGCGTGATACGCCCTGCGTAATCCCCCATGAGGAGCCAATCATCATTGACCGCCGTCTACGGTGCGGAATTATCCGAAGACGTTGGTGCGGGCGAATCGCGGCTCTCACATGTTGCAACAGGTTCTTCACAAGCGCGCCCCGCATTCACCTGGCTACTCGGCCTGTTGCTGCCGATATTGTTCCTCGCGTTATTGGAGGGCGCTGCGGCGCTCGAACTGATTCCTTCGCGATTATTTCCACCACCAAGCGAAATCGGCAAAACCCTGTTGGCGCTGGCCTCACGCGGCTTGGCGGCGCACATTGGGATCAGCTGCTTGCGCGTTGCGCTCGGTTTTTCCATAGGCACGCTACTGGCGGTCGCGGTCGGCGCACTGGTCGGCGTGAACCGCCGCGCCGAAGCCTTGCTCGATCCATCCTTCCAGGCGCTACGTGCAATACCCAGCCTGGCCTGGATACCGCTGTTGTTGCTGTGGCTTGGCATTGACGAGCTGCCGAAGATCACCTTGATAGCGATAGGCGCCTTTTTCCCGGTCTATGTCAACCTGGTCGCGGGCATACAAAATGTCGATCGCAAGCTGATTGAAGTTGGCAGAGTCCATGGTTTGTCTTCACGCCAACTGGTGCGCCGCATTCTGTTGCCGGCCGCGCTGCCGAATCTGTTCACGGGCTTGCGCAGCGGCCTCAGCCTGGCATGGATGTTCCTGGTGGCGGCAGAACTGATCGCCGCGACCAGGGGCGTCGGCTATCTCCTGTCGGACGGACGCGAAACCAGTCGCCCCGATATCGTACTGGCCGCCATCATCATTCTGGCAACGCTTGGAAAATTATCGGACGGCATACTCAAACGCCTGGAATTCCATTTCCTGAGTTGGCGTGATGTGCTGACTCCTGCGCTGCGTTGAGAGGCGAATGCCATGACTGAACTGCTATCGATCCGTATCGCGCGCAAGGGTTTTGCTGCGCAGGTCGTGTTGGCCAATCTCAATCTGGATATCGGCCGCGGCCAGGTTGTCTCACTGGTCGGCGCCAGCGGCTGCGGCAAGAGCACTTTGCTGCGCATCGTGGCCGGGCTTGAGCAAGAGTACCGCGGCGAGGTGCGCTTGGCAGGCCGTCCAGTGTGTGGCGTGTCGCGTGAAATCGGCTTCATCTTCCAGGAGCCGCGCCTGTTGCCGTGGCTAACGGTGGCGCAAAACGTTGCCTTCGATATCGGCAGGCGCAGCGGCGTCGATCCACGGGCCGCCGAATTGATTGAGCGCGTCGGCCTTGCCGGCTTCGCGCAGGCATTACCGAAATCATTATCGGGCGGCATGGCTCAACGAACCGCCATCGCCCGTGGACTATTCTCCAAACCGCAGCTGTTACTGCTGGATGAACCGTTTTCCGCAGTCGATGCCTTTACACGCATGAAGCTGCAGGATTTGCTATTGGATATCGCCCGGGAAAACGACACGACCCTGCTGCTGGTCACCCACGACATCGATGAAGCCATTTATCTCAGCGACCGCGTTGTCATCCTCAGCAACCATCCGGGTACGATCGCCGCCGATATTGCCATCGACATGGGCAAGAAACGTGATCGCCGCTCTCCCGAATTGAGCGTCTATCGCAAGACAGTGCTTGACGCGCTTGAGGCAATACACGCGATCTGATTCCCGAATGCCTCCTGCTTTCCCTTCTCTTACCTGCCTGAATCTCATGAAAAAAAACACCCCGCACAATCTGCAACGGCGCCGCCTGATCAAGATGCTGTCTGCATGCGCCATTGGCGCAGGAACCGTGCCCTCGGTATTCGCGCAAGCCGCGAGCAAGAATGTGCGCATAGGCTATCAAAAATCATCGACGCTGCTTACCATCATCAGGGCCAACGGCACCTTGGAAAAGCTGTTCGCCCCGAACAACATCACAGTCAGCTGGCATGAATTTTCCAGCGGCTTGCCATTGCTGGAAGCACTCAATGTCGGCGCCGTCGATCTCAGTGCCGACGTAGCCGATACGGTTCCGGTATTTGCACAAGCGGCTGGCGCCAGGCTGACCTATATCGCGCAGGAAGCGCCGTCGCCTTTGGCGCAGGCGATTATCGTGCGTGCCGATTCGCCTCTCAAAACCGTGGCCGAATTGAAAGGCAAGAAGATTGCGGTCACCAAGGCTGCCGGCGTTCATTACCTGCTGATCGCCGCGCTGGAAAAAGCCGGATTGAAGTTCTCGGATATATCCCCTGCCTATCTGTCGCCGGCAGACGGCCGCGCTGCATTTGAACGCGGCAGCGTCGACGCCTGGGTCACCTGGGACCCATTCCTCGCCGGCGCCCAGCGCCAATCTGCGGTGCGCATCCTCGCCGACGGACGTAACATCGCGGACTACCAACGCTATTACCTGGCATCAACGCAGTTTGCGGATGCCAATCCCGCGGTGATCGCCACCGTGTTCCAGGAACTGCAGAAAACCGGCCGCTGGGTACAACAACATCCCAAGGAAGCTGCGTCATTCCTGGCGCCACTGTGGGGACTGGACGCCGCCACCATAGAACTGGCCAACAGTCGCCGCAGCTATGAGGTGCGTGCAGTGGCGATTGACGCGCTAGGCGAACAGCAGCGCATCGCCGATGCCTTTTTCGCCGGTGGTTTGTTGCCAAAAAAGGTGAATGCAACCGACGTAGCGATCTGGAAGCCGTTGAAATAAGTCTTCCATGCGGCGGCGACAGATTCGCTTTAAACAGGAGTGAGACTGAGGCCTTGGCTTGCTCTGCAGCGAAAGAAAAAACCGGCAGGGGAATAATTCCCCTGCCGGTTCAGGATCTACGATTTCGGATATTGTTCAGAGATCAGAAACTACCGCGCCCACTTTTCAAACGAGCCAGTACATTGATCAAGGCATCGACATCTGCGCAGTTATTGTAGAAAGCCAGTGAAGGGCGCACTGTGCTTTCCAGTCCAAAACGCCGCAGTATCGGTTGCGCGCAATGGTGGCCGGAGCGAACTGCAATTCCCTCCTTGTTGAGCGCGGCGCCGACCTCTTCAGTCTTGTAGCCGTCGAGCACAAACGATAGCACCGCCGCCTTGTCCTGCGCTGTGCCGATCAGTCGCAGACCGGGAATTTCCTTGAGCCTGCCGGTGGCGTACAGCAGCAATTGATGTTCGTAAGCGCCGATATTCTCGATGCCGATCTTGTTGACATAATCGATTGCAGCGCCAAGCCCGACCGCATCGGCGATATTCCCGGTACCGGCTTCAAAACGCCCTGGCGCATCGTGATATTGGGTGTGCTCAAACGTCACGTCCTGGATCATGTTGCCGCCGCCCTGCCATGGCGGACTATCGTTGAGCAGCGCTTCCTTGCCGTACAACACGCCGATCCCGGTCGGCGCAAATACCTTGTGCCCTGAAAACACAAACCAGTCGCAATCCAGTGCCTGCACGTCGGCGCGCAAGTGCGATACAGACTGCGCGCCATCCAGCAACACCTTGGCGCCTGCACTATGCGCCATGTCGATGATTTGCTTGGCTGGCGTGATGGTGCCGAGGGCATTCGAGATTTGCGTGAATGCCACCAGTTTGGTTTTTGGCCCCAACAGCTTGGCGTATTCGTCCAGTTGCAGCTGGCCGTCGTCGTCGACCGGAATGACGCGCAGGCGGGCGCCCTTCTCGGCACAGAGCATTTGCCATGGAACGATATTGGCATGATGCTCAAGATGACTAACAATGATCTCATCGTCGCGACCGATATTCGCCCTGCCCCAGCTTTGCGCCACCAGGTTGATGCCCTCCGTGGTGCCACGAACGAATATGCACTCATTCGGCGAACGCGCATTGAGGAAACCTCTGACCTTCTCGCGGGCGCCTTCGTACGCATCGGTTGCACGCGCCGCCAGCTCGTGGGCAGCACGGTGGATATTGGAATTCTCATGCGCGTAAAAATACGCCAGCCGGTCGATTACTGATTGCGGCTTGTGCGTGGTCGCCGCATTGTCGAGCCAGACCAGCTGCTTGCCGTTGACGCGCTCCTGCAGGATCGGAAAATCACGACGCACCAGGTTGATGTCAAATGGCGCACTCGGCGTTGGCACGCTGGCGGTACGCAAGCTGTCGGTTTCCAGGCCGGGAACCTTGAGGCCAGCAGGATACGGCTTGGCAAAATCCAGAAAATAATACGAGGAGCCGCTGGTGCGGCTGGCCGGTGTTGCCAACGGCTGCGATTGGTTACTGGTTGGCGCCGCCAGCAAAGCCTTCAACTCAGCTTCCCCTGGCAAGCCAAACGCCGCCGGCGAAGCGCCGGTCAACGGCAGGTCGCCGGCCAGTGAAGTCGGCACCCCGGACGCTGCATTCGAGGTTCCGGCAGGAGAAAACCCCAAGCCACCGCCAAAAGCAGAGGCATTGCCAGGAACGCCCGGCGGCGCCGTATTCAGGTGCGACAAGCCGGCCGGTAAACCGCTGCCGGACGCTTGGCTAGCTGATGGCAATGCCGTAAAAAACTGGTTTGCCAACTGCGCCAAGGCGGCGATATCGGGTAATCCGTTTCCAGAGAAATCACTTGTACTCATGGTACTTGCCCACTTCGACATCCTCGAGGACAGCGATAGCATCATCGGTCAACACTGCCAGCGAACAGTACAGCGACACCAGGTAGGAGGCGATCGCCTTGTGGTTGATGCCCATGAAGCGCACCGACAGGCCAGGGCTTTGTTCACCCGGCAGATCCGGTTGATACAGGCCGACGACACCCTGACGACTTTCGCCGGTGCGTATCAGGATAATTTTCGATTTACCCTTCTCAATCAGGATCTTGTCGCTAGGGATCAGCGGTACGCCGCGCCAGGTGATGAACTGCGAACCGAACAGGGAAATCGTTGGCGGTGGCACGCCGCGGCGGGTACATTCACGGCCGAAAGCAGCGATCGTCACCGGATGGGCGAGGAAGAAACCGGGCTCTTTCCATACCTTGATCAACAGCTCGTCCAGATCGTCTGGCGTCGGTGCGCCAGTACGCGTCTTGATGCGCTGCGAAGCGACGATACTGTGCAACAACCCGTATTCCTTGTTGTTGATCAGCTCGCTTTCCTGGCGCTCCTTGATGGTTTCTATAATCAGGCGCAACTGCTCGGCGATCTGGTTGTACGGCTTGCTGTACAGGTCGGATACCCGGGTGTGCACATCCAGCACGGTATTGACCGCGCTCAGCATGTACTCCCGCGGATTCTCGATGTAATCGACGAAAGTCTGTGGCAATTCGCGCTCATCGCGAGCGGAGCAATCGACCTCGACGCTGGAGGCGTCTTTCACCTTGTTCAGGCGATAGATACCCGACTCCACCGGCACCCATTGCAGCAAATGGGTCAGCCAGCGCGGCGTGATGGACGACATCTGCGGTACGGTGCGCGTCGCGATCGCAAGCTGACGTGCTGCTACGTCGCCAAGGGCGGTGTTCACTTCTGGTTTGCTGGCCATTTACATTTCCTGTGATCGAAAGTTGAGGGAAAAATCAGTCGTTGCGCATTTGCGCTTGCGAGACATTGCTGCCAGCCGCGACGCTGCGGGTCAACCAGACGTTGCCGCCTATGGTCGAGCCTTTGCCGATGGTGACGCGGCCGAGCACGGTAGCGCCGGCATAGATGACCACATCGTCTTCGACGATTGGATGGCGCTCATTGCCTTTGATCAGGCTGCCGTCTTCATCGGTCGGAAAGCGTTTGGCGCCGAGCGTTACAGCCTGGTACAGACGTACCCGCTCGCCAATGATGGTGGTTTCGCCAATCACCACCCCGGTACCGTGATCGATGAAAAAGCTGCCGCCGATTTGTGCCGCCGGGTGAATATCGATACCAGTGACGGAATGGGCGATATCGGCGATTAGACGCGCCAGCAGCGGCGATCCAAGACGGTGCAAGGCATGCGCCAGACGGTGGTAAATGATGGCAGTGGTGCCAGGGTAGCAAAGCAGTATTTCTGAAATGCTGGTGGCTGCAGGATCGCCGCTGAAAGCGGCCAGGATATCGCTTGCCAGAACATCGCGGATATCCGGCAGGCTGGCCGCGAAACGCCGGGTAATTTCGGCGGCCTGGCGGCTGACATCGGCCTCCGGCGTATTTTCCTCAAGCACGAACAGCAAGCCTCTGCGTACTTGCTCGGCCAGGATATGCAGGGTAAAACTGAGCGTGTTGCCGACAAAATAATCGATGGTTTCATCGTTCAGGTCGGTGCGGCCATAGTGGGTAGGAAAGAGCGCCGCCGATAGTCCCTGCAGCACTTCGGCCAATGCATCGCGCGAAGGCAGTTCGCGGATATCGCCCCGATGGCGGATCTTGTTGGTGACTTCGCGCGAGACGCGCAAGCCGGCGACCACTGCATCAAGCCCGAGGTTGGAGCTATCTATCAAAGCCTGTTGTTCAAACGAATTCCGAATGCTCATACGTGACAATGCTCATTGAAAAACTTCGATATCGGTGAGGCGGCGAAAGCAGAGTGAAGCGTCGCAAGTCCAGCCATTCTGGCCGCTGAGCCTGCGACTGACTACGAATTTTTATGTCGAAAAACAAATAAGCTAATTCGATAATCAAATATGAGGATCGTGTCCTGCTCTCGCGCCGCGTTGCTATTTCTATAGTTATTGCTGGTAACTCGGCTTAACAAATCCCTTGAAGTATTTATCCGTTACATCCTTGAATTCCTTTGACTGGTAGGCGGCCGCGATATCTTTTACATACTGCTTGTCCTTGTCCTCGGTACGCACCGCTACCAGGTTTTGATATTGCGCAGTGGTGTCCTCCAACGCCAGCGCTTGCGTCAGTTTCAGGCCGGACGCCAGCGCAAAATTGCCATTGATGAAGGAGTAGTCGGTGTCATCCAGTGAACGCGGCAACTGTGCAGCTTCCAGCGGAATGAACTTGATCTTGCGCAGATTGACCTCGATATCCTTCTCCGATGCGCGGATCGGATCGTAGCCAGGCTTGAACTTGATCCAACCGAATTTTTCCGCCAGCAGGAAGGCGCGCGCCTGGTTGGTCGGATCGTTCGGTAACGCCACCGTCGAGCCTTCCTTGGCTTCGCTCAATGATTTGTGTTTGTTGCTGTAGATCGCAATCGGTGCAGTCGGCACCTTGACCAATTCGCTCAGCTTCAGATTATTCTCTTTGGCAAATTTGGTCAGATAGATAATGTGCTGGAATGCATTGGCATCCAGCGCGCCTTGCGCCAGGGCGAAATTGGGTTGGATGTAATCGTTGAATTCGACGATCTTGACCTTGTACCCCTTCTTTTCCAGGATCGGCTTGATTCCCAGCTTGATCTGGTCGCTGTATGGGCCGGCGGTGGCGCCGAATACCAGTTCCTTCTTCTCCGCGTCAATCGCCCAGGCCTGGCTGGCCACCAGGCTGGCAACGCTTGCCAGCAGCACAAGCCGGCGCACGCCGGAAGTCAAAAATTTATTTGATGCCATGATTTATCCTTAACGTTTGTCTATGAGGCGGGAAATTTTATTGCCGGTGATTTGTATGATTTGCACCAACACCACAAGCAACGCGACGGTGGCGATCATGACGTCGGTCTGGAAGCGGTAGTAGCCATAGCGTATGGTCAGGTCACCAATGCCACCGCCACCGACTACGCCAGCCATCGCTGAATAGGAGAGGAAACTGATCGCCAGCACGGTCAAAGCCTGCACCAGGCCGGAACGCGCCTCGACCAGCAATACACGGAAAATGATCTGCAATTCCGACGCGCCCATCGCATGCGCCGCTTCGATCACGCCGCGCGGCACCTCCCGCAAGCATTGTTCGACCAGCCGCGCAAAATAGGGAATGGCGGCAAATGACAGCGGCACCGCGGCCGCCAGCGGACCGATCGATGTGCCCGCCAGGAAGCGCGTAATCGGCACCAGCGCGACCAAAAGAATAATGAACGGGAAGGAACGTACTGTGCTCACCAACCAGTCGAGTACGGAGAACAGCAGCGGATGCGCCAGCGACTGGCCTTTGCCGCTGAGGAACAACAGGATGCCGAGCGGACCGCCAAGCGCTAGTGCAGCCGTAACGGCGATCCCCAGCATCAGGAAGGTTTCGCCGACAGCCGTACGAATTTCCGGCAACAGGCTGATAACGTTATCAAGCATAGGCAACCTCGCGGGCCAACGGTGTTTGCAGGTCTCCCGGCGCGGTATCTACCGAGAACTGCTCAATAATCTTGCCCGCATCCATCACGGCTACCTGGCGGCAAATTGAGCGTACGACGGCCATTTCATGCGTGACGATAACAATCGTCACGCCGTAGCGAAGATTGATCTCTTTCAGCACATCCAGCACAGAACGCGTAGTTTCCGGATCGAGCGCAGAAGTCGGCTCATCGCACAGCAACACCGCCGGCCGGTTGGCGAGTGCGCGGGCAATGGCGACGCGCTGCTTCTGGCCGCCGCTCAATTGCGCAGGATAACTACCTGCCTTCTCGCTCAAGCCGACAACCTCCAGGCACTCAAGCACGCGCGCCTGGATTTCCTTGCGTGCTGCATGGTGGAGCCGTAACGGCAGGGCCACATTGTCTGCAACCGTCAGGTTCTGCAACAAGTTAAATTGCTGAAAAATCATGCCGATATGCTGACGCGCAGAGCGTAGCGCCACTTTCGATAATCCAGTCAGCTCTTGACCGGCAACGAACACCTGCCCGGCATCAGGCCGCTCCAGCAGATTGATAATGCGTAGCAAGCTCGACTTCCCGGCTCCGCTCTTGCCGATGATGCCGAATACTTCGCCACTGCGAATATGCAACGACACACCGTCGATCGCATGCAAGGAACCGGAGGAAGTGACGAACGATTTTCTGATCTGATCGAGCCGGATGATCGGCTCAATGGAGTGAATGGGATTCATGGCGCAGATCAGGTTATGAAGCCAGCGCGGCCATGGCGTCGGCACGTTTGTTCCTGATCTCGGCCCTGTCCGGGCATGGATTCAATGCGCTGCGTTTTGTGGATTTTGTGGATAGAGGTACTAAGCTCGCGTGATGGTCGATATGCAATTCGCGCCGAGCGTCGCGAGACGGCCTGCCATCGATAACGGTACTCATATCATCTTCCTTGATCAGCGGTTGTCAACAATATGCCTGCACGGCGCAACCACCGGCATTGCTCTGATCCGAGCTTAATGATGAGATGAGATTAAACAAACGAATAAATTCTTGTTCCTATAGTTGGAATTCAAATAAGCCGATTCCACCGAATCCGCATAAAAAAAAGCCCCCGGAGCAGACGCGCCGGGGGCAAAATCCTTTACCTTAGGGAGTGTAGGATGAGACAGATCGAAGCATAGCCGGCCCATGTGACCCGGTTGTGACATGCGTCTTCCCTACAACAAAATCCTTCGTCTTCAAATAAATATCGGTTCCGGCTCCAGCGCCACGCCAAACCTTGTCATTACATCACTCTGTACAGCCTGTGCCAGGTGCACCACATCCTGCCCACTGGCGCCGCCGCGATTGACCAGCACCAGCGCCTGTTTTTCATAGACCCCGGCATTCCCCAGGTTCTTTCCTTTCCATCCGCATTGGTCGATCAGCCAGCCGGCTGCCAGCTTGTAGCTACCATCGGCCTGTAGATAACTCACCAGTTGCGGATGCTGCGCCAGTAATGCGTCGCGCTGGGCGACAGGAATAATCGGATTCTTGAAGAAGCTGCCGGCGTTGCCCAGCAATAGCGGATCGGGCAGCTTGCGGGTACGGATCGCGATCACGGCATCGCTGATGTCGCGGGCAGTCGGATTGTCCAGGCCGCGCGCCGCCAGTTCTTGTGCGACATCGGCGTAGCGCAGATTCGGCTGCCAATCCTTGGGCAAGGCAAACGTCACATCCAGCACTACCGCCCGATCGCGCAGGCTTTGCTTGAAGATGCTATCGCGATAGGCAAATGCACAAGCCTCGCGGTCCAACTGCAATATCTCGCCGCTACCCATGTCGAGCGCGGTCAGGCTATGGAAACGATCCTGCAGCTCGCAGCCGTAGGCGCCGATATTCTGGATCGGCGCGGCGCCGACGCTGCCGGGGATCAAGGACAGGTTTTCCAGTCCGCCGAATCCTTGCGCCAGGGTCCATTGCACGAAATCGTGCCAGTTTTCACCGGCGGCAGCGCGCACATAGACAGCTTGCTCATCCGAGCCGACTATTTCCCGACCGCGATTACACATGTGCAACACCAACCCGGCGAAATCCTGAGTCAGCACCAGGTTGCTGCCGCCGCCCAACACCAGGCGCGGCATGCGAACAGCATCGGCATCGGACCGGAGCGCCTGCAGTGTCGCGAGCGAAGCCACGGGCAGATAGGCATGGGCGCGGGCATCGATACCGAAAGTATTATGCGAACGCAGCGAAAAGTCGTATTGGAGCGGCAGATTGGAGGTGTTGGAAGTCATAGCACCGGAATTATAGACGTAACTGCCTGCGGCGACCGTTTATGGCGGCTGCTGCTGGACCCGGAAATTATCCGGATTGCATGAAAATAGACCGCGGCGACCGACACCTCGGGTTTTTTGTCCGATAGAATGCGCATTAACCGAGGGCAGCGCCACATTGGGCTGCTGCCTGGATTTGATTGAACAAAGTAAAGGAATAGCAACATGCCATCATTCGACACCGTATCGGAAGCCAATCTGGTTGAAGTCAAGAATGCCAACGACCAGGCCAACAAGGAAATCACGACACGCTTTGACTTCAAGGGCAGCGACGCCCGCATCGAACTGAAGGAACGCGATCTGACCGCCTACGCCGACTCCGAATTCCAGCTCGGCCAGGTGCGCGATGTGCTGACCTCCAAGCTGGTCAAGCGCAACGTCGACGTGCGTTTCCTCGACATCGGCAAGATCGAGAAAATCGGCGGCGACAAGGTCAAGCAAGTCATCAAGATCAAGAACGGCATCGAATCCGAAGCCGCCAAGAAGATCGTGCGTATCGTCAAGGACAGCAAGATGAAGGTCCAGGCCAGCATCCAGGGCGACGCCGTGCGCATTACAGGCGCCAAGCGTGACGACCTGCAGGCTGCGATGGCGATGCTGCGCAAGGAAGTCGCTGACCTGCCACTGGAATTCAATAACTTCCGCGATTAAATCCCGCAATTAAATTGTGCCACGGCAACCTGTAGGGTTATCATTCAGCCACTGTTGCCGGCGGCCCATCAAACCAGCAGCGCCCTCTTCAACTCCTGCCACGAAAGTCGGATAACCATGCGCCTGCTTGCATTAACCCCTAGCCTGTTGTTGTTTGCTGCGCTTGCAGCCCAAGCTTCCGATATCGGCGTGGTCGGCCTGTTTCCGGGCAAAGCAGTGCTGGTGATTGACGGTTCCGCACCGAAGACATTCTCGGTCGGCAGCAAAGTGACGGATGACGTCAAGCTGGTGGAAGCCAACGGCTCGAGCGCTACGCTGGAGGTCAAAGGCAAGCGGCAAGTGATCGGCATCGGCGACTACGTCAGTCGCAGTGCGCCGGGAGCCACATCCAGCGTCACCTTGAAAGTCAATCCGCAAGGCCACTTTGTGGCGCAGGCCCAGATCAACGGCAGCATGGTCACCATGCTGGTCGATACCGGCGCCACCATGATCGCGCTGCCGGCGTC
Source organism: Collimonas sp. NPDC087041 (assembly GCF_044745265.1). Classification (NCBI taxonomy): domain Bacteria; kingdom Pseudomonadati; phylum Pseudomonadota; class Betaproteobacteria; order Burkholderiales; family Oxalobacteraceae; genus Collimonas; species Collimonas sp. NPDC087041. The sequence goes on from NZ_JBIUZX010000003.1 coordinate 321,730, forward strand.
GGAAGCGACCCGGCTTGGCGTCGATTATAAAAAGGGCCAGATGACCATGGTCAGCACCGCCAACGGCGCTGCACCGGCGTATCGGGTCAAACTCAATACGGTCAAGCTGGGTGATATCGAAATGAATCAGGTCGATGCACTGGTTCAGGAAGGCGGACTGCCGTTTGCACTGCTAGGCATGTCGTTCCTGAACCGTACCGAGATGCGCCGCGAAGGCGAGATGATGGTGTTGACCAAGCGCTTCTGAGCGCTTGATCAATGGCCAATGGCCGGGAGGTTGATCCTCCGGCCTGCAGGGACCGACTCAGGCCGGGCTGCTGTTCAGCAAGCGGCGCTGTTTGACCGACTCGGCCAATCCTTCCAACACTGCCACGCTTTCTTCCCAATTGATGCAACCGTCAGTTACCGACTGGCCGTAAGTCAACTCCTTGCCAGGCACCAGATCCTGGCGTCCGCCGATCAAATGCGATTCCACCATGACGCCAACGATGCGGTCGTCGCCGGCGGCAATCTGGCGGCCGATGTCGGCGCAAACAGGAATCTGGTTTTCCGGCTTCTTCGAGCTGTTGGCGTGCGATGCATCGATCATCAGGCGCGAAGCCAGGCCACTGCTGGCGATATCCTTGCAAGCCGCATCAACGCTGGCCGCATCATAGTTCGGCGCCTTGCCGCCGCGCAGGATGATATGGCAATCTTCATTGCCGTTGGTCGAGACGATCGCCGAGTGGCCGCCCTTGGTCACCGACAGGAAATGATGCGGCTGCGAAGCGGCCTTGATCGCGTCAACTGCAATCTTGATGTTGCCGTCAGTGCCGTTCTTGAAACCGACCGGGCACGACAGGCCGGATGCCAACTCGCGATGCACCTGTGATTCAGTGGTGCGGGCGCCGATTGCACCCCAGCTGATCAGGTCGGCAATGTATTGCGGGCTGATCACATCGAGGAATTCGGTGCCGGCCGGCAGGCCCAGCTCGTTGATGTTGAGCAGCAGTTCGCGCGCCATGCGCAGGCCGTCGTTGATGCGGAAGCTGTTATCCATGTACGGATCGTTGATCAGGCCCTTCCAGCCGACCGTGGTGCGCGGCTTTTCGAAATAGACACGCATCACGATTTCCAGTTCACCCTTGAAACGATCGCGTTCACCGACCAGGCGACGCGCGTATTCCATCGCGGCCTTGGTGTCGTGGATCGAGCAAGGTCCGATGACAACCATCAAGCGGTCATCCTGGCCGTGCAGAATGCGATGCAGCGCAATCCGGGAATTGGCGGCGGTATCAGCCACTTTCTCGGAGCAGCCGAATTCGCGGATCAAATGTGATGGTGGGACTAATTCTTTCATTTCTCGTATGCGCAGATCGTCGGTGCGTAGCATGTTTTTCTCCTGGCTCAAAAGTGACTGGGTATAAAAAAACCGCCATCGCTGGCGGTTTTTTAGAAAATTTCGGTTTGGTTTCTACTTACGAACGCTTACCGCTTTTCACCGCCGTGGGGCTGGAATAGCTAAAGTAAAAAAAGAAGTAAGCGCGTGCGAAGGACATGTATTTAAGCTAAGTATGATTAAAACCAAGGCCAATAGTGCAGCAATTCCGGCGGTTTGGCAAGGCCAGTATTACCACATTATTCATATGCAACAAATCAACATTGCCCGTTTGCAAATTCAATGTCCGGCCACCGCATGTTGAGGACGCGCCAGCGGCGAGATGCCATCGCGCTGGTCCAAACGTCCTGCAAGCGATGTCAAACCCAGTGCCGCCAGCACCACGATGGCGCCGATCCACGGTGTCGCCATCAACCCCAGATGGCTGACGATCAAACCGCCGCCCCAGGCGCCAAGCGCAATGCCGACGTTGAAAGCGGCGATATTCAAGCCGGACGCCACATCTACTGCTTGCGGCGCATGCCGTTCCGCCTGTTGCACCACGTACACCTGCAATCCCGGCACATTGCCGAAAGCGAACGCGCCCCAAGCCAGTACAGTCAACACAGCCAGCCACGGATTCGAAGCCGTAAAGGTCAACACAAACAATACTAACGCCAACAACGCAAACACGATCTGCAGGGCGCGAATCGGGCCCTTCTTGTCGGCCAGCTTGCCACCCCAGATATTGCCGAAGGCGACCGAGACGCCGTACACCAGCATCACCAGGCTGACAGTAGAGGCCGAGAAGCCGGTGATTTCCTGCAGGATCGGCGCCAGATAAGTGAACGCGATAAATGAACCGCCATAGCCGAGCGCCGTGATCGCATAGACCAGCAGCAGGCGCGGCTTCTTCAACACCGCAGCTTGCGTCAGCAGCGAAGCAGGCTTGCTGCCTGCGATGTCATGCGGCACCAGCATCCAGCTGCCGATAAAGGCAACTACGCCCAGCAGCGACACCGCCAGGAAAGTCGACTGCCAGCCCCACATCTGGCCGATCCAGGTCCCCAGCGGCACGCCGGTCACCAGCGCTACGGTGAGCCCGGTAAACATGATGGCAATCGCGCTAGCCGCTTTTTCTTTCGGCACCAGGCTGGTAGCAATGGTGGAGCCGATCGAGAAGAACACGCCGTGCGCCAATCCGGTCAGCACGCGCGCCGCCATCAAGGCTTCGTACCCCGGCGCCATCCAGGCCACCAGGTTACCGACCGTGAACAGCGCCATCAGGCCCAGCAGCAAGGCCTTGCGCGGCACTCGCGCGGTCAACGCCGTCAGCACCGGCGCGGCAACCGCAACCCCCAGCGCATAAAGACTAACCAACAACCCAGCCGAAGGAACCGAAACTCCCAGGCTGGAAGCAATAGTCGGGATCAGCCCGACAATGACGAACTCCGTCGTCCCGATAGCAAAAGCGCTGAGCGTCAGCGCCCAAAGTGCGAGTGGCATGATGTTTTCCTATTCAATTAAACGCCACGCAGTTTGACCGCCCCGGCGCCAAAGAAAAACCGCTCTGCCCACAATACATATTTGACTTGAAATCACAAATTCATAGAATTTAGTACAAATTTTGCACAAAACATTCAAAAACACTCTAGTTCCTGTGTGTGCTCCGTGGTCCGTTAAATGGGGTCAGAGTAATTTTCGCGAAAAGCCGCGAAAAAAAACTCCGACCCCATTTAACTGCGCGGGGTTGGTTTTGACGTTGTTGTTGGTTTTGATGTTGGTTTTGTTGTTGGTTTTGTTGTTGGTTTTGATGTTGGTTTTGATGTTGCTTTTGAACTGGCTTTTGACGTTGCCGCTGCTTTTGACTTTTCGCATGCTGACGTTGCCAAATGAGACGGGTGACAGTCGGGAATTATGGGACACATGTTTGAGCGCAGCGAGTTTGTGTCCCATCCGACTGGCGCGCGTCTCATTTGGGAACCCGCCAACGGCGGGCAACGGCTGTGCGATCGCCTTCTTTTGGTTACTTTTCTTGGCGAAGCAAGAAAAGTGACTAGCTGCCGGGCTACCCCCGGCAAGCACCCACGGAGTAGCAACCGTTTTAAGTAACGTCAGACGAACAAGACTGATGCGCCACCGCACACACTCCGTAGTCCGTTAAAAGGGGTCAGAGTAATTTTCGCAAAAGACCGCGAAAAAAAACTCCGACCCCATTTAACTGCGCGGGGTTGGTTTTGACGTTGTTGTTGGTTTTGAACTGGCCTTTGACGTTGCCGCTGCTTTTGACTTTTCGCATGCTGACGTTGCCAAATGGGACGGGCGACAGTCGGGAATTATGGGACACATGTTTGAGCGCAGCGAGTTTGTGTCCCATCCGACTGGCGCGCGGCTCATTTGGGAACCCGCCAACGGCGGGCAACGGCTGTGCGATCGCCTTTCTTTGCTTACTTTCGGGCGCCCGGCTAGGGGCGAAGCAAAGAAAGTGAGTAGCTGCCGGGCTACCCCCGGCTAGCTTCCACGGAGTAGTAACCGTGTTAAGTAACGACATCCGCTCATTGCAGGTGCGCCACTAAACTCACTCCGTAGCCCGTTAAAAGGGGTCAGAGTAATTTTCGGCAAAACCCCGCCGAAAAAAAACTCCGACCCCATTTAACTACTGTCCCATTTAACTACCGCTCCATTTAACTACTACGCTCATTTAGCCACTGCACTCATTTAGCTACTGCCGCCCCTCTTTTTACTGCGTGACGCTGTAACTGAATTTGACCGCAAGACCCGGAGTGCGGCACCTCAGCACGATACCTAAACTGGAAGCCGTCAACATCCCCTCTCCGGAGAACTCATGAACACCTCGCACAACACAAGCACCACAAAACTCCATCTGCGCCAATCCGATGCAACAATAACGGACACGATCGAATACGCCATCGGCAACAACCCACTAGGAAATTTCCTGGTAGCCCAAACCACCCACGGCATCTGCGCCATCCTGTTCGGCGATGATCAGAAAACCATGGAAGCAGAACTGAAGCAACACTTCCCGCAAGCCAAACTCGCCGACAACACCAACACCCTTGGCGCATTACTCGAACAAGTCAACACCCTGATCGACTCACCCCAACAAGGCATCGATCAAAAGCTAGACCTCGGCGGCACCGCATTCCAACAGCAAGTATGGCAAGCCCTGCTCACCATCCCCGCAGGCAGCACCGCCAGCTACACCGACATCGCCAAGCGCCTGGGCCAACCCGACGCCGTGCGCGCAGTAGCCGGTGCTTGCGCCGCCAACATCGTCGCGCTGGCCATTCCCTGCCACCGCGTGATCAAACTCGACGGCACGCTGTCCGGCTATCGCTGGGGCGTAGAACGCAAGCGGACACTACTGCAACGCGAGGCGCAGGCATGAACGCGCGAACGCCTATGCAGCTTGCCGCAACAATCGAGGACCGTTTGCGGAATATCGTCTGGCCTGATGTGCAAGAAAACCTGGACAGCTACGGCAGTGCAATACTGCCCAGGCTGCTCACTCCGGATGAATGCGACACGCTGACGGCCATGTATCCGCGCAACGACATCTTCCGCAGCCGCGTCGTGATGGAACGCCACGGCTTCGGTCGCGGCGAATACAAATACTTCAGCTACCCGCTGCCAGATCTGATCGGCGACTTGCGCAGCGCGTTCTATCCGCGCCTGGCGCCGCTCGCCAACCGCTGGCACGACATGATGAATATCGATACCCGCTTCCCGCCACAGCACGCCGACTTCATCGCCCGCTGCCACGCCGCCGGCCAATTGCGACCGACGCCATTGCTGCTGCAGTACGGCGTCGGCGACTACAACTGCCTGCACCAGGACCTGTACGGCGAACACGTTTTCCCGCTGCAGGTGGCGATCCTGCTGTCTGAACCAGGCCGCGATTTCAGCGGTGGCGAATTCGTGATGACCGAGCAGCGGCCACGCATGCAATCGCGTCCCGAAGTGCTGCCGTTGACGCAAGGCGACGCGCTGGTGTTCGCGGTCCATCATCGTCCGGTACAAGGCCAGCGCGGCACTTATAGGGTAAATTTACGGCATGGCGTCAGCCGCATCCGATCCGGGGCGCGGCACACGCTAGGCGTGATTTTCCACGATGCCCAATGAAGAGTACTGCATGAACCTGGATTTGTTCGATACGCTGGAGCCAAGCGACAATCGTCAGCAGCAGCTGGCGCAAGATGCATTCGTATTGCGCGGCTTCGCCATTCCGTATGTGCCTGAACTGCTGCCGGCGCTGGCAGCCATCCAGCAAGCCGCACCGTTCCGGCATCTGGTGACACCCGGCGGCTTGCGCATGTCGGTGGCGCTTACCAATTGCGGCCGGCTCGGCTGGACCAGCGACCGCCACGGCTATCGCTATACCGCAACCGATCCCGACAGCGGCCGCCCGTGGCCAGCCATGCCGGCGGTGTTCCTGCGCCTGGCGCAAGCGGCAGCGGCACAAGCCGGCTTTGACGCATTCATGCCCGATGCCTGCCTGGTGAATCGCTATGAACCCGGCACCAAACTGTCGCTGCATCAGGACAAGGATGAGCAGGACTACAACGCGCCCATCGTTTCTGTCTCGCTCGGCATCCCCGCACTGTTCCAGTTCGGCGGCCATGCGCGCAGCGACAAGGCAGAGCGCGTACCGCTGTTCCATGGCGATGTGGTGGTGTGGGGCGGCGTCGACCGGCTGCGCTACCACGGCGTGCTGCCACTGAAGGAAGGCCAGCATCCGCTGCTGGGCCGGCAACGCATCAATTTCACATTTCGCAAGGCAGGTTAAATGCCTACATCAAGCAAGATCGCCGCGGATATTTCCGCAAAATCCTATCGCCGTGCCGAAGCTTTCCTGTCCGCACTGGACAATGACTGGGCGCGCCATATCGCCAACATCGGCCCTTGCCGCCACGCCGCCAAACCGGAGCGCGAACCATATCAGGCGTTAGTGCGCGCGATCGCCTACCAGCAGTTGCACGCACGCGCCGGCGACGCCATCCTGGGCCGCATGCTGGCGCTCTATGCCGATGCCGACTTCCCCAGCCCTCAGCAATTGCTGGATACCGAAGTCGCCACCTTGCGCGCCTGCGGCTTCTCCGCCACCAAGATCGCCACCATCCACGGCATTGCGCAAGCCGCGCTGGACGGCGTCATTCCGCTGCGCGCCACTGCACTAAAAATGCACGACGCGGATCTCATCGAGCGATTGGTGACGCTACGCGGCGTCGGCCGCTGGACCGTGGAAATGCTGCTGATTTATACGCTGGAGCGTTCCGACATCCTGCCTGCCGACGACTTTGGCGTGCGCGAAGGCTATCGCCGCCTGAAGCAATTGGAGCAGGCGCCGACCAGGAGGCAGATGGAACAAATCGGCCTGGCCTGGAGCCCCTACCGCACTGTGGCAGCCTGGTATTTGTGGCGCATGCCGAAAGAGCAAGTGCAGTAAGTGCAATGGCAAAGCGGGTATGATCGAAAATGATCGGAATTTGAAAGCAAGAGCCGGAGTGTCAACCGCAGCAAGCCGCAGTAAGGTGGATGCCAAGACCAACCATTGGAAGCAGATATGCGAACGCTGACGCAACACCAGCAAACCGACAAGCAAGCGGCGCAAAGCGATCCGCGCTGGGCCATGGTGCAGGCGCGCGATCCAGCTGCGGACACCTTGTTCGTGTATGCGGTCAAAACCACCGGCGTGTACTGCCGGCCAAGCAGCCCGACGCGCCTGCCGCGTCCGGAAAATGTTGAATTCTTCGATACCCCGGCAGCAGCGGAGGCCGCCGGCTACCGCGCCAGCAAACGTGCGGCCGACCAGACCTCGATCGCCGCCCAGCATGCCGCGCTCGTCGCCAAGGCCTGCCGTCACATCGAAAGCGCTGAGGAGTTGCCCAGCCTGGAAATGCTGGCGGCCGAAGCCGGCCTCAGCCTGTACCATTTCCATCGCGTATTCAAGGCCGTCGCCGGACTGACGCCGAAAGGCTACGCCGACGCCCATCGCGCCAAAAAAATCCGCGCCGGCCTCGACCGCAATCATTCGGTGACCGAAGCCATCTACGACGCCGGCTTCAACTCCAACAGCCGCTTCTATGAAGCTTCAGGCAAGGTACTGGGGATGACGCCGAGCGATTACCGCGCCGGCGGCGCCAACACCGAGATCCGCTTTGCGATTGGCGAATGTTCGCTGGGTGCGATCCTGGTGGCGCAAAGCGAACGCGGCGTGTGCGCAATCCTGCTGGGCGACGATCCAGACAAACTGGCGCATGACCTGCAGGATAAATTCCCGCGCGCCAGCCTGATCGGCGGCGACCGCCATTTCGAGCAACTGGTGGCGCAAGTGGTCGGCTTCATCGAAGCGCCGGCGCTGGGTCTGGACCTGCCGCTGGATGTGCGCGGCACTGCGTTCCAGGAGCGCGTGTGGCAGGCGCTGCGCGAAATTCCTATCGGCAGTACGGCAAGCTATGCGGAAATCGCCGCCCGCATCGGCGCGCCCAAAGCGGTGCGCGCGGTTGCCCAGGCTTGCGGCGCAAACTCGCTGGCGGTGGCAATTCCCTGCCACCGTGTAGTGCGCAGTGATGGCGCACTCTCGGGTTATCGGTGGGGAGTGGAACGCAAGCGCGCCCTGCTGGAACGTGAAAGCCAGGATTGACGCAGATGTGGAAACTTATCGGTCCCGACGGCATAAGCTATGACAGCGAAAGGATCGGCAGCCTAGGCGGTCATCGCCGCGGACGGATATACGGCCGCCTCGATTGCCGCGCGGCGCTGCAAGCTATTGCGCGTGGCGGCTATGTGGCGAACCGGGTGTTTTTTCTGAATGAAGAAGATGCGCGCAGCGCCGGCTACCGGCCCTGCGCGGTGTGCTTGCCAGAGGCCTACGCGCGCTGGAAAGCCGCCAATAAATAAATTAGCGTGACGGCTGCTGTGACAATGGCGGCGCGATCATGTGGATGTGCGAGATGCCGTCTTCGTCATACAACTCGCCGACCGGTTCGAAACCGAAGCTCCCGTAAAAGCGCTGCAGATGCGCCTGGGCGCCGATCTTGATGGCGTTACCGGGAAACAGCGCAGCGGTTTGCGCCATGGCCTGCTGCATCAGTTCGTAACCAGCTCTCTTGCCACGCAGTTCAGGTGCGGTCACCACGCGACCGATCGACGGATATTCAAACGCTTTACCAGGCGGCACGATACGCGCATAAGCGCCCAGCTCGCCGTTCGGCAAATAACCGAGACCATGCCAGGAGTGCACATCGATGCCATCCGCATCCTGAAATACGCAAGTTTGCTCCAGCACGAAAACGCGCTGCCGCAATTGCATTGCCTGGTACAACTGTAAAGTGTTCAATTCCTGGAATGACAGCCACTGCCATTCCATCTGCTGTTTTTCAACCAATGCTGCCACCGTCATCTTAAGCCGTACCTCCAACAGTCACGCCATCGATGCGCAAAGTCGGCTGGCCGACGCCGACCGGTACACTCTGGCCTTCCTTGCCGCAGACGCCGACACCTGGATCGAGTTTCATGTCGTTGCCGATCATCGAAACCCGGTTCAGCACATCAGGGCCATTGCCGATCAGGGTTGCACCCTTGACCGGATAAGTGACCTTGCCGTTTTCGATCATGTAGGCCTCGCTCGCCGAGAACACGAACTTGCCGTTGGTGATATCGACCTGGCCACCGCCGAAATTCACCGCGTACAAGCCGTTCTTGACCGATGCCAGGATTTCCGCCGGATCCTTGTCGCCGGCCAGCATGTAGGTATTGGTCATGCGCGGCATCGGCAGGTGGGCGAACGATTCACGGCGCGCATTGCCGGTCACCGGCATCTTCATCAGGCGCGCATTCATCGTATCCTGGATATAGCCTTTCAGGATGCCGTCTTCAATCAGCGTAGTGCACTGGCTTGGATTGCCTTCATCATCGATATTCAGTGAACCGCGCCGATCCGCAATGGTGCCGTCGTCGACCACGGTCACGCCCTTGGCGGCAACCCGTTCGCCGATACGGCCGGAGAATGTGCTGGAGCCCTTGCGGTTGAAGTCGCCTTCGAGGCCATGGCCGATCGCTTCGTGCAACAGGATGCCGGGCCAGCCCGGTCCGAGCACCACAGTCATCGGGCCTGCCGGCGCCGGACGCGCATCCAGGTTGACCAATGCCGACGCAACCGCATCGGCGGCATATTGTTCCAGCAATGCATCGCTGAAATAGCTGTAGCTGTAGCGTCCGCCGCCACCGCTGCTGCCGGTTTCGCGACGGCCATTCTGTTCGACGATAACAGTCACCGAGAGCCGTACCAGCGGCCGGATATCGGCGGCGATGACGCCGTCGCTGCGCGCCACCAGCACCACATCGTATTCGGCAGCCAGGCCAGCCATGACTTGCACCACGCGTGGATCCTTGGCCCGCGCCATGCGCTCGACGCGCTCCAGCAGCTTGACCTTCTCGGTCGCATCCAGCGACACCAGCGGATCGTGCGGCATATATAAGGAGCGACCACCGCTCTGTTGCATGCCGGCGGCGATCTTGATCTTGCCGGCGCCTTGGCGGGCGATGGTGCGCGTCGCCAGCGCGGCGTCGTGCAATGCGCGCTCGGAGATTTCATCGGAATACGAGAAGGCAGTCTTGTCGCCGGAGATGGCGCGCACGCCGACGCCCTGGTCGATCGAGAAGCTGCCGGTCTTGACGATGCCCTCTTCCAGGCTCCAGCCTTCGCTCTTGGTAAACTGGAAATACAGGTCGGCGTAATCAACCTTGTGCGTGAACATGGTCCCGAGCGCTTTCAGCAGGCTCGATTCGTCCAGGCCGAAAGGGGTCAACAGGATATCGCGAGCAATGGCTAAGGTGCCCAGGTTTGGTTCAAATGGCTTCATGGTAATTCGGCTTTGCAAATGGAGTAATGCGGATTGTAGAGCATCCGCCCGGGTATCGTGTAGTTGCGGCCGCACTGGCCGGGTCAGGAGTTGCGCTGCGCCAATCGGAAACACTCAAACAATTATCCGCGGCAATATCAAAACATGCTTGATTGCCAATGGTTGGCTATAGTTTGCGATGCTGCAATGCCGGCAAACTATCCCGCACTCCCTTAATGAAATGGGGATCAATCACACCGCTGACAAGCCCTTCGCCCTCGGCCAGCACCGATTTAATTTCACCCCAAGGGTCGATCAGCATGCTGTGGCCCCAGGTGCGACGGCCGTTTGGATGCTTGCCGCCCTGCGCTGCCGCCAGTACATAGCACTGGTTTTCGATGGCGCGGGCGCGCAACAATGTTTCCCAATGGGCATTGCCGGTAATGTAAGTAAATGCGGCCGGCACCACGATCAGCGCGCAATCGCCCATTGCCCGGTACAGCTCGGGAAAGCGCAGATCGTAGCAGACCGACAAGCCGACCTTGCCGAATGGCGCCTCGAAACTCCCGATTTCCTTGCCATAGGCGATGGTGCGCGCCTCGTCGTAGGATTCTTCGCCTTTGGTAAAACTGAATAAATGGATCTTGTCGTAACGGCTGACGCGTTGGCCGTCGGGGCCATAGACCAGGGTGGTGTTGAGCACTTTACCGGCCTCGCCGGCCACCATCGGCAAGGTTCCTCCGATCAGCCAGATCTTGTGTTCCGCGGCCAGCTCCGCCATGAAGGCCTGGATCTTGCCGTCATCGAGGGTTTCGGCGACGGCCAGCTTGTCGGTTTCCTTCATGCCCATGATCGGCCAGTATTCCGGCAGCAAGACCAGTTGCGCGCCTTGCCCCGCAGCTTGCGACACCAGGCGCCGCGCTGTCTTCAAATTTTCATCGATCACCGGCGTCGATACCATCTGGATGGCGGCGATCCCGAAACCGGTTGAACTGCCCTGCTGCGACGTGGTTTGACTCATGCTTGCGGACTCCTGCGCTGGAAAAATGAAGCGATCAACAATGCTGCACACCTCGACAGCATATCAGCGTCCGGAGGACAAGTCCGGACTGCTGGCCGGCGCTTCGCTCTTGTGATCCAGCTTGGTCACCACCGGATCGGTCCAGGCGCCGCTGATATTGTATTCAAAGGTAAATGCCTTCATCAGCGGATCGCGCAGGAACAGCTGCGCCAGGAAGGTGCCGATGCCGACCACCGGATTGATTGCCAGCGCCACGACGGAAGCGGTGCCGGCATTGATTTCCGGCAGCACCGCCACATGCAGGTCCTGGGTTTCGCGAGCGATGTCGGCAACACCGTCGATCAATACGGTGGCGCTGACGCCGCGCATCTTGAAGTTGTCGGTATGCGCCTTTCCCTGCGCAATCGTGGCGGTACCGACCACGCTGTCGAAGGCAAAACCTTCGGAGAAGATATCGCGGAAATCCAGCGTCAGCCGACGCGGCAGCGATTGCAGACTCAGCACACCCAGCAATTTGGCGGCGCCCGGATCGACTTTCAGGAACTGTCCGGAGGCCATGTCCAGGCTCACCTGGCCGGTCAACGACGGAATATCCATCGTGAACGGCAAACCCTTCCAGCTGACATCGCCATCCATACGCCCCTTGGCGCCGCGCAGCACATGCACAAACCCGAAGCGATCCAGCAGTTTCCCAGCGTCGACGATATCCAACGCATAGGTCAGGTTGGTGGCGTTGTCGTTATTGACGGTGGTCCATTTGCCAGCCGCCTTCAATTCGGCGTCCGGATTCTTGATCGACAATTGATGGATCCGCCATTCGCTCCCAACGTTGGCGCGGACGTTATTCGCAACCAGCTCGAGCCGTCCCAGCTTTTTACCCAACAGCTGGAAATCGTCGGCGACGATGTCCAGCCCCGGAATCTGGGTGGAGCCGCCCTTGCCTTCCAGGACTTCTCCCACATCCGATTCGCCGCCTTGCGGAATGATCAGCGACGACAGGCGCGCAGTCACCTTGCCAAGGCCGTGACCGGACGGCGATTCGCTCCAGGTCACGTAACCGGACGCTTGCTTCGAATCGATATTCACCTGCCATTGATTCTTCTGATGGGAAGCGCCGACCACCACATTATCCAATGTCTTGCCAAGCAAGATCAGCTGGGTGGCCCTGGCCGACACAAGGCTAGGTTCGGCGTATTGCGCCATGCCGGCCAGTGCCGACTCCTCGCCAGGTTTGGCAGCGCTACCCTCGTTCAGGGAACCGGCCAAGCTATTCCAGGCATCGACGTTCAGGACTTTGGCGTTGAGATTGATCGCCACGCCACTGTCCGGTTCGGGCACCGGGGCGTTGATACCGATCCCGCCACGCAGCAGTTTCCAATCGGCCGGCTTGACTGCCGGACTATTGGCCGGACCGCCCTCGGCTACGCTCTTGTTGATTGCTTTCTGCCGCTGATAACGTGCAACGATCGTCGAGCCAAGCGCCAGACGCAGTTCGTCGCGCGCAATCGATGCATCGTCGGATGCAACGCCAACCCATTCAAACTTGAGCGGCATCGGTTCGCTGGCGCTCTTGCGCAGCGGTTCCGGGAAATCCAGTCCGATTCCCTGCAAACTGGAGTCGATCAGCAATTCGGCATGATGCTCGCGTACGGTAACCGTTGCGTTGTAGCGGCTGTTACCACTGGCATGCGCCAGCAGCTTTTGCATCGCCGGGCTCGGATAACTGCTGCGCAAGCCATCGATGCCGGCTGTGCCATCGATCTTGATGACGGTCTGGTGATCGGCCTGGGTGCCGCCGCTGGCCTGCACCGGACCGCCCAGCATGCTGCCCTTGATGCCGTTCAGGTTGAAGCCTTTTTCATTGAACTCCAGCTTGCCGCTGGCATTGGCAATCGGCGGAATTTCCTTCTGCAGCACTACATCGTTGTTCAGGAACTGGAGTACGCCGGTGACCTTGCTATCCAACGGTCGCGCCAGCGGCAATTGCAGATTCAACTGCAGCTTGGCGTCGCCCTTGGCCTGCGATTCGGTGGTAAAGCCGTCGATCCAGTGCACCACCGGACTATCATTGGTGAATTGCACGAAATTCTGCAACGTGCCGGCCGCGCTGCCGTCGATCAGCAGCATCTCGTCGTGCGACGACAGATCGGGCACGGTCGCCGTCACATTGCTCAGGGCGACCGAGGAGGTCTGCGCGCTGTCGGCCTTGATCTGTAATCGGCTGCCGTCCAGCGCAATAGTGCCATTGATCTTTTCCAGCAGCGGCCATAGCGGCTGCTTGCCGTCCTGGCCGAAATGGCCAGGCTCGTATTCCAGGGTGCCGTTTTCTATCTTGCCGTTAACGCTGAACTCACCCTTCGGCTTGGCGTTGCCCGGCTCGGTACGGAACGGGAAATCGGCCAGGTCGCCCTTGACCCGGATCACCACATCCTTGGCTTTGCCATCCTTGAGCGCACCAACCAGCCAGTCGCGCAAATGATCAGGAGTATGGATCGGCAGGTAAGTGCCGATTTTTTTCAGATCGAATTCACTGATCTTGCCGGTCATGTCCATCACGCCCAATGCCACGCCGTGACGATCTTCCAATGGCAACAAATGGCTGCCCGACAGCGAACCCACCAGGCCATCCTGGATGAAATTCATGCTATCGATCTGCAGCAGCACGTTCTTGTCCTGGAAGTGCCAGCGCGCCTGCAGGTTGAGCTTGTCGAACGGCAGCACCGGTGTACTGAAATAACCCGGCAAATCCAGTTGCATCTTTTCCGACATCAGGCTCAAGACGCCGCCGTCCTGGTTGGCATTGATGCTGCCGGTCAGATTGTCGACGCCGGGAATGCCTGGCACCGCTGCTTGCGCCGGCTGGGTGGCGGTCTTCGGCTTGGCTTCGCGCGGCGCCTGGGCATTGATGGTAAGGCCGTCGAACTGGCCTTTGGCATTGTAGGAAACGATCGCCGGATAAGCACCCTGCCATTCAGCGGCAAAATCGCGCAACTGGCCACGCGGCGCAAAGTCGTCGACCATCTTGATTTGAGCGGCTGTCAACGGCAAGCGTTGGGCAAAGCTGGCCATGGTCTGCAAATCCAGCTGCTTGGCCTGCAGGCTGTATTTTTCCGGTTGCTTGCCCTTGGCCGGCAAATACGACTCACTGATCGTGGTACGCGGCAAACTCAGGCCATCGGCGGTTTTCAGCGAAAAATCGGTAAGCGTCAACGCATGGCCGTTGGCGCCGAAGGTTGGCTTGCCGTCCGCCGGCATCGCCCCCAATTCCTCATGGGCAGAAATGCGGCCGCTGATATTCTCCAGCTCCAACGGCTGCAAATCGTTGCGCAAGCGCATCGACAGGCCGTTCAACTGTAGGTCGGCGGTGAAATCGCGCACCCGGGATTGATCCAGGTCCAGCCAGGCCCGTACCGCGCCCTTGCCCTGATTCAGTTCCAGTGGGTAGTCGACGTAATCCTTCCACGCAGTCAGGTCGGCATCGTGCAGGTCAGCATACAAGGTGCCCTTCCAGCGGCTGACGTCGGAAGTCTTCTGAGCGAAAGCCGGGTGCACGAAGTTGGCCCGCACATCCACCGGCCCGGCAAACGATGCCGGCGGCGTCGCCCGCAGCGACAATTGATGGCGGCGCCAGCGGTTCTGCAGCACCAGGTCGATATTGGTCAGCGTCAACTCGGGCGCCTTGCGCAAATCGTCGCGCCAATGCAGGCGGCCGTCGCGGATGACGATTCGATGCTGCGCCAGCAACCACTCGGAACCGGAGCGGTCATTCTGCTCTTTGGAATTGATCAGGATGCCGGCGATGAACAGTTGGCCCTCGGCATCGCGCTGAATCTCCAGGTCGGGCTTGTCGATTTCCAGCGACGCCAGCCTGACGCTGCCCACCAGCAGCGAGCGCCAAGACAGGGAGGCCGCTACTTGCGGCAAGGTCAGCGCCGCCTGCCCATCCTTGTTGTGAATGACGACATTGTCCAGCTTCAGGCGTGGCTGCAGGCCATGCCAGGAGGCCTCGATGCCGCCAATCGAAATCGGATTGCCGACTTCCCTGCTCACCACTTGCTCAACCTCGGCCTTGTAATGGCCGACATTCGGCAGCACCACGTAGCGCAAACCCAGGAACAATCCACAAAACAGGAAATAGGCGACGATCAACAGCTTCAGCACGGCGCCGACAAGGTGGTGCGTCGCCAGGTTGATGTGGTTATAGGTGACAATCCAGGCACGCCAGCATAGGGCAAGTCGCGTAGTCGGCGGCAGAGATTTTGGTTGTTCTTCCAACATCAATCAGATTCGGTAAAATTAATCATTGTGAAGCAGAGTTCAAGAGTCGCCGGGCAAACCCTGCGGCGAATTACACTGCCCCCAACTGACTAGAGATAGAAACTCAAGGTAGAATAAATCGGCTGCATCTGATCGATTTCAGGGCGGCAAGCTGTCAGGTTCCGGGGTAACTGCTAAATCACGAAACCTTGGATGGTTCGACAGGCCACAAGCCCATATGTTCGCATGGATCGACGTACTCGTAGCTAAAAAAACCAATAGACGGTCGCCGGTCCTCTGATTTCCGATCAATTTTCCCTCATTTATTCGCCCAATCCGTGACTCCATCGCTCATCAGCACTACCGCCGCCTCCCGCTTTTACCAACGCTGGGTGAACGCCGAAGCCGGACGCGCCGCCCAGGTTGCCGAACTGGCCGCTCCATTGACAAGATTAACCTTCGGCCCAACGCAGTTCGGCCGCCTGTTACAAAATGAAACAGATTCCGGCATGCCGTTACCGCGCGCCATGCGTAGGCTGCGCAATCTGCTGGTGTGCACGCTGATCGAGCGCGATCTGCACGGCCGCGCCGACCTCGAAGAAGTGGTCAGCGCCATCACGTCTTTTGCCGAATTCGCAGTCAGAACCCATCTGGCAGCCCTGAGCGCCGACCTGGAAGCCTTGCATGGAACGCCGTACGGCGAGGAATCCGGCCAACCGCAAGAGTTGATCGTGCTCGGCATGGGCAAGCTGGGCGGCTGCGAACTCAACGTTTCTTCCGATATCGACCTCATCTTCGCCTATCCGGAAGATGGCGATACTCGCACAACAAACGATGAGCAACGTTCGCTATCGAACCAGGAATTCTTCACCCGGCTCGGTAAGAAGCTGATCGGCGCACTGTCTGAAATCACCGAAGACGGATTCACGTTCCGAGTCGACATGGCGCTGCGACCGAACGGCGCGTCGGGGCCGCTGGTGGCCAATTTCAACATGGTCGAAACCTACCTGGTGACGCAGGGCCGCGAGTGGGAACGCTATGCCTGGTGCAAGGCGCGCGCACTGACCGGCCGTGCCGACGACATCGCCGCGCTGGAAAGCATCAGCCGGCCGTTCGTGTTTCGCCGCTACCTGGATTTCGGCTCGATCGATGCAATGCGCTCGATGCACGCGCAAATCCGCAACGAAGTGAAACGGCTGGAAGCGTTGCATCCGGAGCGCAGCAACAACGTCAAGCTGGGACGCGGCGGCATCCGCGAGATCGAATTCCTGGCGCAAGTATTCCAGCTGATCCGCGGCGGCCGCGATAGCGACCTGCGCGACCGCTCCACCCGCGCCACATTGCGCACCCTGGCCAGCAAGAACCTGCTCGACGCCGAGGTGGTTGATAAATTGCTGCTGGCCTACGATTTCCTGCGCAACCTGGAACATCGGCTGCAATACCTGGACGATGCGCAAACCCATACTTTCCCGACCAATCCGGCCGATTGCCTGATCATCGCGCAAGCCATGGGATTTGCCGATGTGCCTTCGCTGATGCAGGTGCTGGATCAGCATCGGGCGCTGGTCGATGCCCAGTTCGACGACATCTTCAAGGACAAGCAGAGCAGCCACTCCAGCCAACAGGACTGGAGCAAGGAAGACAATGTGCTGCATACGCTGAGCGACACCGACAATCGCGAAACGATTGTCATCGTGCTCACCCATTGCGGTTTTTCCGACGCCTCCGCCGCCGCGCAGCGGCTGGTCACCACCTGGCAATCGACGCGTGTGCAGAACCTGCCGCTGGCCAGCCGCACCCGACTACTGGCGCTGGTCAATGCGGCGCTGCCGGTGATCGCCGCCATCCCGGAACCTGAACGCCATCTGCCGACCCTGAGCCGCCTGCTCGACTTCCTCGAAGCGATCGCGCGTCGCGCTGCATACCTGGCGCTGCTGACCGAATATCCGGCCACCCTGCATCGCGTGATCCGCATGATCAGCGCCAGCGGCTGGGCTGCCCAGTACCTGACCCAGCATCCGATCCTGCTGGATGAACTGCTCGATCCGCGCAGCTTGAATGCGGCTCCCGACTGGCCGGAATTCGCGCTGGAATGCCGCCGTCAACTGGACAGTGCCCCGGGCGACACCGAAAGGCAGATGGACCTGCTGCGTGAAATGCACCATGCCCAGCAGTTCCGGTTGCTGGCGCAGGATCTGGAAGGCGTCCTGAGCGTCGAGGCGCTGGCCGATCACCTGTCGATCCTGGCCGATATCCTGGTCGCCGCCACTGTGCAGGCAATCTGGAACATGATGCCGGGCCGCCACCGCGACACACCACGCTTCACCGTCATCGCCTACGGCAAGCTCGGCGGCAAGGAACTTGGCTACGTGTCCGATCTCGACGTCGTATTCCTGTATGAAGACGACGACCAGGACGGCCCGGCGCTCTACGCCAAGCTGGCGCAACGCTTCATCACCTGGATGACCAGCCACACCCCGGCCGGCATCCTGTTCGACATCGACATCGCGCTGCGCCCCGACGGCGCCAGCGGCCTGCTGGTATCGTCGTTTGCCAAGTTCGAAAAATACCAGCGCGAATCGGCATGGCTGTGGGAACACCAGGCACTGACCCGGGCCCGCTTTTGCGCCGGCGACGCCGCCATCGGCGAGCGTTTCGAAACCCTGCGCGAGGAAGTGTTGCGGCAAGAGCGCGATCCGATCGTGCTGCAACGCGAAGTGCAGGAGATGCGGCAAAAGATGCGCGACGCTCATCCCAACCGCAGCGACCGCTTCGACCTCAAGCATGACGCCGGCGGCATGATCGATATCGAATTCATCGTGCAGTACCTGATCCTGCGTCACGCTGCGGCGTACCCGCAGTTGACGGCCGACATCGGTAATATCGCCTTGTTGAAACTGTGTGGGGAATTGGGGCTGATCGATGCGGCTCTGTCGGTGGAAGTTGCGGATGCCTATCGGACCTTCCGCAAGTTGCAGCATCAGATCCGCTTGCAGGGTGAAGAGCGGGCACGTGTCGCCGCGACGCGCATAGCACACGAGATCGCTGTGGTGAAGCAGTTGTGGGCAGGGATTTTTAGCTAACTGCCACCCAGGAAAAATAGCAAGGCTGCGCCAAGCGCGCGGCCCCTGCGCTTGTCTTCCGACACGACGCTCTGCTCCTCCAGATTTTCGTGCGGCGCCTGGTCATCTTCCTCCAGCACCAGCTCGCCGGCAGCCAGGTCAGCCAAAATGCGCCGCGCCACAGTGGCATATTCAGAAGCCACCTGCAGCCGCGCACCGCCGGTCGCCACCGCAATCAGGAAATGCAGCTGATGGATGCCGCCATCGACGATGAACGCCGGTATCCGCTCGGATTCCAATAGCGCTTTCATCACGGCCAATTCGGACGGCACGGTCGAACGGGCAATCGTTTCAAAATCGCCGTGGCTATCTGCGCTGAGTGTCATACGGCCCCCTCGAAATAGGTTAGTTTATTCGCAACGGAATCAACTATAACTCAACCATGTAGGGTGGGCACAGTGTGCCCACGCGCAAATTCGCTTCACATATAAATTTGGTCCATTCTCCGCTTATTATTACGGTTACGCGTGGGCACGCTGTGCCCACCCTACAAAAAAAACGCCCCGACAAGCGGGGCGTTTTCGATATGCAAACTAGTCTTACTTGGCTGTCATCAGTGCAATCGTGGTATCCAGCATGCGGTTCGAGAAACCCCACTCGTTGTCGTACCAGCTCGACACCTTGACCAGGCGACCCGAAACCTTGGTCAGCGTGGAGTCGAAGTTCGACGATGCAGGGTTGTGGTTGAAATCAACCGATACCAGCGGCTCGACGTTGTAAGTCAGGATGCCCTTCAGTGCACCGGCTTCCGACGCTTCTTTCATGATGGCGTTGACTTCATCAACAGTGGTGTCGCGCGCAGCAACGAACGACAGGTCGACCAGCGAAACGTTGATGGTCGGCACGCGAATCGCGAAGCCATCCAGCTTGCCGTTCAGTTCCGGCAGCACCAGGCCGACAGCGGCAGCAGCGCCGGTCTTGGCAGGAATCATGCTCATGGTGGCGGAACGGGCGCGGCGCAGGTCTTCGTGATAAACGTCAGTCAGCACCTGGTCGTTGGTGTAGGAGTGAACGGTTGTCATCAGGCCGTTCAGTACGCCGATCTTGTCGTTCAGCGGCTTGACCAGCGGCGCCAGGCAGTTGGTGGTGCAGGATGCGTTGGAGATCACGGTGTCGCTGGACTTCAGCACGCCGTGGTTGACGCCGAACACGACAGTCGCGTCAACGTCCTTGCCGCCTGGTGCCGAGATGATGACTTTCTTGGCGCCGCCCTTGATGTGGGCGCTGGCCTTTTCCTTGGTGGTGAAGAAGCCGGTGCATTCCAGCACGACGTCAACGCCCAATTCGCCCCATGGCAGTTCTGCCGGATTGCGCTGTGCCAATACCTTGATACGGTCGCCATTGACCACGATCGAATCGCCATCAACTGTCACTGTGCCAGGGAACTTGCCGTGGGCAGTATCGTACTGGGTCAGGTGAGCGTTGGTTTTTGGATCGCCGAGGTCGTTGATGGCAACGATCTCGATGTCATGCTTTTTGCCGCCTTCGTAATGGGCGCGAAGGATGTTGCGGCCGATGCGGCCATAGCCATTGATGGCGACGCGAATAGTCATGGTTTTCTCCTAAGGTATTAACATTAACAATAAACTTGTGCTGCAATCAACGCCATTCAATCCGGCTTCAATTTACTCTGATAGTACGCCAGCCATAGCCGGCTTCCTGCAAATCCAGACCATCCCAGCTGAACGGTTGTTCGGCCAGCAATTCAGCGCCCAGCATCTCGTAAAACTGCCGCGCCGGACGATTCTCAGCCAACACCCAGACCAGCATGTTGTTGGCGCCGGCGGCGGCCAACGCTGCCGCCACATGCGCCACCAGCTTGCGGCCGATGCCGGCACGCTGCACCGACGGTTCCAGATAGATCGCGGTCAGCTCGGAATCGAAACCGAGCTTGGCTTCCTTGAGCGTCATGCCGGCAGCAAAACCCAGCACTTCTCCATCCACTTCAGCTACGAACACGTTGGCCGCATTCGAGGTCGCACCCAGGATACGGCTCCAGATGGCGGTGCTGTCTTCGATCTTCATGCCATCCAGATAGTCATCCGGAATGATGCCGCGGTAAGTGGCGCGCCAGCTGTCGATGCGCACCGCCGCGATCACTCCTGCATCGGCGACGGTGGCGCGACGGATGACGACATCACCAACGATGTTGGTGATGTCCATCTTGCCCATAGCCCGTGCTGCTCTTAAATTCATGCCAGTACCAGTTTGGTCTTGGCCACGACGTTTTCAACAGTGAAGCCGAAATGCTTGAACAACACAGGAGCCGGAGCCGATTCGCCGAAGGTATCGATACCGACCACAGCGCCTTCCAGGCCCACGTATTTGTGCCAGAACGCAGTCACGCCAGCTTCGATCGCCACACGTGGCAAGCCGCGTTGCAGCACGCTCGCCTTGTACGATGCTTCCTGGCGATCGAACACGTCGGCGCAAGGCATCGACACCACGCGCACCGCGATGCCTTCTTTTTCCAGTGCTGCCGCCGCTTGCATTGCCAGTTCAACTTCGGAACCGGTGGCGATCAGGATCGCCTTGGCGTCGGGCGCATCCTTGAGGATGTAAGCGCCGCGCTGGATGTTGGCGATCTGCGCCGCATCGCGTTCCTGGTATTGCAGGTTCTGGCGCGAGAAAATCAGGGTGCTCGGACCATTCTTGCGCAGCACAGCCTGTTGCCATGCCACAGCCGATTCGACGGTGTCGCATGGACGCCAGTTGTCCAGTTGCGGGATCAGGCGCAGGCTCGATACGTGCTCCACCGATTGGTGGGTCGGGCCGTCTTCGCCGAGGCCGATCGAGTCATGGGTGAACACGAAGATCGAACGGATCTTCATCAGCGCGGCCATGCGCAGTGCATTGCGGCTGTAGTCGGAGAAAGTCAGGAAAGTCGCGCCGAACGGGATGTAGCCGCCATGCAGGGCGATGCCGTTCATCATTGCGCTCATGCCGAATTCGCGCACGCCGTAGTTGATATGGTTGCCCGGCTGGTCAGCGCGCACGGCGACGCATTCTTTCCAGTTGGTCAGGTTGGAACCGGTCAGGTCGGCCGAACCGCCGAGGAATTCCGGCAACACCGGCGCCAGCGCCTGGATGGCGTTCTGGCTGGCCTTGCGGGTGGCGATGGTTTCTTTCTTCTCGACGCAGGTAGCGATGTAGGCGCTCACGGTCTGCTCGAAATTGCCTGGCAGCTCGCCCTTCATGCGGCGGGTGAATTCGCTGGCCTGTTGCGGGTATTCGGTCGCGTAAGCGGCGAACAATGCGTCCCAGTCACCTTCAAAGTGCTTGCCTTGCGCCTTGGCATCCCAGGCTTCGTAGACATCTGCCGGGATTTCAAATGGCGCGTAAGGCCAGCCCAGTGCTTCGCGCACAGCAGCGATTTCCTTGTCGCCCAGCGCTGCACCGTGCACCTTGTCGGTGCCGGCCAGGTTTGGCGACCCCTTGCCGATCACTGTCTTGCAGCAGATCAGGGTTGGCTTGTCGGACAGCTTGGCTTGGTGGATGGCGGCGCTGACGGCTTCCACATTGTGGCCGTCGACGGCGCGAATCACGTTCCAGCCGTAGGCTTCGAAACGCTTCGGGGTGTCGTCCTTGAACCAGCCTTCAACGTGGCCGTCGATCGAGATACCGTTATCATCGTACAGTGCGATCAGTTTCGACAGGCGCAATGTGCCGGCCAGCGAACAGGCTTCATGCGAAATGCCTTCCATCAGGCAGCCGTCGCCGACGAATGTGTAGGTGTAATGGTCAACGATCGGGAAATTGCCGCGGTTGAATTCCGCTGCCAGCAGGCGTTCCGCCAGCGCCATGCCGACCGCATTGGTCAGGCCCTGACCC
This sequence comes from Collimonas sp. NPDC087041, assembly GCF_044745265.1. Classification (NCBI taxonomy): domain Bacteria; kingdom Pseudomonadati; phylum Pseudomonadota; class Betaproteobacteria; order Burkholderiales; family Oxalobacteraceae; genus Collimonas; species Collimonas sp. NPDC087041. Next base: position 344,182 of record NZ_JBIUZX010000003.1, read on the forward strand.
AGTGGGCCGGTCGTGGTTTCGATCCCTGGCGTGACATCAACTTCCGGATGACCCGGAGTCTTCGAATGCATTTGACGGAAATTGCGAATCTCGTCCATCGACAGATCGTAGCCGGTCAGGTGCAGCAACGCATATTGCAGCATCGAACCATGCCCGTTCGACAAGACGAAACGATCGCGGTTGAACCAGTGCGGATTAGCCGGATTGTGACGATAATGCTTGGCCCACAGCGCAACCGCGATTTCCGCCATACCCATCGGCATGCCGGGATGGCCGGAATTGGCTTTTTGTACTGCGTCCATTGCCAGTGCGCGAATCGCATTGGCCATCTTGGTGGTCGGGAGTGTGGAAGTCATGGTGTGAGCGGTAGGCAATGGTTGTGAATTGGTCGGAGGCGAATCCGGAACCGTGCCTGACAGTGTCAGCACCGGTTATCAGAACAGCCACAAAGGCCGATATTTTACCAAAATGCGCCCGTCCCCGGTTCAAATCCGCACATCTTATGCGCGACGGGACAGTAAAATGCTGCCGCGCCGCATAAGACCGCAGTGTACGGCGAACTCGGATGAAATTGACATTTTCACAATTTACGTATCAAATCCGCCCCCTTGGACCACAACTCATCCATTTCCCCATGCAAGGTTTACATCTGACGGCTGATTGCCATGACTGCAGTTGCAGCGACGACTTGATGCTCGATCCGGAACAGTTGCGGCAACTCGTCGTAACAGAAACCGTCAGCGCCGGCCTCACCATCGTCGGCGAAAAATTCCATCCATTCCAGGCTGCCGATGGCAGCGCCGCCGGCGTTACCTGCGCCCTGCTGCTGGCCGAATCCCACTTGGCAATCCATACCTGGCCGGAACGCAAGGCGGTGACGCTGGATGTGTATGTGTGCAATTACACCGAAGATAACAGCGCCAAGGCCAACGGCTTGCTGGACCAATTGATCGCGGCTTTCGCGCCGAAGCAATGGCAAACCCATCGCTTGCAACGTGGCGAAGATGCGCGTGGTCACACACTGGCACTGGAGCATCTGACCCCAAACACCGCCTACGGCACGCGGCTGGCGCCGCCGCTGGTGCACACGCAATCGCCATTCCAGCGTATAGAAATTGCCGACTCCGCCGAGTTCGGCAAAGTGATGCGGCTGGACGGCGCCTATATGACGTCGGAGCGCGATGAATTCTTCTATCACGAATGCCTGGTGCATCCAGCCGCCATCACTCACCCGCAACCTCGCCGCGCACTGATCGTCGGCGGCGGCGACGGCGGCAGCAGCGAAGAATTGCTCAAACATCCTTCGATGGAAGAAATCACCTTGTGCGAAATCGATCCCGAGGTCATCGAATTATCGCGCCATCATCTGCAAAAAATCCATCGCGGCGCACTGAACGATTCGCGCGTCCGCCACGTAGCGCAAGACGGCTTTGCCTTTGTACAGCAAGCCGCACGCGACGCCGCCGGCCCGCGCTACGACTTGATCCTGCTCGACCTGACTGATCCACAAACCGCCGACGGCAGCGCCCTTGCTGCCGACTGCTACACGCTGGAATTCCTGCAGGCCTGCAAGGCGGCGTTGACGCCGGGCGGCGCACTGGTCATGCACCTGGGCAGCCCGTTTCATCATCCGCAGCGATTCGGCCTGCTGCGCCAGCGCCTCGACGCAACTTTCCGCCATGTCGCGCCGTACACCGTATACGTACCGCTGTATGGCGCGCTGTGGGGCATGGCCGTGGCTAGCGATTCCATCGATCCGCGCGATGTCGAGCGCAACACCGTCGCCGCCCGCTTGCAAGACCGGGCTGTCGGCGAGCTTCAGTATTACAACGCTGATGTGCATCCGGCACTATTCGCACTGCCCAATTTCGTGCAAAATCTTGGCGCTTATCTTGACACTTGTCTTGGCACTTGAGCCGTTGTCGCAAATTCACGCTTTTTGTGGTTTTGATGCCCTATTCATGTTGGGCAGTTGGAAAACATGGATCACCCGTCTGAACCAGGTTTCATCACATTCATGGAGAACCTAGTGCCAACCCGCAGTCCTCAGCATCAAACAAAAAAAACGCTGGAACCAATCGCGCGGCCGGGCCGCAAGAGCCACGCCGTGCCGCTGGTGCTGGCAGCATCGACCATGCTGGCCGGTTGCAGCCCCAAGCAGGCACGCGATGAATACCTGAGCCAGGAAGACTGCCAGAAGGATTGGGGCCGTCCCGAACTTTGCCAACCGGCGCCCACCAGCAGCAGCGGCAGCAGTTCAGGCGCCAGCGGGTACGGCTACTACCGTTACTACGGCCCGAGTTACGACCTGGGAGACCGCGACAACGCACAGCGCAGCGCGCGTATCGGCGGCCGCAGCTTCGGCCTGCAAAGCGGTGAAGTCAGCAATCACTCCGTAGCCCGTAGTGTGGCGCGCGGCGGTTTCGGCGGCGTCCATATCTCCGGCGGCGGTTGAGCATGATCCGCGAAAACCTGACCCCGCGACCCAACTGGCAGGCCCAGTTCGAGTCACTCGGTTTCACTTACCATTCGATCGATGATTTGTACTGGGACGAGCGCTATGCCTATCGCTTCACGGCAGCGCAGATCGATGTCGTCGAGGATGCCACCGCCGAGCTGCACCAGATGGCCCTGCAGGCGGTCGAGCATGTGATCGCCCACGAAAGGCTGGAACAATTTGCGATTCCAAAACCGTTCTGGTCGCTGGTAGAGGAAAGCTGGCGCGACAAGGAGTTCTCGCTGTACGGCCGTTTCGATCTCTCCTGGGATGGAAAAAATCCTCCCAAGATGCTCGAATACAACGCCGACACGCCGACCGGCCTGGTCGAGTCGAGCGTGGCGCAGTGGTATTGGCTGCAGGACGTATTCCCCAAGGCAGACCAGTTCAATTCGATCCATGAAAAGCTGATCGCACAATGGCAAGCCCTGGCGACACAACATCAAAGCAAGGGCCTGCTGCACTTTGCCTGTATCGGCGGCCATGAAGAAGACGAGGGCAATCTCGCCTATCTGCGCGATACCGCAATCCAGGCCGGCTTTGCCACCAAACAGATGGCCATCGAAAGTATCGGCTGGGATGAACAGCATGCTGAGTTCGTCGACGACTTCGACCTGAAAATCGACAACCTGTTCAAGCTCTATCCGTGGGAATGGCTATGCCGCGATGAGTTTGCCGCGCATCTGCTGGCGCGGCCGATGCGCCTGATCGAACCGGCCTGGAAGATGGTGCTCTCCAACAAGGCGATCCTGCCGGTACTGTGGGAATTGTTCCCCGGCCATCCGAACCTGCTGCCGGCATTTTTCGACGCCTGGCGCATCAGCGGCGATTTCGTCAAGAAGCCGTTGTATTCGCGCGAAGGTGAAAACATCACGATCTACGCCGGCGGCGAAGTACATCATCAACCTGGCCAATACGGCGCCGAAGGCTACATTTATCAGGCCTTTGCTGCCCAGCCGAAATTCGACGACGGCATCACGCCGGCTTATACATCGGTCGGTTCATGGGTGGTCGGCGATGCACCTGCCGGCATCGGCATCCGCGAAGATGTATCGCTGATTACCAAAGACACCAGCCGTTTCGTCCCGCATTATTTTGTTGATTAATTTTATTTATTAAGTACTGGCGACAAGCGCCTCCAACGCGCCCGTCCTTATCTTCAGGAGCCTCAATTTCATGGATCTTTCAATGCTGCCCGCCGGTCTGCCGGCCTTCTTGTCTCACTTCGGATTGGCACTGGTGCTGACCGGCGCCTTTCTTCTGATTTACATTTTCATCACGCCGTACCATGAGCTGGCATTGATCCGCGCCGGCAACCACGCCGCCACCGCCAGCCTGGCTGGTGCGTTGCTGGGTTATGTCGTGGCGCTGGCTTCAGCAATTTCCAACAGCATCAACCTGATGGATATGCTGATCTGGGGCATCGTCGCACTGGTGGTCCAGCTGCTGGCCTTCGGGATCGTCCGCCTGATGTTGCCAACGCTGCTTGCCGATATCCCCGAAAACAAGATTGCATCCGGCATCTTTCTTGGTACAGTCAGTCTAGGCTTGGGTTTATTGAGCGCTGCTTGCATGACTTATTAATCTGCCGACAACAACCACCCCGACTGCCACCGAATAACCCAAGGAATCTATTTACTTCATGCCGCGCTTCTACGTCTCCACTCCTCTCGAAATCGGCCAGCAACTGGCGTTGCCGGACCAGGTTGCACACCATGTGCAAGTCCTGCGCCTGCCCGCTGGCACGCCGATCACCCTGTTCAACGGCGAGGGCGGCGAATATACGGCAACCATCAGCAGCATCGAAAAAAAGCGCGTCGGCGTCGAGATCAAGACTTTCTCACCGCGCGAAGTCGAGCTGCCCTATGCGGTCACGCTGGCGCAAGCGTTGCCGGAGTCGTCGAAGCTGGACTGGATCATCGAGAAGGCTGTCGAACTGGGCGCGGCGGCGATCCAGCCTCTGGCGGCGCAGCGCTGCGTGGTGCGCCTGAATAGCGAACGCGCCGAAAAGAAGCAAAGCCATTGGCAAGCCGTGATCGTCGCCGCCGCCGAGCAGAGCGGCCGCAACCGCATGCCGAACCTGGCAACGTTGACGCCGTTTAACGACTGGGTGCGGCAGCAGGATTTGCACAAGCGCATCCTGCTGTCGCCACGCGGTGAGCAGTCACTCTCAGACTGGGCACGACACCATCCGCCGCAGGCGCTGACGTTGCTGATCGGCCCGGAAGGAGGCTTCACCGAAGCTGAGGAAGATACGGCCTGCGCGCAAGGCGCACTGATGCTGTCGATGGGGCCGCGCATCCTGCGCACGGAAACCGCCGGACTGGCGGCGCTGGCAGCGATCAACGCCATCTGGGGCGAGATGTAGCCGAAGCAAGCGCAAGGCGTCGCTCTATTTCCATGATTTTTCTATGATTTTTACAATTTGGTCTAAGCAATTATTCGAAGCCTGACTAAAATGATAAAGGTCGCCAAGACACAATCGTTTTCACTTTCGCAACTACTCAAAGCTCTTGCCGCGTTGTAATATCGATTTTCTGAACTACTTTGTATTTTTCGACGAAGTAACCTCTGCCTTGACGGCTTATCGCACTATTACTCTGGAGAATATTATGGGACTACTTGATTCGGTACTCGGCGCAATTGGCGGTGGCGGCCAGCAACAATCAAATGATCCGAAAGCCATGCTGATCGCGGCCGCATTGCCGTTACTGCTGAAGGCACTGCAAGGCGGCGGCGCGGCCGCAGGCCAGGCTGGGGGCGCGGCAGGTGCTGGTGGTGGCCTCCTCAGCGCATTCGAAGGTGCGGGCCTGGGCTCGGTTGTACAGTCCTGGATAGGCAACGGCCAGAACCAGGCAATTTCGCCAGACCAGATTCAACAAGTGCTGGGCGGCGGCCATCTGCAGGAACTGGCCCAAGCGGCCGGCATTTCCCCAAGCGAAGCAGCTGGGCACCTGTCGGAAATTCTGCCAGGCCTGGTCGACAAACTGACGCCTAACGGCCAGGTAGCGGCTCCGGCCGGTGGCCTCGGCGATCTGGGTGGCCTGTTGGGCGGCCTGCTGGGCGGCGACAAGAAAGCCTGAAAAGGCCAGAAAATCGGCATGGTACTAATTTGCCAATAATCTGCAATCGCCCTTCGGGGCGATTTTTTTTGGCAAATCGCATTGCAGCGATAGCGTTCGCCCATATCTAAAATACAATATACGTCGAATTGCCGAGAGCATATCCCCGCAACTACGGCATTTCTCCCTGCAAAATGACGAATTTGGCAATTTCGGGGCGGCCAAACCACTGCCGATCGACTTCTTCGCAGGGGTTGGACGCCGAAAGCATTTATAATCCAAGGTTTTTGCGACAAATATTCCGGTTACTTCAATGAAGGTATTTCGCGGACTTCCCAACGCCGAATCGCGCGCACCGTGCGCGCTCACTATCGGCAACTTTGATGGCGTGCATCGCGGCCATCAGGTGCTGCTTGCGCACGTCCGCAAGGCAGCCACGGAACTCGGCCTGGACGCCGCCGTGATGACGTTCGAGCCGCACCCACGCGAGTTCTTTGCGCGTCGCGCCGGACAACCCGACAACATGCCGACCCGCGTCGCCAATCTGCGCGACAAGCTGGAATCGCTGTCGCAGGCCGGCATCGACCGCGTCATCGTCGAACACTTCAATGCCAGCTTTGCCGCCATGTCGCCACAAGACTTCATCGAAAAGGTGCTGGTCGAGGGCTTGCATGTCAAATGGCTGATGGTCGGCGAAGATTTTTGCTTCGGCGCCCGCCGCGCCGGCAATATCGCGACCTTGGTCGAAGCCGGCAAGAAGTACGGCTTCCACGTTGAAACCTTGCCGACTGTCATGAATGAAGGCGCCCGCGTCTCGTCGTCCGCAGTGCGCGCGGCGCTGGCAGCCGGCGACTTCGACCATGCGCGCGCCCTGCTCGGCCACCCCTATTCAATTTCCGGACGCGTGGTGCACGGCAAGAAACTCGGCCGCACCATCGGTTTCCCAACCCTCAACCTGCGCGTCAACCACAAGCTGCCGGCGCTGTCAGGCATCTTCGTGGTCAATGTCCATGGCTTGAGTGAGCAACCACTGCCTGCCGTCGCCAGCATCGGCATCCGCCCGACCGTCGACGATAGTGGCCGGGTGCTGCTGGAAAGCTATATCCTTGACTTCACCGGCGACTGCTATGGCAAGCTGATCCAGGTCGAGTTCTTGCAAAAGCTGCGCGACGAAGAGAAATATGTCGACCTGCCAACCCTGACCGCCGCGATCAGTCGTGATGTGGACAATGCGCGCGCCTATTTCCGCCAGCACGCCGGCAAGTCGATGAATCCCGCGACGCGTGCGCCGACTTCGGCCACAGACCGAATTTGACGCTGTTCGGCAGTACCTCATTCCGCTCTGCCCGCCGAAGGGCAGGCTCCACTGAATTCCATTGAAGAAAATTATGTCCGATCAGCCAAGCAAACCAGAAAACAATAAAGCCGCCAAGCCGCAAGGCAAGCCGCAGAGCAAGTATCCGGTCAACATGACCGAAACTGCGTTCCCGATGCGCGGCGATCTCGCCAAGCGCGAGCCGCAGTGGGTCAAGCAATGGCAGGAAAAGAAAGTCTACGAACGGATCCGCAAGGCCTCCAAAGGCCGCCCGAAATTCATCCTGCATGATGGCCCGCCGTATGCCAACGGTGAAATCCACCTGGGTCACGCTGTCAACAAGATCCTCAAGGACATGATCGTCAAGGCCCGCAACATGGCCGGATTCGATGCGCCTTACGTGCCGGGCTGGGATTGCCACGGCATGCCGATCGAGATCCAGATCGAAAAGAAATACGGCAAGAACCTGCCGGTGGCCGAAGTGCAAGCCAAGGCGCGTGCTTACGCCAACGAACAGATCGACCTGCAGCGCAAGGACTTCATCCGCCTTGGCGTCCTCGGCGAATGGGACAATCCGTACAAGACCATGGCCTTCGGCAATGAAGCCGATGAATTGCGCGCGCTCGGCACGATCCTGGAAAAAGGCTATGTGTATCGCGGCCTGAAGCCGGTCAACTGGTGCTTCGATTGCGGTTCGGCGCTGGCCGAAGCGGAAGTCGAATACCAGGACAAGCGCGATCCGTCGATCGATGTCGGCTTCCCATTTGCCGAACCGGCCAAGATCGCCGCAGCATTCGGCCTGGCATCGCTGCCGGTCGAGCAAGGCTATGTGGTGATCTGGACCACCACGCCGTGGACCATCCCGTCCAACCAGGCGCTCAACGTGCATCCGGAAGTCGACTACGCGCTGGTCCAGACCGAGCGCAATGGCGCACCGCTGCTGCTGATCCTGGCACAGGACCTGGTTGAGAGCAGCCTGCAACGCTTTGGCCTCGAAGGCAAAATCATCGCCACCTGCAAGGGTGAAGCGCTGTCGCTGATCAATTTCAAACACCCGCTGGCCGCCACCGATCCAGGTTACGACCGCCTGTCGCCAATCTATCTCGGCGACTACGTCACCACCGACAGCGGCACCGGTATCGTCCACTCGGCGCCGGCCTACGGTATCGAAGACTTTATCTCATGCAAGGCGCATGGCATGAAGGACGACGACATCATCAGCCCGGTCATGGGCGACGGCAAATTTGCATCGTGGCTGCCGTTCTTTGCCGGCATGACCATCTGGGAAGCATCGAAGCCGATCTGCAGCAAGCTGGAAGAAGTTGGCGCGCTGTTCAAGCTGGTCATGTTCGACCACAGCTACATGCATTGCTGGCGCCACAAGAGCCCGATCATCTATCGCGCCACCTCGCAGTGGTTCGCCAGCATGGACAACCTGCCGAAGGATGGCCATCCGAGCTTGCGCGCCACCGCGCTGGAAGCGATCGAAGCCACTGCATTCTTCCCTAGCTGGGGCAAGGCGCGCCTGCACGGCATGATCGCCAACCGTCCGGACTGGACGCTGTCGCGGCAACGCCAATGGGGCGTGCCGATGGCGTTCTTCGTGCACAAGGAAAGCGGCCAGTTGCACCCACGCACACCGGAACTGCTGGAACAGATCGCCAAGCGCATCGAGCAGCACGGCATCGAAGCCTGGCAAGCCCTTGATCCACGCGAACTGCTGGGCGACGACGCCGACAATTACGTCAAGAACAAGGACACGCTGGACGTCTGGTTCGATTCCGGCAGCACGCACCAGACCGTATTGCGCGGTTCGCATGCGGCCCAGTCGAAATTCCCGGCTGACCTCTACCTGGAAGGTTCCGACCAACATCGCGGCTGGTTCCATTCGTCGCTGCTGACCTCGGCCATGTTGAACGGCCGCGCGCCTTACGACGCCTTGCTGACGCACGGCTTCGTGGTCGATGGCGAAGGCCGCAAGATGTCGAAGTCGTTGAAGAATGGCGTCGAACCGCAAAAAGTGGCGGACTCGCTGGGCGCGGAAATCCTGCGCCTGTGGGTCGCTTCCAGCGATTACTCCGGCGAAATCACGATCTCCGACGAAATCCTGAAACGTGTCACCGAGTCGTATCGCCGCATCCGCAACACGCTGCGCTTCCTGCTGGCGAATACCTCGGATTTCGATCCGCTGAAAGATGCAGTGCCGATCGCCGACCTGCTGGAAATCGACCGCTATGCGATCGCCAGCATGACGCAGCTGCAAGCCGACATCCTGCAGCACTACCAGACTTATGAATTCCACCCGGTGATCTCGAAACTGCAGATGTACTGCTCAGAAGATTTGGGCGGCTTCTACCTCGACATCCTGAAGGATCGCCTGTACACCAGCGGCGCCACTTCGCAAGCGCGCCGTTCTGCGCAAACCGCGATCTGGCATATCACGCAAGCGTTGTTGCGCGTGATGGCGCCGACCTTGTCCTTCACCGCGGAAGAAGCCTGGTCGTTCTTCGCCAGCCCGGAAGCATTTGCGGCCAGCGATGAAACCATTTTCACGCAAACCTACTATGCGCTGCCGGAAATCAGCGATGCTGCGGCACTGATCGAGAAATTCAATGCCGTACGCGCAGTCCGCGCCGACGTCACCAAGCAACTGGAAGAAGTGCGGGTGGGCGGCGGCATCGGATCCTCGCTGCAGGCCGAAGTCGAGATCAAGGCTAGCGCCGCCAAGTACGCACTGCTCAACAGCCTCGGCGACGACTTGAAATTCGTCCTGATCACTTCCAGCGCTGTCGTCACGCAAGTGGCGACGGAAGCCGAAGAAGCGATCCTGGTAACGCCGTCGACGCAACAGAAATGCGAACGCTGCTGGCACTATCGTGCCGATGTCGGCAGCCATCCGGAACACCCGGGGCTGTGCGGACGCTGCGTCGCCAATCTGTTCGGCAGCGGCGAGCATCGTCACTTTGCGTAAGGTGGGCACACAGTGCCCACGTGTGACCGCGGCAACCGGAGTACAAACCCGCGCAGCGCCGAAAGCGGCGTGTGCGTGGAGTGAGTTCACGCGTGGGCACGATGTGCCCACCCTACGAAATTTTCTGAGACCCAACAGATCTTAATAATATGGCCACTAAAAAACGCTCTTCCGCCGCAGCCTCCTCTTCCAAATACGGCCTGGCGCCGTGGCTTGGCATTGCCGCCCTGGTATTGCTGATCGACCAATTGACCAAGATCACGATCGTGCGCCTGTTCAGCTACGGCGAATGGCATCCGGTGACCTCGTTCTTCAACCTGGTGCTGGTGTATAACAAGGGTGCTGCGTTCAGTTTCCTGTCGTCGGAATCCGGCTGGCAGCGCCACCTGTTCACCGCCATCGGTATCGCCGCCGCCGTGTTCATCATTTTCCTGTTGAAACGACACGCCGGACAACGCATGTTCTGCGCCGCACTGGCATTGATCCTCGGCGGCGCCATCGGCAATGTGGTCGATCGCATCGCCTACGGCCATGTCATCGATTTCCTCGACTTCTATGTGGGCAACTGGCACTGGCCGGCATTCAACGTCGCCGACAGCGCGATCTGCGTCGGTGCGGTATTGTTCATTATTGATGAGCTGCGGCGCGTCAATAAATAGTCCATTGAAATAGGCCATTGAAATAGGTCATTTAGGCAGGCCAATTTTTACAAAACACCAACTGGTGTCGTCCCCTCCAGGAGCAGAGATGGATCTCGCGGGTAAAAAAATCGTGCTGGGACTGACCGGCGGCATCGCCTGCTACAAGGCGGCGGAGTTCACGCGCGCACTGATCAAGGCTGGCGCTTCGGTACAGGTGGTCATGACCACCGCGGCCACGCATTTCATGACACCGGTGACCATGCAGGGCTTGTCCGGCAAGCCGGTATTTACCGATCAATGGGATGCGCGCATCGGCAACAACATGCCGCACATCGATCTCACCCGCGACGCCGATGCCATCGTGATCGCGCCCTGCTCCGCCGATTTCATGTCGAAGCTGGCGCACGGCGCCTGCGACGATTTATTGTCGACCTTGTGCGTAGCGCGGCCGGCGACGGTGCCGCTGTTGATCGCACCGGCGATGAACGTCGAAATGTGGCAAAACCCCGCCACCCAGCGTAACGCCAACCAGTTACTGGCGGACGGCATTCAGCTGCTCGGCCCTGATGCCGGCGAGCAGGCCTGCGGCGAAGTCGGCATGGGACGCATGCTGGAAGCCGATCAATTGCTGGCGGAAGTGATTGCTGCGTTCCAGCTCAAACTACTCAAGGGCAAACGCGTGCTGTTGACCGCCGGCCCGACTTTCGAGCCAATCGATCCGGTACGCGGCATCACCAATCTGTCATCGGGAAAAATGGGCTATGCAGTTGCCCGCGCCGCCTATGAAGCCGGCGCCGAAGTGACGCTGGTGTCGGGACCAACCGCACTTGCCACGCCATATGGCGTGCGCCGCATCAGCGTCCAGACTGCACAACAGATGCACGATATCGTCATGGCCCAGCTCACCGCCCAAAGCGCCAGCAGCGCCACCGACATATTCGTCGCCGTCGCTGCGGTTGCCGACTGGCGCGTAGCCAATGCCAGCACCCAGAAACTGAAGAAGAATGCCGACGGCAGCGCGCCGGAATTGGTATTCGAACAAAACCCGGATATTTTGGCAACAGTTGCAGCGCTGCCCAAACCACCGTACTGTGTCGGTTTTGCTGCCGAATCGGAAAAGCTGTTGCAATATGGCGAGGCCAAACGCGCCAGGAAAAATGTACCACTGTTGGTCGGCAATATCGGCCACGATACCTTTGGCAAGGATGACAACCAATTGGTGTTGTTCGACGCGAACGGTCATACCGATCTGCCGCGTGCCGGCAAACAGCAGCTGGCGCGGCAGTTGATCGCTGCCATTGCTGCGCGTCTTGGTGCATAGTTGCTGCATAGTTGCTGCATAGTTCATCGTCGGCCTGAAGGCCGGCGAGCCGCATCGAAATCAGAATTGGTTACATGAATTCCAGACAGGCCTGCGCTTGTCATGCCGTTCATTTGCCGCACGTACCCGAATTATTTTATTTATATAGATTGTTACAAAATTCAATGAATATCATCGACGTCAAAATCCTCGACCCACGCATGCAAGATCAATTGCCGGCCTACGCCACCGAAGGCAGCGCCGGACTCGACCTGCGCGCCTGCCTGGATGCGCCTGTGACGCTCAAACCCGGTGAAACCCACCTGATCCCGACCGGCCTGGCAATCCACATCGGCGACCCGGCTTACGCCGCCATGATCTTGCCGCGCAGCGGCCTCGGTCACAAACATGGCATCGTGCTGGGGAACCTGGTCGGCCTGATCGACTCTGATTACCAGGGTCAGCTGATGGTTTCCACCTGGAACCGCGGCCAAACCGAATTCACCCTCAACCCGATGGAACGGCTGGCGCAATTGATTATCGTGCCGGTCGCACGGGTCCGTTTTAATGTTGTACAAGATTTCGAGAGCAGCGAACGCGGCGCAGGCGGCTTCGGCAGCACCGGAAAACATTGATGGAGAAATTAATGAGATTGACACGTCGCTCCCGATGGCAGGGAGTCAAGCGTTACGCAGCAGTGACATTGCCAGTGCTGTTCCTGGCGGCCTGCGCTACGCAAGAACCAACCACGTCCGGCACGCAAAATACCGCCAGCGCCGGCAAACCGACGCTGGCTCCCAAGCCAGCCGTTCCCGCCGTAACGCCGCAGCAGGCCGAGCTGAAAAGCCTGGTCGCACTGCAAGACCGGCTCTACGACGTGGCAGCCCCGCTGCTGGTGAATAATGCAGTCCTGTGCCGCAACAACGCGCGCAACCTGCTCGGCTTCACAGCCAAGACAAAATTCTCTTACACCGCAGAATTCATCGACGCCGCCACTTCACTCGGCCTGACCGATCAATTGCAAGTGACCGGCGTGCTGGCAGGCAGCGGCGCGGCCAAAGTTGGCCTGCAACGCGGTGATCTGCTGGTGGCAATCCAGGACAAACCGGTGCCGACCGGCGCCGATGCAGAACGTCAGACGGCCTTGATGCTCGGCCCGTTGGTTAATGGCCGCAACAACATCAAGGTGACGATCGCCCGCAACGGCAGCAACCAGACCCTGAACGTGCCGCTGACCCGCGCTTGCGCCTTCGGCATCGAACTAGGCAACACCGACAACGTGATCAGCTATGCCGACGGCCGTCGCGTCCTGATCAGCGCCGGCATGATGAAATTCGTGCGCAGCGACGATGAACTGGCCTACGTGATCGCCAAGGAAATGGCGCACAACACGCTGACCCATCCAGCCAGGCAACGTCTCACCGCGACCTTGTCCGGCGTGATCGACAACCTGGTTCGCCTGCGCCCGGATACCGCGCCATTGAGCGGCGCCGCCGGCGTCAAGCCATATCCGCAGCAGCTCGATGCGGCAGCCGACAAGCTGGCCTTGTACATGGTGGCGCGCGCCGGCTACAAGGTCGACGACGCCTCGGCATTCTGGCAACGCCTGGCGACGCAATATCCAGTCACGGTACTCAACGGGTATACGGCGATCCATCCTGCCACTACCTACCGCATCGCTGCCATCGAGCAAGCCGTCTCGGATATCCAGGCCAAACAAGCGAGCGGCAGCACGGTCCTGCCCTAAGCCACAAGTTGCTGCCAGCGCTTCACCAGCCGGTGAAACGCTGGCAGCAAAACAATGATGTAGATTCAAACATCCAAGCGTAAAAAAGCCTGAATCACTTTCGTGGATTCAGGCTTTTTGTTTTGGCTGAAGCAAAAGCCAAAAGCGGATTTACTCCACTTCGACCGTTTCTTCCGGCGCCGACGGCGAGGATGCATCTTTCTCGGCAAAGTCGAGACTGATCTGATCCTTGTCGTCGAGATCGACTGTCACGCGGCCGCCAGTCACCAGCTTGCCGAACAACAGCTCGTCGGCCAGCGCCTTGCGGATCATGTCCTGGATCAGGCGCGACATCGGCCGCGCACCCATCAACGGATCGAAGCCCTTGCGCGCCAGGAACTTGCGCAGGTTCTCGGTGAAGATCGCTTCCACTTTTTTCTCATGCAACTGCTCTTCCAGCTGCATCAGGAACTTGTCGACCACGCGCAGGATGACTTCTTCATCCAGTGCGCGGAAGCTGATGATGGAATCGATACGATTGCGGAACTCTGGCGTAAACATACGCTTGATATCCGCCATCTCGTCGCCGGCTTCCTTCTTGTCGGTAAAGCCGATCGAACGCTTCTGCAGGCTTTCCGCACCGGCATTGGTGGTCATGATAATGATCACGTTGCGGAAGTCCGCCTTGCGCCCGTTGTTGTCGGTCAACGCGCCATGGTCCATCACCTGCAACAGGATATTGAAAATATCCGGATGCGCCTTTTCGATTTCATCGAGCAGCAATACCGCATGCGGCTTCTTGGTGACGGCCTCGGTCAGCAAACCGCCTTGGTCGAAACCGACATAACCCGGCGGCGCACCGATCAGGCGGCTCACTGCATGGCGTTCCATGTATTCCGACATGTCGAAACGAATCAGGTCGATGCCCATGATGAACGCCAACTGCTTGGCCACCTCGGTCTTGCCAACCCCGGTCGGACCGGAGAACAGGAAGGAACCGATCGGACGGTCCGTCTTGCCCAAGCCGGCACGCGCCATCTTGATGGCCGACGCCAACGCATCGATCGCCGGATCCTGGCCGAACACGACATTGCGCAAATCACGGTCAATGGTTTGCAGTTTGCTGCGGTCGTCCTGGTTGACCGATTGCGGCGGAATCCGCGCAATCTTGGCGATGATGTCTTCGATCTCGCCTTTGCCGATAGTCTTCTTCTGCTTCGACTTCGGCAGGATGCGTTGCGCCGCACCGGCTTCGTCGATCACATCGATGGCCTTGTCCGGCAGATGCCGATCATTGATGAACCGCGCCGCCAGTTCCGCAGCACTGGTCAGTGCCGAAGCGGAATACTTGACGCCGTGATGTTCTTCAAAGCGCGACTTCAGGCCGCGCAGGATCTGCACGGTTTGCTCGACGGTCGGTTCGTTGACATCGATTTTCTGGAAGCGCCGCGACAACGCGTGGTCTTTCTCGAACACGCCGCGGAATTCAGTATAAGTAGTCGCGCCGATGCACTTCAACTGCCCGCTCGACAATGCCGGCTTGAGCAGGTTGGAGGCATCCAGCGTACCGCCCGACGCCGAACCGGCGCCGATGATGGTATGGATTTCGTCGATGAACAGGATGCCGTGCGGGCTGTCCTTCAATTGCTTGAGGACCGCTTTCAAGCGCTGTTCGAAATCACCGCGATATTTGGTGCCGGCCAGCAGCGCGCCCATGTCGAGCGAATACACGATGGCATTCTGCAGGATCTCAGGCACTTCGCCCTGGGTGATGCGCCATGCCAAGCCCTCGGCAATCGCGGTCTTGCCGACGCCGGCTTCGCCGACCAGCAATGGATTGTTTTTGCGACGGCGGCACAAGGTCTGGATCACGCGTTCGACTTCGTACTCGCGGCCGATCAGTGGATCGATCTTGCCTTCGGTAGCCAGCTTGTTCAGGTTTTGCGTGAACTGGTCGAGCGGACTTTCCTTGGCCTGGCCTTCGGCCTGCACTTCTTCCGCGCCTTCCGAGGATTTCTGCGCATCGGTCTGCTGATCCTTGCGCACGCCGTGCGAAATGAAGTTGACCACGTCCAGACGCGTCACACCCTGCTGATGCAGGTAGTACACCGCGTGCGAATCCTTCTCGCCGAAGATCGCCACCAGCACATTGGCGCCGGTGACTTCCTTTTTGCCGTTGGAAGCCGATTGCACATGCATGATGGCGCGTTGGATCACGCGCTGAAAACCGAGGGTCGGCTGGGTATCAACCTCATTCGAACCCGGGACGGTCGGCGTATTGTCGCCAATAAAGATCGTCAGCGTCTTGCGCATATCGTCAATATTGACGGCACACGCCCGCAGCACTTCAGCCGCGGACGGATTGTCGAGCAAGGCCAACAGCAAGTGTTCAACCGTGATGAACTCATGCCGTGCTTGTCGTGCTTCGACAAACGCCATGTGCAAACTTACTTCCAATTCCTGCGCAATCATGCTTCCTCCATCATGCATTGCAGGGGGTGCCCTGCTTTGCGTGCGTGCGTTAATACCAGTTCAACTTTTGTGGATGCAATATCCTTCGGATACACACCACACATGCCTTTGCCATCGCGATGCACCTTCAGCATTATCTGCGTTGCGGCTTCGCGATCCTTGTTGAAGTATTCCTGGAGGATGGCAACCACAAATTCCATTGGCGTGTAGTCATCATTCAACAGAAATACCTGATACATGGGAGGCGGCTTGAGCTTCTGCTCTTGCCGCGTCGCTACTGTCCCGTCTTCGTGCTTGGTTACCATGCGCCTATTCTAAAACCTTCCGACAAATGCGCAACGCGCAACGCTGATTAATTAATGTGTATATCGATATTACGCGTTTTCTGAATGCTATGCAGATGACGTTAAAACGGATTAAATCAAGAGGGGTAAAACATTTCAAAACAACAAATTTAATTGCATATTGGAAATTACTTGACTTTTTTATTTTTAACGAGAACAATGACATTCATTGATAAGTGTGTTTTTGCTTGTTAATAGAAGTGAGCAAGTTCTAGAAGGGGCAGCGTTACGCGAGGCTTCTTGCTTTTACGGCTCGTGTGATTAGTCATTATTTGAAAGACGCTATTTTATGGCAACAGGTACAGTCAAGTGGTTCAACGATTCTAAGGGCTTCGGCTTTATCACTCCGGATGACGGCGGTGAAGATTTGTTTGCTCACTTTTCGGCAATCCAGATGAACGGCTTCAAGACTCTCAAAGAAGGTCAAAAAGTCCAGTTCGAAGTCACGCAAGGCCCTAAAGGCAAGCAAGCTTCTAACATCCAAGCTCCTTAATTTCATAATTAAGCAGCTTTTACGAAAAACCTCACTTCGGTGAGGTTTTTTTATGGCCAAACGGCAACAAGCAGGCGTAAAAAAAGCCAGAACACGTTCTGGCTTTTTTAAAATAACAATGAATTACATATTCGAAATCATGACCTCGCCGAAGCCGGAGCACGAAACCTGCGTCGCACCTTCCATCAGGCGTGCGAAGTCGTAAGTCACCTTTTTCGAAGTGATCGACTTTTGCATCGATTCGATGATCAGGTCAGCAGCTTCCAGCCAGCCCATGTGACGCAGCATCATTTCCGCCGACAGGATCAGCGAACCAGGGTTCACGTAGTCTTTGCCGGCATATTTTGGCGCTGTGCCGTGGGTAGCTTCAAACATCGCTACCGAATCCGACAGGTTGGCGCCCGGAGCGATGCCGATGCCGCCGACTTGTGCCGCCAGCGCGTCGGAAATGTAATCGCCGTTCAGGTTCAGGGTTGCGATCACGCTGTATTCGTTTGGACGCAACAGGATTTGTTGCAGGAACGCATCAGCGATCGAATCCTTGATGACGATGTCGCGGCCGGTCTTCGGATTCTTGAATTTCGCCCATGGGCCGCCGTCGATCAGCTCGGCGCCGAATTCCTTTTGCGCCAGTGCATAGGCCCAGTCACGGAAGCCGCCTTCGGTGAACTTCATGATGTTGCCCTTGTGGACAATCGTCACGGATGGCTTGTCATTGTCGATCGCGTACTGGATCGCCTTGCGCACCAGGCGCTCGGTGCCTTCGCGCGAAACCGGCTTGATGCCGATGCCGGAAGTGTTGGGGAAACGGATTTTCTTGACGCCCATTTCCTTGATCAGGAAGTCGATCAGTTTCTTGGCGCCGTCGCTGCCCTCTTGCCATTCGATACCGGCATAGATGTCTTCCGAGTTTTCGCGGAAGATGACCATGTCGGTCTTTTCCGGCTCACGCACCGGCGATGGCACGCCCTTGAAGTAACGCACCGGGCGCAGGCAGACATACAGATCGAGTTCTTGACGCAAAGCCACGTTCAACGAACGAATGCCGCCGCCGACTGGCGTCGTCAACGGACCCTTGATCGAAACAACATAATCACGAACCGCAGCCAAGGTCTCTTCAGGCAGCCAGACATCCGGGCCGTAAACTTTGGTCGACTTCTCGCCGGCAAACACTTCCATCCAGCTGATCTTGCGCTTGCCGCCATAAGCTTTGGCAACCGCAGCGTCAACAACCTTGATCATGACCGGGCTGATATCCAGGCCGGTGCCATCGCCTTCGATATAAGGAATGATCGGGTTGTCTGGGACGTTGATCGAGAAATCGGCGTTGACGGTGATTTTTTTGCCTTCTGCAGGCACTTTGATATGTTGGGACATCAGAATCTCCGGAGTTGAGGCGATAAAGTCGGCTCGGCGGGTCAAATTTCAAAACTATCAAGTCTTATATAAGACATAAGACATCGTTTTGTATTATGCACTAGTATTTTACTAGACGCTATGTTTTTGCGACACTACGGGTATATGCCTCTGATCCTATTCAATAAACCCTTCCAGGTCATGTGCCAGTTCTCTGCACATCCCAGCCGCGAAACGCTGGCCAATTACATTAACATCCCCAACATCTATCCGGCGGGACGCCTGGATGCCGATAGCGAGGGATTACTGCTGCTGACCGATGACGGCCAGCTACAACACAATATTAGTCACCCGGCGCTGAAACAGCCAAAGACATATTTGAGCCAGGTCGAGGGCATTCCCGACCAGGCGATGCTGGCGCGCTTGCGAAATGGTGTCGACCTCGGTGATTTCGTGACGTTGCCTTGCCGGGTCAGTCAGGTCGAAGCACCGGATTGGTTGTGGCCGCGCGACCCGCCGATTCGTGAACGCCACGACAAGCCAACCAGCTGGCTGGCGCTGACGCTGACCGAAGGAAAAAACCGCCAGGTGCGGCGCATGACCGCGGCTGTCGGATTACCGACGCTGCGCCTGGTCAGGGTGGCAATCGGCCAGGTGTCGTTGCAAAGCCATCCGTTGTGGCCAGGCGAATCAATGGAAATCGATCCCGCCGATCTGACTACGCCGGCAAAATAATATGCTGCCAGCCCTGCCATCGCAGCCAGCAACGCAGATACATTTGGAAACATATAAACGATTTATTTAGAAAATGATGTCAACCATCTGTTTTCGAGCGTCGTTAATCGTAGTGATTCAAGTGAATCATGGATTGATTAACTCGCTAACTGAATGGAATACAAAATGACTAAACTGATCGCTGCTCTGGTTGCCGGCCTGTTCGCTACTTCCGTTTTCGCCGCTGACGCAGCTCCTGCTGCACCAGCAGCACCTGCTGCCGCTGCTGCTGAAGCATCGGCACCTGCAGCCAAGAAGACTACACACAAAGTCAAGAAAGCAAAGAAAGCAACCAAGGCTGCAAAAGCCGAAGCTCCAGCAGCTGACGCTGCTCCTGCTGCCAAGTAATTTCGGCATCAGCTTCAACAAAAAGGCAGGCGCGTCCTGCCTTTTTTTACGTCCTGAAACAATATTCTCCGGCACTGAGGACCACCCGTCGATTTGGCTCTCTGTATAATCGCGATACCCCAAAGGAGCCTTGAAATAACATGAAAAAAAATCGCCTGATTCCCGCCGCCGCAGTCATTTCTGCAGCGATCGCCGCCTGCGCTTTTGCGTCGCTGCCGGCTACAGCACAAGAATATCAAACACTCCCGACCACGCCGCTCAACATCGGCATCCACGTCATCAAGGCCGAAGTCGCACGCAGCGAAGCGGATCGCGAGCAAGGCCTGATGTTCCGCAAGAAAATGGGCGCCAATGAAGGCATGGTATTCGTATTCGATGCGCCGGCAGGCATCTGCATGTGGATGAAAAACACATTGATTCCGTTGTCGGTCGCTTTCATCGACAAAAAGGGCGTGATCCTGAACGTTGAGGAAATGAAGGCGCAGACGCTCGATTCGCATTGCGCCGCGGGCGCCGCATCTTACGCACTGGAGATGAACAAAGGCTGGTTCAAGGAAAAGAACATCAAGCCTGGCACCGTCATCGACGGCTTGCCGCAATAACAAGCATCAACGTCGACCGGCAATGCATGCCGGAAATTTGCTTGCCTCGCCACTCCCCCCAACGCGGAACTGGTGAAGGCAAGTGCTTCAGTTTAATGGCTTGCGCGGGATCAAACAACTTGGCCGCCTCCCACCTGAACGATTAAAAACGGAATCAAACAGAAAAACCCTGCATGACATGCGCCATGCAGGGTTTTTCTTAATCCAACAACAAGCTAGTAATGCAGGCGGCCAGGCCGCCCGGCAAATACTATTAAGCTGCCAGCGCTTTCAGAGCTGCGTTCAAACGGCTCTTATGGCGTGCTGCCTTGTTCTTGTGGATGATTTTCTTGTCAGCGATACGGTCGATAACCGATACGGAGTTCTGCAGAACCACGGCTGCTGCAGCCTTGTCGCCACCAGTGATTGCCTTGCGAGCAGCTTTGATTGCTGTGCGCAGGGTCGAACGTTGGCTGGAGTTGTGCAGGTTTTGCTGAACTGCTTGACGAGCACGCTTACGTGCTTGTGCGGTATTTGCCATTTATATTTCCTAAAACGAGGTCGGGAATGCTTACGCGGCATAAACAAACCAGACCGCGACGCAGAATTCTGTAAAGCCACGGATTATAACCGTCTTTTGAAAAACAGGCAAACTGCTCTTGCTTCCGTAGCAATTCTGTCGCAAGAAAGCACATTTTCAGACATGACAGGCAGCAACTGTCGCATTCTCGCAACCTTTTACCAGGCACCCAAGGCTCGCAGTTGCGGCAAAACGTCTGAAACATTGCTCCTGAATCAAGCAATTCCCGCGAAGCTACGGCTGGCCTTCGGCTACCGCTATAATGCCGCTCCATGAACTTGCATAAAACGCTTGCCACCGTGTCTGGCATGACCATGTTGTCGCGTGTGACGGGACTGATTCGAGAAATCCTGTATGCGCGCGCATTCGGCGCCGACGGCTATACCGATGCATTTGCCATCGCCTTCCGTATTCCAAACCTGCTGCGCCGGCTATTTGCCGAGGGCGCCTTCTCACAAGCTTTCGTGCCGATCCTGGGCGAATACAAAAACCAGAAAGGCGACCTGGTGACCAAGGACCTGGTCGATCATGTCGCGACGGTACTGACCTGGGCCATGGTGCTGACCTGCATCATCGGCATTCTCGCCTCGCCTGTATTTGTATATTTCATCGCTTCGGGCTTGAAAGGCAATCAACAGGTATTCGATGCTTCGGTATTCATGACCCGGGTCATGTTTCCGTATATCGGATTCATGTCTTTCGTGGCGCTGGCGGGCGGCATCCTTAATACCTGGCGCGAATTCAAGATTCCCGCTTTCACTTCGGTGCTGCTTAACCTGGCGTTCATTGTCGCCTCGCTATTCGTGGCGCCGTATCTCGAACATCCTATTTATGCGATGGCGTTTGCGGTGCTGGTCGGCGGCGTGCTGCAAGTGGCGCTGCAAGTCCCGGCGCTGCTCAAGATCGGCATGCTGCCGCGGATTGCCTTTAATCCAATGACCGCCTTGCGCGATGTCGGCGTGCAACGAGTCTTGAAAAAAATGGGCCCGGCAGTATTCGCCGTGTCGGCGGCTCAACTCAGCCTGCTGATCAACACCAACATCGCTTCGCGCCTGGGTAACGGCAGCGTCTCGCTACTGACCTATGGCGACCGCCTGATGGAATTCCCGACCGCCCTGCTGGGCGTGGCGCTGGGCACCATCCTGCTGCCTAGTTTGACCAAAGCCAACGCCGACAATGACCGACTCGAATACTCGTCGCTGCTGGACTGGGGCCTGCGCCTGACGTTCCTGCTGGCGCTGCCGTCCGCGGTTGGCCTGGCGACCCTGTCGGTGCCGCTGACGGCTACCCTGTTCCAGCACGGAAAATTCGACGCCGCCTCGGTCGCCATCACCAGCCAGGTGCTGATCGCCTATGGCGTCGGCCTGATCGGACTGATCGTGGTGAAGATCCTGGCGCCCGGTTTTTATGCCAAGCAGGACATCCGGACTCCGGTCAAGATCGCCATCGGCGTGCTGATCGCAACCCAGGCCATGAATTACATCTTCGTGCCGATCTTCGCTGTCGCCGGACTGGCGCTGTCGATCAGCATCGGCGCTTGCCTGAACGCCGGCTTCCTACTGTGGAGCCTGATGCGGCGCGGCATCTACAAACCCGAAAAGGGCTGGATCCAATACCTGGTCCGACTGTTCACGGCATTGCTGCTAATGGCGGCGGTTGCGCTGTGGAGCGCCGGCCAGTTCAACTGGGTCGGCCCGCACACCAGTTCGCTGGTGCGCGTCGGCGCCTTGCTGGCTGTGCTGGCGGCCTGTGGCGCTACCTACTTCGGCGCCTTGTTGGCCATGGGTTTCCGCTTCCGCGACTTCAAGCGCATTGCACATTGAGCAATCGACAAGGGAACGTTGTAAATGTCACGGCGGGGAATTTATTTTGCTAGGATAGAGCCATGACGACGATCACATCTCTAGACTACTTTACCTCGCTGGTGCAGCAAGCCAACGACGTACCCTTGTTTGAGGCGGCGCTGGCGATTGCGCAGGATGCCTATCCCAAGCTGGATTTCGACGCACCGCAAAACGAGCTTGACCGTCTGGCGAATACCCTGCGGCAACGCCTGCCATCGGATGCATCGGCAATTCAGAAGTTGCGTTTGTTGAATCACTTCTTCTTCCAGGAGTTGGGATTTGCGATCAACGTCAATCATTACTACGACGTCGATAACAGCTATCTGCAGCGGGTGATTGCCAAGCGGCGCGGAATCCCGATTTCGCTGGCGCTGGTGTACATGGAACTGGCGCAGCAGATCGGTCTCGCAGTCAAGGGAGTGTCGTTCCCTGGACATTTCCTGATGAAGCTGACGATTCCGTCGGGCGACATCATGATCGACCCGGCCAATGGCGCCAGCCTGTCGCGCGAGGAACTGGAAGAACGGCTTGAACCTTATCTGCCGACAGGCAACGATGCCGAGCGCGCCGCCAGCCGCGTTTCCCTGATCACGTATCTGCAGGCCGCCCATCCACACGACATCCTGGTGCGCATGCTGCGCAACCTGAAAGCGATCTTCCAGCAAAACAATCAATGGCAGCGCTTATTGGAAGTGCAGCAGCGGCTGTTGATCCTGCTGCCAGGCGACGCCATCGAGCGGCGTGATCGCGGACTGGCCTTTGCGCAGCTGGATTGTCCGCAAGCGGCACTGGACGACCTGGAAAATTATCTGGCACAGCGGCCGCAGGCGGCGGATGCTGAGCAACTGCAGCAGCAAGCCGCCGAACTACGCGAGGCGTGCCGGCGCTTGAATTGATTGCATGCCTGTCAGGACTGCTGCCACTCGCCACGCAGCAGCGAGAATTGCAGCAAGTCGTGATATTGCCCGCGCCAGTAACCGGCCTGACGTAAACGGCCTTCCTCCACAAATCCCAAACCTTGTACCAGCTTGAGCGAAGCATGGTTGTCCGGGTGGATCTGCGCTTCAACCCGATTCAATTCCATGTGCGTGAAACCCCACGACAGTGCGGCACTTACGGCTTCTTTCATCACGCCCTGCTTCTGGGCTTGCGCCGCCAGTTCATAGCCGAGCATGCATTTGCGCCAGTTGCGGTCCCAACGAAACAATCCGCATGTGCCTAGCAGCTGCGGCTGCCCTTTGATCTGGATGCCCCAGCGCGCACCAGGATTTTCTTGCAGACGCCATCCAGCAAAGACCTTGATCAAACCATGCGCAGCGGCGACATCCTTGAGCGGATCGGTGCCGAACCAGCGCATCAGCTCCGGATCGCCGTGAATGGCAAACAGATCATCGGCATCTGTGGCGACGATTTCGCGCAATAACAGCCGATCGGTTTGGATCGATGGAAATTCTGCTGGATTGGTCGTCACTATTCAAACTCCCGGAAATCTGTGCAAACGATAAACATCATAAAAAAGGCGCCACTACTGGCGCCCTTCCCTTGTCCATCCGTTGCCGGCGATGCTAGCCGCCGACCTGAATCAAGCCTTGCTACGGGCTTCAATAATTTCCCACTTCTCCAGGCTCTCAAGCAGCAAGCCATCGATTTCTGCAAAGCGGTCATTCAAGCGCTTCACTTCTTCCGGCTTTTTCTTGTACAGGTCCGGATCTTCCAACTGGCTGGAAATTTCCTTCTGCTCCGCTTCCAGCTTGGCGATCAGCACCGGCAACTCTTCGAGTTCGCGCTGCTCTTTGTAGCTCAGCTTCTTCTGCTTCGGTGCGGCCGCCGGCGCAGCTTCTGTCTTGACTTCGACCTTGGCTTCGCTCTTGGCCTTGGCAATCAATGCTGCCTGGCTTGGGCGCACGCGCTCCCAATCGGTATAGCCGCCGACATATTCGCGCCACATGCCGTCGCCTTCGGCGGCAATCACTTGCGTCACGACATTGTCGAGGAAGGTACGGTCATGGCTGACCAGGAACACTGTGCCTTCGTAGTCTTCCAGCAGTTCTTCCAGCAGTTCGAGCGTATCGATGTCGAGGTCGTTGGTCGGCTCATCCAGCACCAGCACATTGGCCGGCTTGGCGAACAGGCGCGCCAGCAACAGCCGGTTACGCTCGCCACCCGATAGCGACTTGACCGGCGAACGGGCGCGTTCCGGCGCAAACAGGAAGTCGTTCAGGTAAGTCATCACATGCTTGCGCTGGCCATTGATTTCGACCCAGTCGCTACCCGGGGCAATGGTGTCGGCCAGGCTGGCGTCTTCATTCAGTTGCGCGCGCATCTGGTCGAAGTACGCGATCTGCAATTTGGTGCCCTGCTTGACGGTGCCGCTGTCAGGCTGGTCGACGCCCAGAATCAGTTTCAGCAATGTGGTCTTGCCGGCGCCGTTCTGGCCGATCAGGCCGACCTTGTCGCCGCGCATGATGGTGGCGGTAAAGTCGCGCACGATGACTCTGTCGCCATACGCCTTGTTGACGTTGGTCAGCTCCGCCACGATCTTGCCGGAGCGTTCGCCGGACGATACGTCCAGCTTGACCTGGCCCTGCTGATCGCGGCGTGCGCTGCGCGCCAGGCGCAATGCTTCCAGGCGTCGTACACGGCCTTCGTCACGGGTACGGCGCGCCTGCACGCCTTTGCGGATCCAGATTTCTTCCTGCGCCAGGAATTTGTCGAACTTGGCGTTTTCGATTTCTTCGATTTCCAGCTGCTCGGCCTTGCGTACCTGATACGCCGTGAAGTTGCCCGGGAAAGACAGCAAACGACCGCGATCGAGTTCGATGATGCGAGTGGCGACGTTGTCGAGGAAGCTGCGATCATGGGTGATGAACAGCACGCTGCCCTTGTAGTCGCGCAGCAGGCCTTCGAGCCACATGATCGAGCTGAAATCCAGATGGTTGGTCGGCTCATCGAGCAGCAACACGTCCGGCGTGCTGACCAGTGCGCAAGCCAGCGCCACCCGCTTCTGCATACCGCCGGAAAGCTGGCCCATCAGCAGGTCTTTATTCAGGTTCAGGCGATCCAGCGTGGTCTCGACCTTGTTGGTCAGGCTCCAGGCGTCGGCGGCATCGAGCTTGCTCTGGATCTCGTGCATACGCTCCATGATGGCGTCGTCGTTATCGCCGCCGAACTGTCCAGTCAATGCGTCGTATTCGTTCAGCAATGCCTGCATCTCGCCCATGCCCGAAGCCACAGCGTCGAAGACCGACATCGACTCGTCAAAATGCGGTTCCTGATCGACATACGCGATCTTGATGCCTTGCTGCATGACCATCAGGCCGTCATCCAGCTTGGAGACACCGGCGATGGTTTTCAGCAGCGACGACTTGCCGGTACCGTTGCGACCGATCAGGCCGACCCGCTCTCCCGCTTCCAGGGAAAATTCCGCGCGGTCCAGCAACGCGACGTGACCGAATGCGAGTTGCGCATTGGTGATAGAGATGACTGCCATAATTTGGATGAGACCAGAAAAAGAAAGATCTGCGGTAGCGTCGTGTCCGCATTCGGCGGCGCACTACGCTGGCAACGCGCAGTCAATAGGATGAATGAACCGCGTATTGTACCTTACCTGCACCACGCAATATTCCCGCCACCCCACACTAATTTAGTCATCGCGGCCTATTCGTAGCCGTCGCCGACAAGACCAGTACTTCCGATGCCGCAATGTTCGGCAGCAATGCCATTCACCGCTCCTTTGCACAAAAATCAACTGCTTCTAGCACAAGTCAAAACCAGTTGCTACGAAGAAATTTTAGACCTATATTATTTCTACATGGAAATGTTTGGAATCAATATCAAGCAGCATTCTCCATGGGGCATTCATCTTTACTGAGTTAGAAAAATATTGTTTTAAAGACAAACCCAAGAGATGCAACAACGCAGCTCTTGTCATTCAGTTTGATTAACCAGGGAGAAGGTTATGGATCCACTGCTGGGCCAGTTGCTGACGCCAAAATACGATGCCACCTTAGTTCTGTTGTCTTACATGATTTCTTTCTGGGGCGCGCTACTTGCCCTGCAATGCGCCAAATCGATGTTCCGCAAGGATGGCAGCCTGGACTGGGGAATGACAGTCTGCGCGGCGGCATCGCTGGGCGGGATCGGCATCTGGTCGATGCACTTCCTTGCCATGCAGGCGTATCGCCTGTCCGTCCCGATTTCGTATGACGCCGTGCTGACCGCGGCATCGCTGATCGCGGCCATTGTGATTTCCGGGATTGCGCTGTATCTGGCCGGCGGCCACGGTCAATTCAAAGTCTCCGGCTGGCTGGCCGGCAGCCTGCTGGCAGGCATTGGCGCTTGCGTGATGCACTACATGGGCATGTATGCGATGAACCTGCGCGCCACCATGGCGCTGAATCCCGCCACCGTCGCCATTTCGGCAGTGATCGCGGTAGTCGCTGCCGCTGCAGCGCTATGGCTGGCCTTCCATCTGACCCGGGTATTGCATCGCGTCGCCGCCGCCTTGGTGATGGCGCTGGCGGTTTCCAGCATGCATTATGTCGGCATGTACGCCGCCAATATGATCTGCACTTCCGATGCACCGTTGATTCCATTAAAAATCGGCGGCAATTACCTCGATGTCTCGGTATACGCCGTCGCGGGCATACTGTCGTTGTGCATTTTCTGGGTGGTATTGGGACGCAGCATGGATGACAACAAACTTGCCGACAGTTTTCGCTAAACAAGATCGACGGCCGGCGGCAGAATGTCGATAATAATCATCCTGCTGCCGGCCGGATTCGCCACATAAGCACGGTTAAAAATCAAAACGCCTGCTCAAGCCGATCGTCATCAGGTCGGCATCATTCTTGTTCGTGAAGGTGACTGCCCTGCCGAAACTGCCGAAGATCTTCCAGTTTCTACCTAAGTTGCGGTCGATCTGAATCGTGAACAAACCGTTCAACGTGCTGCTGTCGGACTGGCGCTTGTTGGTCGCCAGATAAGGGCTGACCCCGGCGCTGAGCGACCAGTTCTCGCTGATCGGCTGTACATACCAGCCTTGTGCGGCAATCCCCCTGCGATTTACGCGTACGCCATCGTCGCCCTCTTCAATTCCCGACACCGAGGCCGCCCGCCGCCAAGTTACAGATCGAGATGCGGCTGCAGCCGCTTGCAGAAAACCATTTGCAGCGCGTAGCCAATATGAAAAGTGATCGAATAGTTCGTGTTTGAATTCGTGTTTGATTTATCCTATTAAAAATCTTTCCAGATAGCATGGAGAATCATGCTCGCAACACCAACCATCTTTGCGCAGCAAAGTACATAAAAAGGAGAACACGATGAAGTTCCGCTTTACACGTCCCGCATTGATCTCAGGCCTGAGCCTCGGTATTGTCCTTGGCGCCGCCTTCCCGGCGGCATCGGCTGAGCCGTATCAGCCGGTGTATGAGAAAGCCGAGCAATCCAAGGATGACGCCTTGAAATTGCTGGAGCGCCTGGTCAATATCGATTCCGGCACCGGCGATGAACAAGGTCTGCAGCAAGTCGGCGCGATCGTGATCGAGGAATTGAAAAAGCTCGGTGCGCAAGTCGACACCTATCCGGCCACACCTGCGGTCGGCAACAACATTGTTGCGACATTGCGTGGCAGCGGCAAGGTCAAGATCCTGTTGATGGCGCACATGGATACCGTGTTCAAGGCCGGCGCCGCCAAAGCCAGGCCGTTCTATATCAAAGACAAGCGCGCTTACGGTCCTGGCGTAATGGATGACAAGGGTGGTGTGGTCGCCGGCCTGTATGCGCTGAAAATCCTGCAGCAGTTGCACTTCACCGATTACGGCCAGATCACCTTCCTGCTCAACACAAATGAAGAGACCGGCTCGAGCGGCTCACGCGCATTGATCGAGAAAATCGCCAAGCAACACGATGTCACCTTGAACCTGGAGCCGGGCCGTCCCGCTGACGGCCTGGTGGTATGGCGCAAAGGCAGCGGCACGGCCGAAGTCGATGTCATCGGCAAAGCCGCCCATGCAGGCGTGGCGCCGGAAAGCGGACGCAATGCGGCAACGGAAGTGGCGCATCAAGTCTTGCAACTGGGGCAGTTGGGCAACCCTAACAAGCAGACTACCGTCAACTTCACGGTGATCAACGCCGGCGGCTCCAAGAACGTGATCCCCGATCACGCCACGGCCTTCGCCGATGTGCGAGTTGCGGTGCCGGAAGAGTTCGACCGGGTGGAACAAGATCTGGCCAAGGTTGCGCAGAACAAATTGATTCCTGACACCCAAGTCAGCACCAAACTGACACGCGGCTTCCCGCCGATGCCGAAGAATTCGCAATCGGATGCACTGGCCGCCAAAGCGCAAGCCATCTATGCCGAACTGGGGCGCACACTGACGCTGGAAGGCAGCGGCGGCGCAGCGGATGCAAGTCTCTCCGCTGGTGTCGGCACGCCGACGCTGGACGGTTTCGGCATTGTCGGTGGTGGCATTCACACACCGGAAGAGTATGCAGAAGTCGACAGTGTTGTGCCGCGATTTTATTTGCTGACGCGGATGCTGATGGACCTGAGCAACCATAAATAACAATCGGCGAGCGACACCGTATCGCCGGCATTGAACCCACACTCTGCAATTGCCGTTTACCGGTCCTGATTTTTTCAAGTAGATAAAAATCAGGACCGGTACCTCAAGCGAAAATCTCCCTCCAATATATCTTCCTGCACGCCGCATAACCATCGCCGATCCGCATAGATCAACGATCGCGCGGTAGTTCCCACACGCCTGACAATATTATTTCATCTGCACGCGCATCAACTCCAGAGCGCCACAACGGCAGAAACAACTGATTACATAAGTAACGTATTTCGACCTATTTATCCGGATTTTCAGTGCTAACTTAGAGCTTGAAAAAATTGCGATTTACCCTGTTCAGTGAATGTAACTCAACGTTTCTAATTCGCTAAACAGATTCGCCGACGATGCAGACGCAGCTTCAATTACGCGGCATCAGGAAGCCATTTTTGCGTAACTTAATGTGACGCAGACGGAGCCCGGATACATTGATTGCATCGCTCCGGTACTCTTAACCAAGCACCCGAAATATGAAAATTGCCGTTCTTGACGACCACCTCGGACAAACTGATTCCGTTTGCAGAACACTAGTATCCGGTGGACATGTTTGCCACCCATTTCAAAATGGGAGTGACATATTGATCCAGCTACACCGCGAGAGTTACGACATGCTGGTATTGGCCTGGCAGAGCCAGGACATCAGCGGCCCCAGGCTGGTCCACTGGGTCCGCGACAGACTGCCGAAAAACCTGCCGATCCTGTTCATCAGCAGCCGCTTCGACGAAGATAAGATCGTCGAAAGCCTGATGATGGGCATAGACGATTACATGATCAAACCGATCCGGCGCAGCGAGCTGATTGCGCGCGTCCAGGTCCTGTTGCGACGCGCCTATCCCGCGAAAAATTCCAATGAGCAGATCGCATTTGGCGACTATGTTTTTGAAACCAACGCTCATCACCTGACGCACGCAGGTAAGGAAATCGAAACCACGCAAAAGGAATTCGATTTAGCGCTGCTGTTTTTCCGCAATCTCGGGCGACCTCTTTCCCGCGCTTGCATTCTCGAGGCGGTATGGCCGCGCAACTTCAAAATTTCTTCTCGCAGCATGGACACGCACGTCGCAAAAGTGAGAAGCAAGTTGCAACTGCGCCCAGAAAATGGCTATCAGATCACGCCAATCTACAACTTTGGCTATCGCCTGGAACAGTTGTTCCGAGGCGATGCCGACGCATGAACGGGACAGATAATTTCCAGCATTTGTAACGGCCTATAGCTTTCATATCGCGCCATTCTCCGCGCATTTTCTCGCATCAAAACGCCTCGCCGTTTTCTACTTTGCGAATGAGCGGAGCCGATTCAAACCTATAGCTGAATCAATGCCATTCCGCTTGCGTCCTGGCAGGAATCTGCGCGCATATTTCGCTTTGTATCGCGCTACCGATGAAAAAAATCTGCACTAAAAATTTTCATGAAAATTTTCTAAAACAGGAAAATATATGACGCGCCATTTGACCGTTAACCTCATATCCAAACAGATCCACGATTATTTTCAACACTCGCTCAGCCGCAGAACAGCAAGGTTTGCGACCGATGCATCGAATCTTTTTTCTACATATCACGAATAAATACAACGTATTTAACAAAGTCAGTAACGTTTCACACAGACAAGGCGATGCAGCAGACAAAAGACCATACATTTAATGCGATAGCCTCTAATGTTCACCTATCCGACACGCTGTACGGATCCTTAAGACAGTTTTTCAAATAAAGGACGTCAAATGAAGAAATCACTAATCGCACTGGCCGTACTCGGCGCAATCGCAGGTGCTGCACAAGCTCAAAGTTCAGTCACCATCTACGGCATCATTGATACCGGTGTTGTTTACAGCAATCCGGTTCTGAACACCACGACCGGCAACACCGGCAGCAAATTCAGCGTCAACTCCGGCGTCATCCAAGGTTCGCGTTTGGGTTTCAAGGGCGTTGAAGATCTGGGCGGCGGCCTGAAGGCTCTGTTCCAATTGGAAGCTGGCTTCTCGAACGACACCGGCGCTCTGCAAAGCGACGCAGGTACGACAACTCTGTTCCGTCGTAAATCGGTGGTCGGTTTGGGCGGCAACTTCGGTTCCGTGCTGTTGGGTCGCCAAACTGACATCCTGGACGACGTCAGCCAATGGACTTCGGTGCAAGACTTCGGTGGCGTGACTGGCGCAGTCGGCCACAACCTGGACCGCTTGGAAGGCACACGTACCGACAATTCGATCCGCTACAACACACCTGACGTATCGGGCTTCACAGCCAGCGCAATCTACGGCTTCGGCGAAACAGCTGGCCAAACTTCGGCAGGCCAATCGTTCGGCTTCGGCGGTCAATACGCAAACGGTCCTCTGGGTCTGTTCGCTGCTTACTACGAATCGAAACTGGGCTCCAACCCTAGCGATGTTTCGTTGACCAACAGCGCCCCAGCATTCGTCGGCAACCCAGGCGATACAGCCCTGAAGACATTCTCGTTGGGCGCCAGCTACCAAGCCGGTCCAGCACGTCTGTACGGCAACTGGTCGCGCGTCAAACAACCGTTGGCTACCGATTCCGGCTACATCCAAGGCGTCTCCACTTCGATCACACCGGGCAACTTCATCATTGGCGGCCTGAACAACACCAAGACCGACATCTTCGAACTGGGTGTGAACTACGCCGTTACAGCGCCTCTGCACCTGCTGGCCAGCGTTCAGTATGACAAGCTGACATTCGCTGACGCCGGCGCACCAAAGGGCCGCCTGACCCAATTTAACCTGGGTACGGATTACTTCCTGTCGAAGCGCACTGACCTGTATGCATTCGTGTCGAACCTGCGCGCCAACGACACCGTCAATCCTGGCGTCTATGGCGACAGCACCGGCGCCACCAACGACAGCCAGACTTCGATTGCCGTTGGTATCCGTCACAAGTTCTAATTTGCAGGCATCCTGATCTTCCGTGGCAGCATGCGGAAGATTGGGATATGCAGAAATACGAAAAGCGCGCATGGCTTGCCATGGGCGCTTTTTTTCGTGCGTACGGTCACACTGAATTAAGGGAAATTGGAGAAAAGGGATTGGGTCCGGCCAACAGGAATCAACTTACCAATAAAATCAATAACATACAGCACAAATTTGTAAAAATTGGGGGAGGTAGTTTAAGAATATCGCAAAACTGTATCCAGCCTTCCCCCCGCTTCCTACAGTCCATCCTTTAGTTCACGGCGTGGAATGAGAGTGAAACCCCGCGCCAGATATGGCTCTCAATATTTGCTGTAGCAAATTCGTAGCACTCAATTTTTCCAGAATTTATTTTGCTTTGAGGCTAGGCCGTGTCTAGCAGTGCAATGGATAGAGGGAACATTGTTTGCCTTTGAGCGTGGGCTTCGGCTTCAACAATTGCCATTAGGAAATCATTTACTCGCTTATTATGTTGTTGTGGTCCTGAAATCCGTCGGGTACCTACCGTAGAACAAATATTAAGGGAGTTAGCTAGCGTCGCTTCTGTCGTTGGGGTCAGAACAGAGAAGCGTTAGATTCGGGCGCCCCCTGTTTTTTTCGGCTTCGGTTCAGGCCGTGCGATCATCAACTCTGCAGGATAGAGCTGTAGGAATGATCTAACCAGAGGCTGATTCGCTTGCCCCAAGTAAAAGAAATGGTAGGTCTAGGCAAGACGGTGATTTACGGGAAGATCAAAAATGATGAATTTCCAAGACAAGTTAAGCTTGGACGAATATCCGGTTGGGTCGAGTCGGAAATACAAGAATGGATTGGTTTGCAGATTCAACAAAATAGAGCCTTGTAAGCTACTTGATGCAGGAGCGTATTTCTCTGATCCGATGCACGTAGTTGCTGATATCGCAATACGGCACGTGTCTTGTACAATAGGAAACTCGAAAATTGGGCCCGCCGTAATTGCCACCGCGTGCGAACTGAAGATGGATTAACTTTGGAGTTGGGAAAATATGAGCCTTGATGATTTCTTGACCGGCACCGCAGCAAATGCGATTGGGTCGTTTCTTGGAGCATACGGCCTATTTGCTTTGCTGAAGGGAAACGGGAAATTAGAGGAGTTCTTGACCAAGTTGCAGAGGCCGGAGCTTCGTAGAGAAAGACGGCGCGCTCCAAAAGATATTCTATTTGGAATCGAATTGGGCTGTCCTGCGGGACTTGTGCATGAGCTATTGGGTTTTCATCATAGGGGAGGTGAGAAGGAATTCGGAGCTAACGAGAACGACATGAGTTGGGCATATCGATACTCCGATGCTTTGGTTTATATTAGATTTAACTCAACTCACTCTGTTAAATCTATTGCGATTGCTCTCACGGACGGAGAGGATGCTAGCTTCTATTTCCCCGATCATATGGACCTCCCACCTTTGGGAAAAATAAACTTCGCCGATCTCAGTGGGGAAGAAGGTCTCGTTTCCTTTCGAAGTGGCCTAAAGGCCTGCGAGCTGTTCAAGACTGTGAATGTGCTGCCACAGGATTTGCACATCTTTTACACGTTCGGTGCTTTGTCTCCAAAATTTCCCGGCTGTTTGAGGGAGGTCGAATTTGATTGGGATGCAAAACGTGAAGAGTTGAGGACACCGTTGAAAGATGTGAAAATTAATTGGATGGCGCGATCGTCATCCTATGAGCCGGAGTATTTTCCCTGGGACCTTGCATTTGACTAAAGTTTCGTTGCCAGCACTAGCCGGCCCTCGCATGTTAGTTTGTGCATTGTCCATCTAGGAAGATGCTACCCTCACTTACTTCTTAAATTACACATTATGGACAAAGCGATTCGGAAGCAGATCGAAGATGGCGAGATTGACTCAATAGCGCTCGATACAGAAGTGTTCGATGCCAAGCGTCTTTCGATGGAAAATGGATTACTGCGGCGTGTGGCGCAATTTTCCGGTAGCGAAATTACGGTGTTATTGCCAGATGTGATCGCTGGCGAGGTCGAGGCACACCTGCTTCAAGAGGCAAGGGATGCGCAGAGCAAGCTTGTTGCCGCGATGCGTCTCCTTGCGAATGTGAAATTGCTGTCACTCGTTGAAGATGCGGGGCCGGCTACGAAATTGCTCGCGAAGATCGCTGATCCTGACGCCGCTAGCGAGATCGCCAGACAACGTTTGGAGGGCTGGATTAGCCGCACAGGCGCTCTGCTTCTTCATGCGGGCGAGCATGTGACGCTGGATCAATTGATGATGCGGTACTTTGACGCAAAGGCACCTTTTGCGGAAAGCGGACCGAAGAAACACGAGTTTCCGGATGCGGTTGCGCTACTTACCCTTGAGTTTTGGGCTGCGAAGGAAGAGCGCAAGGTGCTTGTGGTCTCAAATGATCCAGACTGGGCTAATTATTGCGCATCGAGCGAGCGCCTCGTTCTGGTTCGCGATCTAGCTGAGGCCCTTAGTGGGTTTCAAGATCAGACTGCCAGCTACGCGGCGCGTCGACTCGCCGAACTGCTGGACGATGGCGATCGCATCGGCCTAAAAGCGGCGTTGTTGGAGGCGCTGTCCGATCAGGATGACAAGGTTGAATTTGATGTCGAAGCAGACTCGCAATTCGAGTACGAGGATGAGGGCGTGGAGGCGTCCTTCGCCGACGTCGAGCTGCCCGATTTAGATTGGGCCTTGAAGACCTTTGAGGCCGTCGAGCACGGTGACGGTAAGGTATTCGTGCAGATCGAGGCCACAGCAATTGCCCAAGTGAGCAGTTACTTTAAATTTCGTAAGTGGGACGGCATTGACCGAGAGTACATGCCGATGGGGAGCACCCAGATTGTGACCGATGAACGCATCGACATCGAAGCAATCGTTACGCTCGGTGGACAAATTCCAGATCGCATGGCGATAGAGTCTATCGAGATACTTCCGAGAACTCACCACATGGTGTTAAATGACATTGAGCCGGATTGGTTGAGCAACCCCGACGATCACGGTGCAGGTGAGCCGGATGATCTCGACGCGGGCGCGTAGGTCGATTAGGATGGCAAGTCGGAATGGGTGTTTTACGGCGCGATGGGCGCTGATTGCCCATTTGGCCTAATAATTTCCTTTGGGATTTGATCTACCCAGGCTGCCCATGCTTGAAGCATTTGTCTGCGTTCGGTCAAATACTCGGCGTGGTTGTAGGCAGCCTTTGCCTTGTTATCTTCAGCATGTGCCAGTTGGCGCTCAATCCATTCCGTGCGATAGCCCATTTCAAATATAATAGGGGCCAGGTCTTGCAGTGACACATTTTTTTAGCGCTTGAGTAATATGCCTTTGCAAGACCTCCCCCCGTCATCTATGTAAGTTCTAATTTTCACGCATCCAGATCTTCCGTGGCAGCATGCGAAAGATCGGAACTTGCAGAAATATGAAAGCGCGCATGGCTTGCCATGCGCGCTTTTTTACGTGCTTACGGTCACGCTGAATTAAAGGAAATTGGGGAAAAGGGATTTGGTCCCGCCAACAGGAATCGGACCTGTATCTAGCGCTTAGGAGGCACTCGTTCTATCCATTGAACTATGGCGAGATTGGATATATTTCCATTGATATTTTAGCTATTCCTCCTATGTAGAACTCATCCGATATAATCGTGTATCACGCTGTCGGTGATACAAAGTGATATAGAGAGTGATACATGGCAAGCATAGTAAAAATCGGCGTTTCCTGGCGTGCGCTTATACGTCGTAAAGGCCACAAGGGATTGTGCAAGACATTCCAGACCAAAGCCCAGGCCGAAGCATGGGCACGACAACGCGAAGCCGAGATCGACCGCGGCGAAATTGTAGCAGAGCCAGGGGTACTTCGTGTTAATGAAGTGATACAAGCATATAGAGAGCTTCGAGATCAATCCCGCCCTATCGCCGACAGCGCCAACGAACATTACATGCTGCGGCGCCTCTCTGACGGCCTTGGAGACAAACGTGCCGGCGCACTCTCGACTCAGGATCTAGTCTCATATTGTCAAATGAGAAAGGAAGAAGGGGCCGGCCCGTATACGATCAATATGGAAATCAGCAAGCTCGGAACCGTCATGCGCTACACCGGATCGTTCCTTAAAGTTGCACTTCCTGATGTGACTGGCCAGGCTCGCCCCCTACTTAACCATTTGGGGATGATCGGCGGCGGCGGCAAACGAGAGCGTCGCCCGACCGAGGACGAAGTAGCTGGTTTGCTCAATGAATTGAAGCGGCCATATGACGACCTGGTCAGGTTCGCGATAGCGACTGCCATGCGACGTGGCGAAATTGTCAAATTGTGCTGGACAGATATTGACCACCAGAAAAAACTAATTCTTGTGCGTGATCGTAAGGACCCACGAAAGAAACAAGGAAACGATCAGTGGATTCCGCTGCTTGGCGACGCCTGGGACATCGTGCAACGGCAGTCGCAGGAGAGCGAGCGAATATTCCCAGTGCATGAGCAGACCATGTCCAAATATTTCAAGGAAGCATGTGACAAGCTCGGTATTCCAGATCTGCATTTTCACGATCTACGGCACGAAGGTACATCTCGCCTATTTGAAGAAGGTTACGAAATACAACAGGTATCACTTGTTACTGGGCATAAGGACTGGCGTCACCTAAGGCGCTATACCAATTTAAAGCCAGAAGATTTGCATCGAGAGAAAAAATAGAAACTTCCTCTTGCGTTGCATTACAAGAAAAAATAAAGCCGCGCTTGGAATTGCGCGGCTTTTCATTATTTATCCAGCTAAGGTTCGACACTCGTCTAGGTGCTCAGCGACATCCCGATAGTCAGCCCACCTTTTACCGCCGTCTATGTAGGTTTTTACTGGGCACGTCCCAGCGCTCAGCTGATTATATAGAGCTCCTTTTGTTATACCCAAAAGCGCAGCCAATTGCTCGACATTTAGTCGCAGACCGAACCGCTCAACGATGAATGCTTGAGTAATTAGACTCATGCCTGATTTCCTTGTTTGTCGTTTTGAAATACCCAACACATCATTGATTTGCTTCCTAGGACGTTGTCTCGGGCGCGGATCTGACTATTAACCACGCGCACATCGAGGAACTTCCGCCGGCGACTGGTCCGCAGTACCTTCTTGAGGTCGCCGATCACCGGAATCTGTTGGCGGCGCTCAGCGGCGATCTGCACAAAATGGTTCAGATTGACCGCGATCAGCTGCGGGTCGCGGGAATGGTTCAGGCGATGCATATCGTTGCTGTCCAGGTAGTCGAAGGCTTCCCAGAATTCCTGCACCAGGACATGGTCGTCATTGATCACCTGCTGACGCTCCCCGGCCATGGTGATGATCTGCTCACGCATAGCCTTCTGCTGTTCAGGTGTCAGCTTGATCACCAGCCCCAGGGCGTCGGTGAGTGCCAGCATCTGCGCATGTGTCTCGACCAGGCGCGGCATCTTGATTTCCGGCCGCATCCGTAATTCCTTCAAATAGACCGCCGTGCGCTCGGCCACGGTTTCCATGATCTTCTTCTCGCGCTTGGTGGCGGCCAGGATGAACCCGGAGACTTTCTCAGCCGGCATGAACTTCAGGGCGTCGGCAGCTTCGCCGGATTCGGGCGTCTGCGTCGTCAGGTCGAAATACAGGTGAACAATCCGCGACAGAATCGCCTCGGACGCATTGACCGGGTTGTTCTGCGAAATCACGATAGCGCCACGGAACGGCGGCTCATAGGTTTCATTACCGCCGGTATTCATGCCCCGTGCGCGGGTTGAGCGACCGTTATAGGCAGTTTTCAGCTCATCCCAATCGAATGACTTAACGTGGCTCTTATCGCCGTCCATGCGCTCCCGGTCGGACTCGATCAGCACTACCGGCAAACCGGATACCTGCGAGAAGTTACGGGCACGAGCGGCTAGGCTGGATTTACTAGGATCGAAACCTTCATAGCCGGCACGGCCAAACAGCTTCCAGAGAAATTCAATCAGCGTAGACTTACCGGCGCCAGCCTTACCGACCACCTCCAGAAACGGATAGGAACTCTGCGCGGCGCGGATCTGTTCAGCGAACAAGGAACCGAACCAGAATGTCAGGGCAACCATTCCCTTCGGGCCAAAGGCTTTCCACAGCAAATTGACCCAATCCGTCGAATAGCCGTCCGGGTCGCGATTGATCTGCAGCGACACCGACCGATTCAGCGATTTGACGGCAAGGCGCCCCAAGTCGTAAAAATCTTCTTTATTGACGTCATACAGGGTGCCGTCTTTGATGGCGACGTTATCCAGCACATAGCAGCCGTACTCCTTGCTGTAACCAATATAGTCGATGGTTTCAACGCGCTTGATATGGAACAGATCGCGCTCCATGATCCGGTCCAGCATCGCGCTGCTCCCGCTGAACATCGCACCAGGAGCGATCCCGAGTAAACGCTTCTTGAATTCGGCTGAACTGGATATCTGCGCACTGGTGAACGTATTCTTGATCGAGGCGCCGTCATGCGGGAAATCGACACGGAAGTAATACCAGGCTTCATCCGTCATCTCGTTTTTCTGGTAATACAGCGCGACAGGATTGCAGTTCGCAATCGGGCGTATCGTATGAGACGCGTACAGCGCTTTCTCGCGCTTGCCAGCCTCCGACAAGATACTGGTCGACCCTTCGCTGTCGAGCTGGTCCATTTCCTTGTTATAGGCGACCAGATCGAGATTGAACCAGTACAGGCGATTCCGAAACTCGAAATCGAATTCTGTCTTGCCTTCCTTGCCATAGATCAGCAACGCCTTGTCGCTGGCGCTGCTGGCAATCAGGACAGCACCGTGGTAACGGTAGTTTTCGATATCGGCGTCGGTCAGCTTGTCGCGCTGATGTAAATCATTCCAATCCAGCTTGGCACTACCGTTCTGCGGAATCTGGGCGGCAGTACACTCCCAACCGGCAGCCCTGGCGCGTTCAACATGCTTGTGCGTAAAGCTACGACCGGCACTGTCGCCATCGAGCGCCCACACCAGGCGGCAATCCTGATTGCTACGGGCATCGCGCAGATCCTGCAGCGACTGCAGCGGATAGTTATTGCAGCTCATGATCGACACCGCCGCAATGCCGTGGTGTTCCAGGGCGATCGCATCAAAAATGCCTTCCACGATCCAGATCTCGTCGACAGCCTGCAGGCTGTGCCCTGGATGGGACCAGAATCGGCCATGATAGGCAGATCCGAAGCTAAACCGCGCCTTCTTCTTGCCGAAACGATGTGGCTTGTCGATCAGACGCTCCCAATAGCCGTCAGCGACCGCAAAGCGCACCGTGGCGCTACCGATGTTCAGATCCTTGTCGAAATAGCTCTCTTGCCGATACAAGCCTTGTACCCGGGCCAGCTCGAAGCCGCGCCCGTGTTGCATATAGGCGTCAGCTGCCGCTTGCGGATTGGTCGCTTCCGGCGTCTGGTAACGCTTGCTCCAGTCGTCAAATAAATCCGGGTACAGTTCCTTGACATGGCCTTCGTAGCCGCAATTGTTCAAACGGCCGCAACGCACTACCCACGGGTTGTCGGCATTGGCATACAGTTCTTTCTTCTGACACTGGGGGCAAGTGCCGGCGCGCAGATAGCCCTTTTTTTCGTGCTTGAAATTGAATTCGGACAGGCGGCTCAGAATGTCGGCGTGTAAAGATGGGTTCATCGTGTTATTCGTAATCAGCCGCGGCGCGGCGTTTAAGGTCAATCGGTTGCTGCTTGCTATCTGGCGTGGCGGCAAAGGTGCATGTGGTTTGCCGCTGAAACTCTTGTGTCGTCATCCCCCGCTGCCGTTCCTCGGCCGGATCAGGCCACAAATGCGCCGGGATGCGGTCACGCCAGCAGTGCGCAATGGTGGTCAAGGTCGTCAGCATCAGCGGCGACACCTGATGCAGTGGAATGGTGATGCGCAAGGCGTGATGAACGCGCTGCAGCTGCTCTAAACTGACGTTCGGCGCCGTCATCACCACTCCCCTGCCATGCCGTCGAGCGCTTGAATGCATTCAGCACATACCAAGTTAAAGAAATTCGGACAGTTGGCGCGTAACCAGTCGTCGGTCAATTTGCGGATCAATTCTTCGTGGATGATCGATTTGACGAAGTGAAAGGCCATCGCTCAGTCCTTTACCCAGGACAGCGCCACGGCCAGCGACGGCGCCGCCAGCACAAAACCGCACAGCAGGCCGGAGCAAAATGTTTTGCAAGCCTTTTTGATTGCGGCATAGCGCCGTAGCCGTTGCATGCGGGTCAGGTGCTTGCATGACAATCGTGGGAACGAATGAACCATCTGTTTAGCGACATAGGGTTGCATGGGTTTTCCTTATTTCAGAATGAACGAATCCGGCACGCCTGCTAACAGGCATGACAAAAGACAACAGGGAGAAAACGACTTAGACCGTGGTTACGGCGGGGCTAGGATGCGATGGCGTTTCATTTGCGGGCCTCAGGCTGGCGTCAGATTCAAGGTGAGCTGATTGATGGCGGACCAGTTAATGTGCTGGGAAAGCGGAACCTTGATCTCAGGCTTAACGATGGAAGAAACCGACAGCGTCCGAGCGATTTCCAGCCTGGCGACAAAGGAATAGCCGCAATACGGGTTTTGGCATTGATAGGTAATCTCTTTCATCAGCGACGACAGCACACGGCTTTTAACGGCACGCGGCGAGGTGGAACAAAAGGGACAGCACATTCCAATATTTCTCATTTCGACAATCTCTTTACCTGAAACTTCAATCGGCCCCTGACGCCGGTTTGAAACAACTACAACAACGGTATTGCAATTAGATACGGCGAGAACACTCGCCCTGCCCTTGTCGGGCGCACTCGCAATGCATGCCGACTTCGCCTAGAGTGGAGACAGCGTCGAGATATTTGCATGTGACCATGACGAAGCCGACAGCAGCGACCAGCAGGTCGATCTTGTCGATAACGATGCCCTGCCCGCCATTGAGGAAGCGACTGACCTGAGAATCATCCCAGCCGACTTTATGCTGTACGTCTTGCCGACCGGGGCCAGTCAACGCACTGCGCAAGGCTTGTTCAATTTGCATAGGGCGCTTCATCATTGCCCCGCAATCAGAACTGTGTGCGGATGCTCATCGACATCGATAAGATGAAATTTCGATGGCTGTTTTTCATATGCGGCAAGTCCGATCAAATACATATTGCGCACGAAGGTGGAACGAGAACAGGCGCGATGAACGGCATGCTGGTTGGCGACAATCACTTCAGCCTGTCGCAGTTGCACGACGACGCGCTCAGTGTCAGGACGACGAGGTGCGCGACCAAGCGGGTACATTCTTGTTGTCATAATGTATGATTATTGAATCGTTAGGAATGGCGCAATTATGAGGATTTTAATCCTCAGTGTAAAGGATTTTTTGTGGACAATAAGTTGACTTTCGGTGAGCGAATGCGAGAAGAACGTAGCCGGCTTGGTTTGACGCAGCAAGAAGCTGCGAATTTGTTGGGTGTGGGGCGCGAAATGTGGAGTAGATATGAACGAGGTGTAGCGCTCCCTGGAGGGGAAGCCCTGATGGCACTTGCCGACGCCGGTGGCGACGTTCAATATGTGCTCACTGGTCAGCGTTCAAATGTCTCTCTATCACCCGACGAAAGGGAATTGTTATCTGGTTATCGCAAATTAGATATTCGCGGGAAAGCAAATATGCTTGGCATGCTTGATGTGGTTAGTACAGCGCCAGCGGAAAAGCCGACATCAGTTTCCAGGCACAATATTGGTAATGTCCAGTTTCACGGCAAGGTCGGTAAAATCACGCATGGTGATCAGCACGTTACCGGAGATCAGGTAATCAATGTAGGTGGGGACGGCAAAAAGGCTAAAAAGCCTAAAAAAAATTTGGGCGAATAAATTCAGCTGCTGGCGCGAAATCGGCACGACCAACATCGGGCAAATCGTGATGGGCAATGTGCAGATCGCATCAGGCGCACTGGAAGCGTTCAAGCCAGCGGTACGGGCATTCGCAAGCGAGCTGCAGGCGGACTTCCGTCATTACTATAAGGGCTTTGTTCGCATGCAATCGGTGACAATAATGGCGGTGCTCATGACCGGTAACTGGTCATTGTTCCAGAACCCTGTCGAAGAAATTCCCGATGCAAATCGCTACTGCCGTTCTAATAAGCGCTTTTACGCAGTTGGCACGCTGGATAGACAAGATAACGATACTTACCGGGAATGTTTTCGGGATCGTCCAGGTGCCCGACCCTATTGGGGAACAGAGTCCCGCCCACGTTCGCGTCGTCCCCGATTGACGTAGTGACGCTGTAGCGGTCAACCTGTCTGCTCCTCGCTATTTTCTTTGATGATCTCGCGCCGTTCCCGGATTTTCTCCCACTCCAGTTTTGCAGCACGTGCCGCCGTTTGCTTGTTGGCGTAGACGTGCTGTAGCGTTTTGGTGCTGGCCGTTGCCCCTGCAACTGGCGCGACATTTTTTCCCTTGCCGGTTGACGGCGCAAATTCCTGACCTGTTTTTTTCGTGACGATATTGCGCCACTTGGCAATCACACCAGTAATGCCCGGATCTGGATCGGCCTGATCTTCTCGCTCGGCGCTGGCTTCCTCGGTACGGGTCTCGCACTCAATCTCGGTAGTCAATCCCGCATCGCTCAGATTGTGGGTGGTTTTACCGACTAGCCATTCCTGATTATCAATTTCCTCTTTCCAGCCGCTGACCATCACCGGCGATTGCGGCGTCAACGCCGGATTGCCGAGCGCCAGCGATAATTCAAAGGTGGCCATGCCGCGCTGGATACGCTGCCATTCGGCGACTGCCGCCGTGCGTGCGTCGGCTTCATTGGCATAGGTGGTTCGCAGCCGCTTGCTGTTGCCAGGCACACCGGCGACGACACTGCGCCGCAAGCTGTGCCGATCGTCATACCAATAGGCACGCACTCCGCTGTAGCTGTTGCGCTCCGCACTGTGGTAGCGGTGCTTGTCCCCATCCTGGCGCGTAATCCGAACCGTTGGCAAGTCGCGTCCCGAAGCCGTTTTGCTGCGGCCCGCCGGCATGAACAGCAATACGCCATTTTTCACGGTCGCCACCGCATCGTATTTTTTACCCAGCCTCCGCAAGAAAGCGGCATCGCTCTCGCGGGTCTGATCCAGGTGTTTGACAGGGATTGCGCGCAATGCCTCTGCAATGCCGGCGGTCAGCTCCTGCTGAAACGCAATCACCTCAATCACTGCGCCCAGAGTCGTGTCGTGGAAACTGCGCTCCATCGGCTGTCGTAACGTGTCGATCAGGCTGGCGGCACGGGCGTGCAAGGTCAGCACATCCGGCGTGCCGGCGTGCTCAACTTCATCGACGGTGAATTCCCCCTTGTCGACCAGGCCGCTGTCGCGCCAACCGATCTGCACATTGATCCGGGCGCCCTTGGGCGGGAGTGCCAGCAATCCGTCGTGGTCCGACAGAGATAAACGCAGCTCGTCGGCATTGTCGCTACGAAATTCCGTCAAACTCAAATTGACCAGGCGCGGCGCGAATTTTGGGGTTAAGTCCAGGCCGTCCAAGGTGATCTTGAACGCCGGTGCCGGATATTCCATCGGCATATCCATTACCTCAAGCTCTGCAGGCTGTTGGCAACGTTGCCCAACGTCGATGTGCCGGTATGGATGGCATTGCTGACGCTGTTGCTGATGCCCTCCAGACTCAGCATATTCTTGATGCTGCCGAGATCCCCGAGCGTGTTGAGCGTACCGAGTACCGACTCATCCACGCGCTCTAAGGTGATCGAGAATTCAATCTTGGCGGCATCACCATCCTGGCCCAGCACGGTGCGCCCCTCAGTCATGCTGGCGATGATGAACGATCCCAGGATGCTCCCGGTTCCCTGAATCAGAATCCACGCTTTGCCAGTGTCGGCCATCATGCGCAATGCATCGAGCGAATAGACGCTGCCGGTCAATTCTGGCGCGAACCAGCCGGACAGGGTGAAGATGTCGTCGCCCTTGCCGGTGAACTGGCGGGCATTACGGGCGCCGACCCGCGCTGTGGTCGGATGTTTCCA
Organism: Collimonas sp. NPDC087041; assembly: GCF_044745265.1. Lineage (NCBI taxonomy): Bacteria > Pseudomonadati > Pseudomonadota > Betaproteobacteria > Burkholderiales > Oxalobacteraceae > Collimonas > Collimonas sp. NPDC087041. Next base: position 388,002 of record NZ_JBIUZX010000003.1, read on the forward strand.
TTCTGTTTTACGCTGCAGCTCCTGGTAAGCCAGGGTCGGCAGGCTAAAGACGAACATGCCCAGGGCCATCATCATGATTGATATTCCTTCATCGAGTCTCAATAGTCGTAGTCGGACAGGCTGGAGCGCATCCGTACTGCCTTTTGGCGGTCGCGCTGCTCCATCGCCTGGGCGACAGCGCGGGCAATCGCTTGTTCATCCATGCCGGGCGCCGCGGTCACGGTAATCTGGATCGTGTCGCCCTGGATCACCATGCCGGCGCCCGGTGCGCGTGGTGCAATCGGGGGGCGGGTGTCAAAGGCCAGCGCCGGCATGGCGGCCGCACCGATGGCGATACCGGCGCCGAGCTGGGTCAATCGCTTGGCCAGACTATTCACTTGACCGAGTGGATCATCCTGGCTGCGCTGCAGGCCGACGGATAAGCCCTGCATGGTGAAATCGCCCAACTCGGCAAAGACGCGGCTAGGGCTATGGATGCCCAGCTTGTCCTTGAACCAGCCGACCACGTTGTCGCCGGCGCCGGTGACGGCGGCCTTGACCGTACCCAGCGCGCCGGTGATGCCATTGGCTAACCCCTGCATGATGTTCAGGCCGAATTCGCTGAATTTACTCGGTAGCTCCATGCCAAACCAGTTCATCACGCCGGCAAACGCCTGGTAGAACAAACCAAGCGGCGACCAGTTCAGGACCAGCGCATTGACGCTGCCGATGCCGCCGCCGAATGCGGTTTTGACATCGCTCCACAAGCCGCCTGCGAATGCCTTGATGCTGGCCCAAGCGGCGGTAAAGACACTGCCGACGCCATCCCATAGAGATACAAAGAAATCCTTGATCGGCCCCCAATACTGATAGATCAGGTACGCGGCTACGCCAATCGCAGTCACGGCCAGGCCAATCGGATTCATCAGGAAGGCGCGCCCTACAAACAGCAGAATACGGCCTAACCAGGTGAAGGCAGAACCAAGCCCGCGCAGAACGGGCGTCAATACACCACCGGCAATGCCCATCTTGGCAAACAGCACGTGCAACATGGCATAGGGACCGATTAGGGCAGCCAGACCCAGCATCAGCGGCCCCAGCACGATCAGTATCGCCGCCACGCTACCGAAGCCGACAATCATCGCCTTGGCCGTGGCCGGATTGCGCTCCATAAAACCATTTAACCCTTCCAACGCTATAGTCAAGGTATCGATGGCTCTGGAATACAGGGGGAGAATCCTCTCGCCCATTGCCAGCTTCAGGTTAGCCAGTTTTGCGGTAGCGTCGTTTTCTTGACCCGTCACGTTCTTACCCGCCTCGTCATACAGCTTCTCGACATTGAACGCCTTCGGAGCCGCACCCATATGCTTCTTGATATTCTCGCGCTCCAGGTACATCGACGCGAACAAATCCCCGCCCTTGCGCGACGAAAACAATTCCCCAATGCGACTAACGATTTCGCTATCGGTATGTTTGCCCTCTGCCTTGATTTTCGGAACAATGTCCTCCAATAAGAACGCGAAGGGATCTGTCTTGTATTTATCTGCCTGCTGCATGGCGTTGGGCAGGATTTTTTTAACGTGACCGGTCTTGCCGTATTGCACCGACTCTTTCTTGATGATCCCGAGACTAACCAGTTCTTCCGCCGATTGCTGGGTCGTTCGACCTTGCGCCCAGTTGGTATAGGCACTCATTAGACCCGTACCAGAGCGAAATCCACCGGTTTCCTGTATGGAATGCAGCAACCCAAAATAGAAACTCTGGTCGTTAAGCTGCTTTGCCGCGATGCCACCTGTTTTAATCGTATTGAGCAATTCTTCCGGCTTTACTAATCCACCGGAGGCAACATAGGTTTGTGTCGCCATATTCACGGCATTTTTAAAGGACTCCATATCCTTCAATGAGCCGCGCAATTCGGCGGTTTTGATCAAATCGATGAACATGTTTTCTGCCATCTCGCCATGCCCTTCGCCGCGCCCGCCTTTCATCATCACCGATTCAATGCCGAATTTCATTTTTGCAAGCAACGGCGTGATCTCTTCCGCATGGTGCATATCGCGGGTAATTGAGTATGCTTCCTTGAGCATTTTCAGATTATCCTGTTCGCTGCTGCCTTTGATACGCATGTTTTTAGAGAAGGCAATCGCCTCCTTTAATTTGTCCTCACCAATACCAAGACTGCGGAACTGGGATACCTCCTGCTGATACTGCTTTGCCTCATGGAGTCCAGCGACCAGCGGCGCACCAACCGCGCCGCCGGCAACCGTTGCGCCAACGCCTGCAGAGGCGACATTGCCGGCAGTCGTGCGCATCTTGTCGGCATGCTGGCGAGATGCCGTGATTTTCTGCTGATGGCCGGCAATGGCCGCTAATCTCTTCTGCTGCTCTGCCAGCTGAACATTGGCGGCCGCAATGTCGCCCCGCAAGCTGCGCTCATGTTTTGACAGCCGATCGGTGCCGATGCCGGCGCCAGACAAGCGCTCGCGCAGCACCTGCAATTGTTCACTTTGCTGTAGACCGGCACGCTTAAGCGCACCGGCAGATTTCACGGCCGCGTCAAATTCTCGGGTCATCGCCCGCGTGGGTTGCGTGGTTTGTTGCATCTTCTGCGCCAAAGCTGCGATCTGCTGCTGTGTATCGCGCAATTTACTGGAGCTGTCCCGCAGACCCGCATTTAACTCACGGAAGCGCCCGACATCCTTCTGCAGGGAATTGAGTTCTTTCAAGCGGTCGTTATTAGCCTTGATGGCTTTGCCCAGGGCGTTCGATTCACCCATGATTTTTTTTAACGGCGCGGTCAACTTGTCCAGCGCCGCAAAGACCACCTGTAACCGCAGTTGCTTGTCGTTCATCCTCTGTTCCTATTCTTCCTCGCCGCTGCGCACCCTGGCGCGTTCGCGCCAGGCCATCAAATCCGATAACGATAAATCGTCCATGGCCTGCGGCGGCCAGTGAAACACCGTCGCAATATCGGCCATCGGATCTTCTACGAATTCGGGTAGACCACCGGACGATCGGCTTTCTTCAGCAAAAAAACGGCCACCTCGGAGCCTAGCGCCATCAGGTCTGCGAGATCGAGCTTCGCCACGTCATGTGGCGCCAGGGTCGGCAAAGTGACACGCGGCAGCACGCGCTGCAGGGAAACGACATCCAGATTACCGAGGTCCATCAGCGAGACGCCGCGCAGCTCTCCCGCGACGGGCTTGCGGATTTGCACGCTCGTGATCAAGGTATCGCCACGGGTCAGTGGCTCTTCCAGGTGAATCGTTTTATACGCGCCGGGAGCGGCGATGTCGGCGGTGATCTGTTCTTGCTTGTTCACGTTGGCGTTTTTCATAGTAGGTTCAAGTAAAGGTTTTACAAGTGAAAAAATAAAAGGGGTTGGGGTTGCTGTTGACCTTGATGTCGATTAACTTACAGACCGATAGCCCGACGAATCGACGCGTTGGTGTCCTTGCCGCCGATCTTCTCGACGCCGTTGATGAAATCGAATTCATAGATCGGCTTGTTGTCGATCGTCAGCTTGTAGTAGCTGCAGGTCGTGGTGTATTTCTGCTTGGTGTCGTCGCCGTTCTTGGCGTTGCCCATATCGATTTCCTTGTGGCGACCGCGCACGACGATCTCGACGGCGGACACGGTGCCGTCGTCATCGTCCTCATATGCGCCAGCAAAGCGCAGTTGCGTGGCGTTATGAGTGCGGGCGCCGTACTGCAGCAGTGCGTCCAGTAACAAGCCGCCGGCAGTCCATTCCAGGGTGATGGCCTCATTGCCCAGATCGACGGAAACGGGGCCGGTCATGCCGGCGGCGCGGTACTCTTCCATCTTGCGGGAGAGTTTCGGTAAGGTGATTTCTTCGACTTCGCCGCGATAGGAATTGCCGCTATCGAACAAATTAAAATCCTTGAGTTTTTTAGGCATGCCCATGCTGTGGTGTGCTTTCTATGTAAGGGGAGTAGGTCGGCAATTACGCGGCAACGGCAGCGGCGAAGTCGGCCAGGTAGCGGTCGGTGATGCGCTGTTGGAACATCAGATTCTCCAGCGGCGGGACCGGGGTGTAGTCGTAATCGATGGCCAGCTTGCCGTCCTTCAAATTCTCCTTGCTGTTGTACTGTTCATCGAACCAGGCGCCGCCGCCCAGCAGATACCCCTGCTTGACCAGGTCGCGGAACTTGGCGTTGATGCTCTCGATCATGTCCTTCACCAAGGACGGATGCATCGGCACATCGACATAGGCCATGTGCGCTTCGGCAATGGTGTCGGCGACGACCTGGGCGGTGCGGGTATAGCTCTCGAAATAGAAGAAGCCGCCGACCTCGCAAGTGCGCGAACCCCAGAAACGGAAGCCGCCACTGTTGATCAGGGTGGTCACTTCCTTCGCGTTGAGGTAGCCGGCATCGGTGGCTGGATCTTGCAGATCCCAGAATACGTCTGCCGAAATGCCGGTCGGGCCATTGACCGGGATATTTGACAAGGTCTTGTGCCAGCCGACTTCCTCGTCCAGCTTGGCGCGCAGGCCCAGCGCGTAGGCGACCGCCGGGATGCTGGCCTCGGCGTTGGTGGCGGTGTCCCAGCTCACAAAATCCGGCCAGATCAGCATCAGCTCGCGCTGGCCGAAATCCTTGCGGTACAGGGCGGCTTCTTCCTTGGTCAAACAGCCATGCGCTGCCGCATAGACAAAGCCGCGCAGTTGCTGGGCCACGCTGACCAGGGCGTTGGCTACGGGCTTCGTATCCAAGCCTGGTGCGCCCAGGATGCGCGGTTTGATGCCGAGCCGGGCCTGCGCTGCCAGCAGCGCCTTGATGCCGGTGTATTTACCGGATGCGGTGGTGGTGCCGATCACGTTTGACGTTGTCTCAGCTTCATCCTTGCCTTCGGCCACACGCACCACAATCGTGAACGGCTTAGTTTGCGCGCCGATGGCCTCTAAGGTGCGGCGCAGCGTACCGGTGGTGCCGGCTTTGCCCAGGGCGGCGATGACGTTGGTCAGCAGGACCGGCGTATCGAGTGGAAACACCTTGGGGTCGGCATCTTCGGCGGTGGCAATTAAACCGATGACGGCGGTGCTGATGGTGCGGATCGGGCGCGTGCCCTCGGTTTTTTCGATGACGCGCACGCCATGGTGGTAATCGGTAGGCATTATTTCTCCTGTGATATGTGGGTGGTCGTATTAAGCGTTTGGCACTGCCGGCCAGGTGATCGCATGCGGATAGCCAGATTGTTCGGGGATGCGATTGATGGCCACGCGGTACTTCTTCCACGCCGTTAGCTGCGCACGGTCGGCGTCGCTTGCCTCGTCAACATCGACGCGGTCCTGAAAGATGACCACTTCGCTGTTGGCACGCCGTAAGGCCAGTTCGATGCGTTCCTGCGCCGTTGCCAAGTACTCGGCGTCGTTCGGGAAATAATCGGGCGCCTGGCGTGCTGCGCAGGCGGCGTGAATGGCCCGCCCGTGGGCTTCGACATCGTCAGGGCAGGCGAAGAAGGACAAATAGTCGTCATGGGCGGTGAATTTCACTGAGCACTGAAAGCCGCCCGGCAGACGCACGATGCCCTTGATGTCGGTATAGGCAAAGGGATCGACCGGCGGAATTTCCTCGTTTGGTGCCAGCACCGGCGGCTGTGCTAACGGCGGCGCCGGCGGGATCGGAGTCGGATCGAGCAATTCCGGCAGTGTCAGATCGGGTGCAATTGGCATGAGCGTGTTCCTGGTTGTGTGGTTGCTGGTGAGATCGGTTGCCATCACGCCACCCGCTGCCACAAGGCAACACGGGTACCGATGTTGCCATCGCTGCCGGAACCGTACTCGTAGGCGGATCCACGCGATTGCCATGCGCCGGCGCGTTCGGAGGTGGTGTGGTTTTTATTGAGCCAGTAGGAACCGACACCGCCATCCTGCAGGCCTTGGCCGGTCAGCTGGGATGCATAGATGGCCGACACTGCCGAGCCGACAGCCAGGTTGGAGCGAGTAAACAGCGTAAATTCGTTGACGCGCCCATCGCCGACATACGTGCCCCATAGGTAATACGGCTGTGCGGCGCCGTTGTCGGCAAAGCGCAGGGGTACGCCCGATAGCGCATTGGCATTGCCGGCGGTACTCGCATAATTGGCACTGTTGGCGTAATTGACATTGAAATTGGAGGGATTGTAGACAACGACGTTGTCGGACGAATTGCCGCCAAATACCCAGTTCGGCTGTCCGCCATAGCCGGACCAATTCAAACGTATGCCTGATCCGTTGACCTTGTCGGCAGGATTGAAATTGCCGCCATGCCATACGGTCTGCCCTGCCACCGTCAGTGCTTGGGTAGCATTGATCGTTCCGCTCTGGAAGGTGCCGTGCGCCGTGCCGCTGCCGTCGACCAGCTCCAGCGTCCCCTTATCGGTCATGCGCAACTGCACGGCGGTAGTCGATTCCCAATTAAACACCAGCTTCGGGGCATAACTGATGTCATTGCCCTTGGTATTGGCGACACGGCTCGCCTCGCGCACCTCCAGGCCTGGGCCGGTATAGGAGATATTCGGCTTGTCGGCAGCACTTGAGAGCGGTCCCATGCTGTCGCCACTGCGTTTGACGTAGGCAGCATGCGGATCGGCGTCGGCCTTATGCGTGCTAATTGCTTGCGCGATGGTGGCCGACAGGCCGGCAGGCGTGACGGCCCGCGACGCATCTTTACCGGCTTGCGTCTCGGTAACGGTGGCCAGCTCAACTACGCCCTGGCGTTCTGTACTGGCGGGAGGATTGGTAAAGCTGGCATCGCCAAAGCTCAGGGAAGTGACCTTGATGGAGGTCAATATGACATCGGCGGACAGCAACAGCATGGCCTGTGCCGATTTCTGCAGGATCGGGTCAAGCTGGCCGTAGACGGCGAACAGCACGCCGTTGCTCAACCAGTAGCCGATACCGCGCACCGTATAGACATCCGGACCATCGTCGCGGATGGTGACGTGTAGCGTGTCGGGGGCGACGACTTCGCCGGCAATGGTAGTAATGCGCTTGATTTCACCCGGCAAGGCGGTCATGTCCTCGCCAGGCACAAAGCTGGTGGCCGTGATGCCGATCTCGGCAATCTGCAATTTGGCGGTGCCGTTGTGTTCGGCATTGACCAGGGCGGCGCGGCCTGCCTTGGTGACGATCATCGAAAGTGCTGTCATAGAATTAAACTTCTGTCAGGTTCAAACGGGCATAGAGCACCGGGCGGGAGCAAGCTGCCACGGCAACGGCGGCGCCGGTGGCGATGCCCTGGGTAAACGTAAAGTGGCTGCGGACCGATTTGGTGCGGTTCACCTCGGCAATCACATCGTCGACAAAGGCTGCCGTGGCACCTTGTCCACCGGACAAGGTCATCACCAGCTCGAAGGTGTAGGGTTCACCCATGGGTGTCATTTGCCACCATTCACGCAGCAGAATCGCCCCGCCAAAGGCGGCCACCACATCCTTGACCGCCTTGGCGGTTCCCTTCTGGCGGTGGATCTTCATGGCATTGCGCACCCGTGCGCGCCGTACCTCTTCGCTCCAGTAGGATTTCCAGCTATCGACTGACCGATGCCAGGCTAACCACGGCAACAGGGAAAGCGCGATGGTGTCCGGGTTGTGCAAGGTGCGTAGCGGTACGGGAATAGCCGATATCGGCGCTGTGGCTGTCTCTAGAGCGCGCTCGAACGGCGTCGCATTGGGCGGCAGCAGGGATTTCACTGTCGTCATGCCTCGCCCCAGATACCGGCATAGGCCACTTGTACGTCGTCGCAGTAATAGGCGACCAGCTTCGAGATGTCAGGGTCAACCGTTGGAGTGAGTAGAGTCACGCGTTCAACGCCAGCGACGTGCAATGCAGCGTCAATGCCGGAATGGGTTGGTACGCGTCCCAGTTGGTGCGCCTCGTTGACATAGCGCTGCAGGCGTTTGACAGCCTCAATCTGCACCACGCTCGGGTCCGGCCCCGTAAAACTGTAGAGTTTGGCATTGACCTGGTAATGATTGATGCGGGCGGCACGCACTTGCACATAGTCGGTCAAGGGCCGCACGCCATCATCCAGAAGGCGAGCCGCGACAATATCGAGCAACGCCTGCGACGGCGTGCCATCCCCCTCATGCGACAGGATGGTGACAACCACGTGACCGGGCGATGGGCTGGTGGCTGTCGCATTGCGGACACGACCATCGGCAGAGAGCGCATGGAAGACATACGCACCTTCGGGACCGGCAACGGACATGCCTTGCGGCGCCAACTGGATACGGCGGCGATAGTCGTCATCGGCTTCCATCACGGCGGCGGTCCCCTTGTCGGGATTGGCCGGCCAGATTTGCAGGCGGGGCACATCCATGTTGGCGCCGATGTGATCCAGATCGGTGTCCAGGGCATAGGCCAGCATCAAAGCGCGGGCGGCTTCGTTGATGCGCTGACGCAGTTTGAGTTCACGGTAGCTATTGACCTGCAGCACTTTCATGGCGGGGTCGGATTCGGTGAGTTCATCCAGATCGACGCCGACGGCCTCCAATTCGGCCAGGTGGGCGGCCAGGATGGTCTCGTAATCGAGCGGTTCGATGACATTGGGCGCAGGCAGTTGCGACAGGTCGATGGCGGCGCTCATGCGCTTGCTCCCGATTTCACGGGCACGGCAATTTGCACGCCTTGCTCATTCGTGATGCCGTCCAGGATCAGCGTGGCCGATCCGTCTGCCTCACGTTGCAACTGCACGCCAGTCAAGGCAATGCGGCGTTCCCAGCGCAGTACCGCATAGGCGGTGGCGGCATAGATCCGCAGCACGGTGGCGCCGTTCAAGGGCTGGTCGATCAGTTCGGGTACTTCGGAGCCGTAGGAGCGGCGCATCAGGCGCGAACCGATAGGCGTGGTGAGTATGTCAGCCAAGGACTGACGGATATGATCTAAGCGGGTCATGGCGCGACCGGTGCGGGCGTTCATCATGTCGGGCCACCTGATTCGTCGTCGCCTTTCTTCACGCCGTTGTGCTTGTGCCCAAACAGGCTGACGCTATTGGCGATGACATCCTTCGTAGCCTGCATCACCCCTTCGATCATCGCCGTGACGCCGCCTTTACCGGCTTTGACGTTCATGCCGGCGTTCAACGCTGCGAAACCGTTGACGATCAGATTCTTTTGCACCGTCAAATTGCCGGTGCATTCGGTGTCCTCGGCGTTGGAGGTGACTTTGCCGGGGGCGACGGTGATGCTGGTGCCGTCCGGTAGCGTGGCGGAGAGCGTATGCGCCGCGCTATCGTACTGGATCACGGTGCCGTCGATGTAGCGCGTGGTGTGATGCGCTGGATTGGTCGATGGTGGGCGGGATTTATCGGAATAGAGCGCCGGCAGGATCACGGCATTGGTCAATTCGCCTTCGGGCGAGAAGACGATGACCTGTTCACCCACGGAAGGCGGAAACCAGGACTGTGCATCGCCTGCGCGTAAGGTGATCCAGGGGCGCCATGTGGTGAGATTGCCGCCGACGCGGACGCGCACGCGCTGCGCGTCGTGATCGATATCGGCTATGGTGCCGAACCGGATCAGATTCAGAAGTAGGCGCAGCAGTTCGGAGAGGTCGGCAGTCATGCATCGCATGTTGCCGGGTTGGCGCTGGAAGCGCATCAAGCAGAGGGTTGATATGCAGCTTATCAACCCCGCCAACATGTGGTCTGTCACGTGCGCGTGAGACAGTACGGATCAAGACGCGGCGACCGTCGATGCGCCTAAGCACGACATTCCACCATACAAGCGGCTATCCCGTAATAGCACAGCCTAGCGCCGTATCACCTGAGTATAAGTACAAAAACCCTAGCGTCGCCGGAGCAACATCACTACACCAGCAAGGCGTGGTTGAAAAAAGAGACGCGCTCGGAGACAGAATTCATGTTTTTGCAAACAATCGTTAAATACGGCAATTGCCAATAGACAAGTTACACGCGGATGTCTAGCATGGTTTTCATCCTCTACTACAATGCTGCCTTAGGACCTTAGGCCCCATGAGAACATACGCCAACGACCCATTTCTGAAGGACAGTCTCAATAAAATTTTGGGGCTAGCGACACTGACACTGTATGGCGTTAATGTACAACTGGCTGTTGACGGTGTCATCGATAACGTTTTTCATCACTTATCCAAACACAGGCCGCACGATCCTGATGCGTTTCTACATGCATTCAGAAATGGTTTGACGACGCTGGCCGATCGTGCGGACGACAGCATGACGTCCTACAGAAAGACGCTGCATGACGCGGCGTTGCTTGTACGGATGACTGGCATTCCTCCCACTATGAAACCTGTCGATTCAACAAAAATCGCCAGCATGTTCCAGAAGTTTCAATTGAAGACAGACCGTCCTTAGTCCAAATTCCGATATTGCACTTTGAATGATGCCGCTTCAATTTTCTTGGGGATATAGGTGCTGGATTAGGTTCTGCTGCTATCAGACAATTTAAGTTTCAGTCTATGCGAAACTAACGACCATCAAGGTCAACCTGTCGAAAGAAATAGTCATCATGATGTAAGCGTCAAATGACGCAACAGCGAGTCCCGAATCAACGCTTGATCTATCGCACTAAAACCAAGTAAAGGCCGGGCCGGATAGCGATATTGCGGCCCTTTCTTTGCGACCTTGTCGGTCAGCCCCTCCTGGTGCACGCGAGCGATCCGCGCCACACGACCGAAGAAACCGACTGACAGTTGATTTTCGTCTTGGGTGGTTTTAAGGTATTTAGTGGTGCGCACCTTGTTGAACATCGCCGCCTTCTGCCGTTTGATTCTCCCATTCTTGCCGCGCAGTTCCTTGCGCCACTTCCTGGCCGCATAGGTTGCACCGTCCGGTGCCTGCTGGCTGGCAATGCGCTGTGCCTGGGATCGCCGCAGATCCTGAGCGATCTGACGCGTGACTGCGCGACGTTGCGCCGGTTGAAGCTGGGCCAGCAACGCGCCTGCCCAGGCTTCCACGGTGTGTAAATCGTCGCTCATGCAGGATCTGCCGGCGTATGCCATTCAGCCAGCAACGTACCCCCGGTATTTTTTTGCCAAAAAGCATCGGCAAATGCTGGCGTTAGCTGCGGCTCTGCAGGATGATGCACTTCCACCCCACCGGTACCAGCCCGCTTGACGACCACGCGTTCGGTAACGGCCAGCTTGATCGACAGATCAATGGTCTCATGATTATTGAAATCGACCTCAAAGCCAATACCCGTCTTGCGTAATTCAGGATGATTCAATAAATCAATCTGATGTACGGCGACCCATGCCAGCAACGCCACCATGACAGCATCGGCGTCGCCGCTGTAGTCGGTAATGATGACATTCAACTTGTACCGGTATTCAAACGACAGGGAGTTGGTGCCTGTAGCGACCGTATTGCCCTCATCGGCAAACACCAGCAGCTTGTCGGGATTCTGCGCCAGATCGGCAACCGCAGATTTTAAATGCGCCCTAAGGCTTTTCGGCTTGTACATCGATTTTCTCCTGACAATCCACCACCGTGTCGACCTTGGCCGCGCACATCGTCAAAGCCGCCTTGGCGCGCTCCAGCGCAAGCAGCATGCTACCGTTCGTCGTCAGCGTTGCCGCCTGCCGACTGCAGCGTGTGACCGCCGGGCAGGCGTTGACTAGCAGCGTCGGCGCCCGTTGTGGCGGAGCTGTCCCGCAGCTGGATAAGAGCGTCAGGCAAAGGAGTATCAAACCAGGCTTGCATATCTGGATGGTCATGGCGGAGGCTTTCAATTTGGCTTTCTCGTTCGGTCAGGCTGTCGGCGATGCTGTCGAGTTTGACCTGCAGCCGAGCAGCAGCCTGCCGGTTCCTGGTCGCCGTCCTGGTCAATGTCTCGATGGTGGCATCGCGTTCGTCCACTTGCTGCTCTGCCCGTTCGGCACGATCCCTGGTGGCAATCAGTGCATTGCGCTGAATGGTGATGAGGAACACCAGAAACGCCATGATCAGCGCCACGACGGCGCCTCTGACGATTACGCCCATAGACCGACCCGCGTGCCGCGGCTGTCAATGGTGAGCACCTGACGGCGCGGCTTGATGCCTTCAGCGGCAATACCGAGATGCACCCAGATCGCACCACCGGCACGCTCATAGATCAACTGGTCGAATGGCAGGTTCGATGTACTCAGCGCCTGGCAGATCGCCAGCGGCGTGCCGAATGCCGGCGCCGTAAAGTCACAAGCTAGGCCGACCAGGTGCGCACTGTTGGCAGCGCCGCCGACTGCCCGGTTGAGTTCGGGGCAGCGGTAGCCACTGGAAATGACCATCGCTGCGCCGCCCAGCGCAAGGCGGACCAGCTCGGCGAACTGCGCCAGGCGTCGCAAGTTAGCCACAATGGCAGGTAGCGGCGTGTTGGCGATACCTCGGCTGCGTGCGGTGTCGCTACGCGTGAATTCTTCCAATGTGAAATGCGCGGTAAGCGGCGTCATTGCATCCCCCGGATGATGTTGGCAACATTGCCCTGGGCGCGATAGACCAGCAGGCACAAGGTCAAGGCAATGCAAACCTGCCCGAAGGATGGGTGAGCGTAACCGAGCATTATCTCCAGGGCGCACGTTCCTGTTGCCACAATCAGGAACCAGGCCACTACCGAAATATGGATTCGATAGTTCGCAAGGCCGCGCCGGTAGCACAGCAGCCGGATGCAGGTACTGGCATAGGACAGCAACGCTAACATGGTCAACAATTTAGTCATTGCGGCCTCCCTTGCGAATCCAGGCCGGCAGCTCGATGGTCTGGATGAGCTCGATGCCGTGCAGGGTAAGTGCAATGGCTGCAGCCGACGCCACAAAGGCGGCCACGCCCGATTGTTTTAATGGGCTGTTATTGATGACCTCCGGTGCAGCCAAATATCCCACCGCCAGCGAGATCGCCATATACGCCAGGCGCTGCAGGACGCGTAAATTTTTACTGGATATCGCCACCAGCGTGGCGCCGGCGAAGGCGCCGATCAACGCATTGCCGTCGATGCCGGGAAACAGCGTCGTCAGCCCGACGCCGGCGGCAGCGGTAACAACAAGGGTGGTGGTGCTAGGTTCTGCCATATGCGGATTCTCTCGTTAATCCCAGAGGTTGACGACCTGGGCGGTTTTAGTAGGGGTTGCAGTGGGTTCCGGTAACGTGACCAGCAAGCCGTGCTGCAGGATTGGCCCGTGATCGGCCAGGCCGGGATTGAGTTCCAGCGCCGCCTCAACGACATTGGCGGTAGCGCCCAGGTGACGCCAGCACAGCAAATCAAGCGTGTCGTGCTGTTGGGCGCGTACCTGCATCAGATCAGCTCAACGGTCAAATGCGCCCGACCGATGATGTCGGCAATGGCCCAGTGCGCGTTACGCCGCTGCTCACCCGGCGCGTGATCCAGCGCTTCCATCATCTTTTTATCGGACAGCGATGAGGCCGTACTGTCGAAATCACGGTAGCGCTCGATCAGATCCGCCTTCGCGGTGCAATACACCGCACGGCGATAGTGCGCAATCAGCACGCTCTCACGGTCAATACGATCCGCCGGCACAGCCGCCAGCGACGCGTAACCAGCGGCGACCTGCTGCAGCTTCCATTCGCGCAGCTCGTCATTGACGTGCAAGATAGCGGCAATGACCGCTTGCCGCAGCCGCACATCGGTGACGGTGCCGTCCAGACGCATCGCATCCCGCATCTGAAATAAGTGGATATCGACATAAAAGCCGTCGTTTTCTACCAAGGGAGAAGCAGACGGTTGTGGTGCAGAGGGCGTCGACGGTTCGACAGCAAGAAAACTCATAGTGGTATTTCCAAAAAAACGGCGGTGGGCGGGCGTCATACCTTCATGACAAGCATCGGTAATCGACCCGCGCCGCCGTGCGCCAGGGGGTGCTCGTTTAGCCGTGTTCCGCTTTCTTCAAGCGGCGTTCAAGGATCTCAATGTCTTTCTTGACGCCCACGCCTTGAAACAGCTCCAGGGCGCGCTGCAGGTGACGATAGGCAGACTGGGCGTAGTTCAGCGACTGGCCGACCAGGTCAGGTTTATCGTCGTCGCCATCGGCAAGCTGCAATTGGGCGTGAGCCAGTGCCTTGTGCAGCTTGGCACGGGCCTGGTCCGGCACGTCGCTGCCCTCGGTCAGTTGGCCGATCTGTTCCAGGATAGATTCCGCCTGCGCCGGGTCCTCGGCCAATTTGCCGTGCAGGAACGCCTCAGAAAACTCGTCCAGCAGCATCGTCGGAATGTCACGGTTGTATTGATCCGGCAAGGTCATCTTGTGCGCCATCGCATAGCCAGCCATCTGCGCGGCGCGCTTGTAGTCACCGGCGTCAATCGACCAGACCAGGATCGTGGTAAACACATCGTCCTGGCCGCCCTTCCCGGCCGTCAGCACTGCGTCGATCCACGCGTGATAGTTCGGCAATAATTGCGCCTTCAAGGCGATCTTGCTTTTGATCGAATGGATGTTTTTGAGGCGGCGCCGATCCTCGGCCAGCTGATACAGCTGCAGCTCATACTGCGAACCGGTGGTCGGGCCGCCAGGCTCGGCGCTGGCGGTGGCAAGCTCCGCCAGTACGCGGGCCTTGTGACGCTGGGCGGGAGACAATTCACGCATCTCAGGCCACCAGCTCAATGTTTTCGATAAAAGCGCCCAGACCGAAGTCTTCCACCACATAGGCGTCATTGGACGACTCATAGTTTTCGATACGGTCGCGCTTGGCCTCATCCACAACGCGACGGCGACGGCCACCCTCCTGCCAGTAAATCGACAGATTGTCGAAGCGGGTGATCAGAATCGCGTGATCCGGGAAATACGGGACAGTGGCCGCCTGCAGGGCGCCGATGCGCTTTTGGCTGATGACGATGTCAGCTGCCAGCGTTTCGGTCGGCGCCTGCTTGGTGTTCACTAGCGGGAAATACTTGTCGTGCAACAGCCCACGACCGACGATGGCAACTAAACCGCTATCTTGCTGATACCAGGGATCGAGCAAGGTGAGCGCGTCGTACACCACGGCGTCGAGGTTGGCGTAATCGCCGCCGGCGCCGACAACAACCTTGCCGGCGTTCTTGCCTTCATGCATCACACGCTGGGGCGCCTGCTCACGGTAGTGCTGCAGCCAGCCCTTGTTCACGTCCTGCAGCATCGGATTCTTGAGAATGTCCGTATCAGCGGCAACGCTGGTGCCGTGGAAGCCGATTACCATGCGGTCCAATGCCTGGCGTTGCAAAATGACATTCGCTACGCGTTGCTGGAAGTCCGGGAATTTGGCCCAGGCGTCCAGTGTCTGATACTTGATGTGCGTATCGAAGTTGGTTTTTTCGCAGCGATAGCGTTGATTATCCAGATTTGTCAGGTCACGGGTTTTACGATCAGCCTTGTCGGTATTGGTGCGGCTGGCAACCGGACCGGAAATGCCCAGGCCCAGCTTTTCGCCTTCGAGTTCGGTCACGCCCATGATGTTGATCTTGCTCAGGAATTCGCTCGATTCCTGCATGCGGGTTTCCAGCTTCTGCTGGATAGTCGGTTCAACGCTGAACGTCTCGGCCACGCTGCCGGCGTCATTCAATTGCGCCACGCGCTGCGCGTACTCGTTATAGACGCGTCGGGTCTCTTTTCTCATGCGGTCATGCTCCTGTAGGGAATGGTGTCAATAAGGGATAGGCGTGTGCAAGCGCTTAGAAATCAGTTTGCAGCGCGCCATTGCCGCCCGATGCTGCCGGTCGCTGGATTGGGTTCGCATCGGTGGTGTCGACCTGCTGGCGGAATGCTGCAAAATCCTCCGCGTTCTTCTTCAAGGCTGCTTCCAGTGCGTCGACGCGGGTTTTCTCTGCTGCAAATTGATCGGCGCTGACATTCGCGTGGGTTGCCAAGGTTTCGACGGCGTCGACCAGCTCATCGAAGCGCGCATCGTCGCCCGCAGCTTTTGTGGAAAAACGTTTCAACAGATTTTTGAGGGTGTCGGACAATTTGATTCCTTCGGGTTCGGTAAATGGGTCTTCGAATTCCAGCGCAGTTTCGACCGCTGCCGTGAACAGGTTGTCGGGATCCTGTTTGCGGCTGGCATACGGGTTACTCTCTGGATGTTGGGCGGCAAACGACAGCACTTCAGTGCCAAGGCTGGCGGGACTATCGGTCACGGCCAAACCAACCAGGTAGGCTTGATTGGTGTCGGCAAATTTCGGATTGATTTCGATGCTGGTATAGATTTTTTGGCGCGCCTTGTTCATCGCCACCAGCTCCGGCGTCGGCGAAATTTGCGCAAACAAGGCAAGTTTCTTGGCGCCGCCGATCGTCACCTCCTCCGCTTTGACCGCCGTGACATCGCCATACGCTTTAAAGGCGCCATCGGCCCAGGTGCTGCGCAGGTGTTCGACCCAGATCCGGGCGCCATAGACCTGCGGGTCGAAATTGGCGGCCATCTGTTCGATGAAGGCGCGGTCGATCACACGGCCATCGGTGGTAGCGCCTTCGACGGCGACGCGGAAAAATTTGGATTTAGTGGGTGCTGTCGGTTGTGCTGTTGGCATGGCGATGAATAGGATGGCTGGATTGAGGATTCCATAGTCGCCCCTGACGCGGGATGCGACAACAAACGGAGGGTTGATAACCCGGATATCAACCCTCTGCTTTCCCCGCTACACGCGCGCGACGCATACGCTTGCGGCATGTCTGAACTGATCGAAGAAAATCCTGCCGCCGTCGACACTGAAATCGATCCACGCCGCATTGCCAAACACCTGTATTGGCAAGGCTGGCGCGTCACGTCCATCGCCAAACACCTGCAGCAAAAGCGCACGACCATCGAAAGCTGGAAGAGTCGCGACGAATGGGACAAAGCGACGCCGCTAGAAAAGATCGAAGCCACGCTGGAATCACGCCTGGTGCAACTGATCACCAAGGATGCCAAGACCGGCGGCGATTTCAAGGAAATCGACCTGTTAATGCGGCAGGTGGTGCAGACCGCCCGCGTGCGCCGCTATGAGGCGCCAGGCGGCAATGAAGTTGATCTCAATCCCAAACTGGCAAACCGGAACGCCGAACCGAAGAAGAAGCCGACCAGGAACGATTTCAGCGAAGAACAAAAGGACAAGCTGCTCGAAGCGTTCAGGGACTCCCTGTTCGACTATCAGAAGGTATGGCATCGCAACGGCGACCAGAGAACCCGAGTCATCTTGAAGTCGCGCCAGATCGGGGCTACCTGGTACTTTGCACGGGAAGCGTTGGCCGATGCCATGGAAACCGGTCGCAATCAGATTTTTCTGTCGGCGTCTAAAGCCCAAGCCCACGTCTTTAAGCAGTACATCATCCAGTTTGCCAAGGAGGCCGCCGGCATCGAGCTGGCCGGCGACCCGATTGTGCTGCCGAACGGCGCCCACCTGTATTTCCTCGGGACCAATGCGAGAACAGCCCAGGGCTATCACGGCAATTTCTACTTTGACGAATTCTTCTGGACTCACAATTTCCAGGAACTCAACAAGGTCGCGTCCGGCATGGCGCTGCACAAGCAGTGGCGCAAGACCTACTTTTCGACACCGTCCTCGATCACACACCAGGCGTATCCGTTCTGGACCGGCGAACTGTTCAACAAGCGCCGGGCGAAGGCTGACCAGGTCGATATCGACATCAGTCATTTGAAGCTGTCCAGCGGCTTTACGGGTGAAGACAAGATGTGGCGCCAGATCGTCACCATCCTCGACGCCGAGCGCGGCGGCTGCAATCTGTTCGACATCGATGAGCTGCGCAATTTCGAGTACAGCCCCGATCAGTTCGAAAATCTCTTGATGTGCAACTTCATCGACGACACGCAATCCGTGTTTCCGTTGATGGCCCTGCAGCGGTGCATGATCGATTCGTGGGTCAGCTGGGACGACTACAAACCGTTCGCCAGCCGCCCCTTTGGCGACCGGCCGGTCTGGATCGGCTACGACCCCTCGTTGACCGGCGATAGTGCTGGTTGCGTGGTAATCGCACCACCGGTGGTCGCCGGTGGCAAGTTCCGCATCCTGGAGCGCTTCCAATGGCGCGGCATCGACTTCGAGGCGCAGGCCAAGGCGATCAAGGAGATGACGACGCGCTACAACGTCGCCTATATCGGCATCGACACGACCGGCATGGGGATCGGCGTGTATCCCTTGGTCAAACAGTTCTTCCCGCTGGTAACCGCGATCAACTATTCGGCGGAAGTCAAAACCCGGATGGTGCTCAAAGCGCAAAACATAGTCAGCAAAGCGCGGCTGGAATTCGATGCCGGCTGGACCGACATCGCGCAATCCTTCATGACCATCCGTAAAACCATCACCACCAGCGGGCGACAAGTCACCTATGACGCCGGTCGTACTGATGAAACCGGTCACGCCGATCTGGCCTGGGCCTGCATGCACGCGCTCGATCATGAGCCGTTCGAAGGCGCCAACGAAAATACCCAATCCTTTATGGAGATTTACTCATCATGACCAGAAAGCAGCAACGGCGCGCCGCGCAACGCACCGCAACACATGCAGCAACGCCGGCAGCAACAGCACCGAACGCCGGCGGCGGCATAGAGGCATTCACCTTTGGCGACCCGACGCCGGTACTCGATCACAGCGAGGTGCTCGATTGCTTCGAGTGCTGGTTCAATGGCAAATGGTATGAACCGCCTGTCAGCCTGGCCGGTCTTGCGAAATCGTTTCACGCCAGCGTCCATCACAGCAGCGCCATTTATTTCAAAACCAACATTCTGGCCTCGACCTTTATCCCGAATAAATATCTGTCGCGGGATGCCTTTAAACGCTTCGTGCTCGATTTCCTGACCTTCGGCAACGGCTATCTGGAAAAGCGTGCCAGCCGTAGCGGTCAGCCCCTGCAAATCAAGCATGCGCTGGCGAAGTACATGCGGCGCGGTAAGGATCTCGATACGTACTACTTTGTAGCGGGTTGGCAGCAGGAATATGCGTTCGACAAAGGGTCGGTATTTCACTTGATGGACCCGGATCTGAATCAGGAGGTCTACGGCGTACCGCAATACCTCTCCGCCCTGCAGTCGGCCTGGCTCAACGAGGCCGCCACCCTCTTCCGGCGCAAGTATTACAAGAACGGATCGCACGCCGGCT
The DNA here is from genome assembly GCF_044745265.1 of Collimonas sp. NPDC087041. NCBI lineage: Bacteria > Pseudomonadati > Pseudomonadota > Betaproteobacteria > Burkholderiales > Oxalobacteraceae > Collimonas > Collimonas sp. NPDC087041. Next base: position 407,014 of record NZ_JBIUZX010000003.1, read on the forward strand.
TCGTGCTCTACATGACCGATGCCGCAGCCAACATCAAGGATGTCGACAACCTACGCCAGGCAATGCGCGAGAGCAAGGGGCCGGGCAATTTCCGCAACATTTTTATGTACGCGCCGAACGGCCACAAAGACGGCATCCAGATCCTGCCGGTGGCCGATGTGGCCGCCAAGGACGAATTTTTTAATATCAAGGGCGTCACCCGCGACGATGTGCTGGCCGGCCATCGCGTGCCACCCCAACTGATGGGAATCATGCCGAACAACACCGGCGGCTTCGGCGCGATTGAACCGGCGGCGCGGGTATTTGCCCGCAACGAGCTGGTGCCGCTGCAGTCGCAGTTCATGACACTCAATGACTGGTTGGGTATGGAGGTTGTGAAATTTAACGAATACGAACTACTGACAGGAGAGGGACAAAAGCAATGAGCGATATCGCGGACCGCGCCGCATGGCGCATCGAAAAAGACCTACAGAATGCGAGAGCGGATGTCATGAAGCAGCCAACACTCAACAGTGACGGCCACTGTCATTTCTGCGACGAACAGATCGCGCATGAGAGGCTGTTTTGTGATGTGGATTGCAGGGACGATTACGACAAGGAACAAGCGGCGTTAAGACGTACTGGCATGGTCTGAGCGAAAATCCGAACGCGAGTTCAAAGTCTAACCAGAACGCCCACACGTTTGCGCTGACGCCATTGTTTCGGCTTTGTAACGCTGTCGATATAACATTGACGACACCAACGGCCCATAGAAATATAACGTGGTGGAGCATCCCATTCGTGTCCGAAAGCACAGCGCCACCGTAACGGATCGAAGCAATTTACGTACGTATCGGATGGCACTACCGTCCATGACTAGCAGCCATTTCACGCATCCGATCAAGAGTGTGCCGCATCCTGTCGTAGCGACAACGTCCACACCACTTCCCCAGCTTGACTTGAGCTGGCACTGCATGCCAGCGATGCCCCTCCGCACATTCCCACTCTAGATGAGAATTGCGCTCACGTAATTGATTGACAAACATCGCCCACCTCGCTCGGCAGCAATGGATTGCATCTCCTCAATCGTCAGTCGATGACGACCTCCCCGCTTTTTAGGAAGTATCGTTGTATTCGTCGTCATCATAAGCTTGATGGCCAAACGCCAATTTTCCTAATGCCAATTATGTCGAACGCTGCAACGTATTCTATCTGCCAAGAATATAACTTTTGCTAGTTAAAAATTGTCCGTTGCGTTGCAAAACTTAACGTCGCTTATTACAGTAACATCTGCCACGGCTACCGCGCCATTAGACGAAATCATGCTAATTTTTGATAGGCACTGCGATCCTTGCTCCAGAAAAATCGCCTCGTAATTTTCCCCATTCTTTGGAACAAACGACAAAGATTTTTGGCAAGAATATCTGTTCGGTCCTGATATATACCCTTGGCTCATAAAGTTAAGCGTGATAGGCATGTTCGCCGAAATGCGAAGTTCTGAACGTGCGATACTTGAGTCGCCCGAGATAAGAACTTTAGTTTCTGACTGAGTCTTCGGAATTTGCAAATCACGGTTGTTTAAATTTGCAAAGCCTTTTTGTGCCGCGACCATGACCCCAGCGCCTGCAGACCGCCAGTTAATACAAGATTGACCTGGCACTGCACGCACCATTCCATTCGTAATAACTCGAATCTGCGCAACATCACCTGCCCCGCTCGGTTCTGCATAGGGTGTTGAAAATGACCGCACTGTGGCAATGTTTCCACATCCAGTGACCAGGCCAATAGAAGCCAAGGCCCCAAATTGAATAATGCGTGCGCAATAGATTTTCATTGATTGCCTTTAAATTGCATCAGTTCGCTTTTTCGTCAGTGGAGCTTGGGTATTGTCGAACCGGCTTTAACACTGGCCTTTTATTCGGAGAATCGCCCCAATATTTTTCGCATCCTGGCTGGCCTTTTCCATAACAATCTGATGCGGATGGGCCATTGTATAATCCAGCGCAGCCGGCTAGAGCCATCGCAGATAAAATTATTGTCATTTTTGTGCGCACGAATTACTGTCCCCAATTTTTCATGTTAATTGAATCGTTATCTGTCTGCCTGGCAGGCTGGAATACTCTCTTTGTCGTTAGCCCATGAACAAATACCTTTAGAGCCATCACGGAATTTGAAGCCATTTGCGAACATACAGTTTTGTCTCTTCGCAATATCATTCACTGTGTCACCAGCTACCCGTCCAACCACACTGGAATAACCGCATTGACGCATTGCCACTTTCACCCCCTCCTCATCCACCCCAGCTTTAAAATATGTTTGAAACATTGGGGGATTTGGTTGAAATGGTTTATAGGCACAAGCACTTAAAGGGAGTGCCAGTAATAAAAAGCAGATCCTTTTCCTCAACATAAATCCTTCCTTTTAGTAATGTCTAACGGCTTGTGGGACAGGGGTCATTGTAGGAGAGTCTTGCCAGAATTTGCCGCAACTTTCACTTCCAGATGCTCCATAACAATTGTGGCTTGTGACAGGTTGCCCTGTTGCTGCCCGAAGGGCTTGAAAGAAAATGCTGCTTCCGTCAGGGATAGTTCCACCTGTAGCAGGATTCCCCCCAATCAAGCGCCCAACGGGATCAGCGATATTGTTTTCATACGTCAATACCATGTTATTTTTCTGAGTGGGGTCGGTCACCGTATCGCGATTTTGCAAATTACTCAAAATGTTATCTGCTTTGACAGCGTTATAGGCTGGCCCGAAGAAATTAATAAGAGTATTGCTCAACGAACCTTGTGCATCAGGTTGATTTTGTAATGATTCCATTGCATTGCCCACAGTCATGGCTCCACGACTGTGGCCATCGAGGACCAAGCCGCTTTCTCCATATTGCTGCATGACGGACTTGGTTTCCTGAGTAGCATTCGTCAAGCCCATCACATCGCCCTCTAAATATTTTTGATACCCCGCAATCATCAGTTCGGAAAGCGCATTATCTGCTATATCAAAGTGAATCAAATACTGCGGCCCATCACCAGCTGAACTGTGTTGATCGGCGTATTTTGTAGCTCCAGCAAGATCGTTGAAAATCCCATTATCGGCAACGTGAATTTTGTTATCAGCTGCAGGCTGCAAATTTTGCTTTTCCTCATCCGACAACAGATGCGCCGTTACATTACCGTCGGCATCTTTCTCAACTACATATATATCAGCATTTTTCAGGAAGGCGGTACGGTAAGCCTCATCGGTAAACTTTGTCGCCTGAGTAACCAATGTCTGCTTAATAGTTTGTGCTGCTTGCGCTTCTTGGAGCATAGTTTGCACATCTTGCCGCTGAGCCGATATTTGAGAATTTGTCGTATCACGGTTTAAAGTTGCAATAGTCTCTGCGGCATTCTTGCCAGTTATGGCCTGCTGTTGCTGATCATTCGTGATCTTGACGATACCAGCACTAATTGCACTTTTTGTTGCTCCTGAGGAGGAGCCTGATTCTGAACCACTACCTAAAGCATTGCCAATAATTGCTTTACTTGCGCCATATTTCCCTTGACTGAGCATATCGGTATTCAAACTGACGCCCATACTATCGGCACTAGCATTAGATTTGTTCTGAATATCGCTGGTTGTCAAAGTACCTGTCGTGAAACTGTTTTTAGCATCTTGCACAGCTTGATCGGTGCTAGCAATGACACCACCTTTCAGATCAGTATTGCCATTCACCTTCACAATAAAACCTCCATCGCCGGCCCTGATTCCCGATTGCTCAGTGACGCTCTGATAATTATTGCTGGCTTTACTATTAGAAAAATTCCCGCTTGCGCTGCTGGTACCGTAGCAAAATGGAGGAACGCAGATACTGACGCTAACGCCGGCGCTAGTTTGCTTGCTGTCATAGACGCTCGTGTCTTGCAAACTTTCAATGTTGAGATTGCCGCCAACATTGGCCGTAACCTGTTTGCCGCTAGCAATAGCACCTTTTATGTTGGTGTCGCCACCCGAATTTAAGGCAAGTTGATCGCCTGCGGTGACATGCGTATTTACATTGGTGCTGTCCGTGCCATCCGCGTTACCACGACCACCTGACACCCCAACGTTCAGAGTGAAACCGTTTTGCTGCCCACCCAATGAGAAACCAATCCCAACAGATGCGCTACTCGAACTATTAGTAGAATGTTGAGCATCGGTACTTTGTGCTGCCTGCAAATTGATAGTGCCGTCTGCGTTGAGAGTGGCGTTATTGCCGGCGGTGACATTCGAGCCAGTTACATTGATATTGCTGGCCTTGCCTGCCCCGGTTGCATTAATGATGACGTCACCACCAGCGGCAACGTTGCTACTCTTGGCTGTCGAGCTAGTTTGCTCGCTATGACTTTGACTCTGACTACCGCCAATACTCAGGCTGACGCTAACACCACCAGCCTGACTAGGGTTATCAGATACGGCATTGTACGCATCGTACGACGACAAGCCCGCAGCAGTACCCGCCAAGACTTGCATTCGTTTGTCTTTGGATTGCCCAGCAGCGCGATTCATCTGTTGCGCAGTCTGTATGGCTGAAATGACCGGGCTAGTCAATGTCAGAGTCAGGCCGCTTTGCTTGGCCTTGGTGTCCTCACTTGCGCTCATCGTATCTGTCGCTGTAGTAATATTCACCTGTTGCGCGGCAATGCCAATATCTCCCTTCGGGGCCAGTACGTCGCTACCTGTTTGCGTGTATGTCTTGCCGGCGTTAATACTGATATTTCCGTTCGTGCTACCGATAGTGCTGCCATTGTTCGTCAGTTGCTGACTTATTTGAATATCTTGTTGCTCCTTTGATCCCATTGTCACACCGATCCCGCCACTGCTAAACATGCCGGAAGTTTTTTCTTCGCTACTGAAACTGCTCTTGCTGGTGTTCTGCGACGTGGTGATCGTCACATTATTTCCAGCGCTCAGCGACACATCGTTCGTTCCAACCACGTTACTGCCAGTCACACCAATATCGTGCCCCGCCTGAACGATCACGCTGTCACCCGATAGGGTGCTGCCCACGGCTGTCGTGCCGCTATCATTTCTCTGGGACCGACTGCTCGACGATGACAGCATGCCATGCGAGGTGGTGTAGATTGCCTGATCGAGGCTACTTGTCTGTTGTGCCGTACCGAGATTGACATCGCGTCCGGCGACAGCCGCTAACTGGCCGCCCGCATTGGCGTAAGCCGCCGCAGCGTTGATGTCCTGTCCAGCAACCAGCGCCAGCTTGCCGCCGGCATTGATGCTCGTGCCGTTGACCTGTGTCTGATTTTCATACAGGTGATTGTCAGCGTTGTAGGTGACGTTATAGGTACTTTGCGTATTGACTGCCGTCAGGTTCACATCACGTCCAGCCGACAGCGCCGCATCACCCGTGGTATTGACGTTCACCGCAGCCAGATTGATATCGCGTCCAGCCTGGATCGACAATTGATCAGCGGTGACGCTAGCAACAGATCCCAGCACCGTGTTAGTCCCTTGCACGCTGGTCGCTGAGATGGCATCAGTGCTCATCGTCACATCACGTCCGGCTAGAATACCGACACGGTGACCGGAAATGCTGCCGCCATTGTTCAACACGTCATTCTGTGCGACCAGAATGGTCGCACCATTGGCCCCGGTACTGCGGATATTGCCGGTATTGGCAATATCCGTTGCCTGGATGATCATGTTGTTCGATGCTTGCAGCGTACCGCCGTTTTGCAACGTACCGTTCACCTTCAAATCAATATCTTTACCCGATATCAGCGCTCCAGTCGGCGAAATGTCGCTGGCGTCTGCTCGGGTCAGATACACCACCGGCGCCAGCACTTGCGTATGCGTGCCATCCGGTAACGTCACATCGGTCGACACCATCCAGACGATGTCAGAGGTCAATGCTGCCATCTGCGCATCGGTCAGCGCAATGCCGGGCGTGAGCTGAAACTGTTTTGCCGTCGCCACGCCAGAGTCCATCAGCGCCCTATATTCATCCTCATTGCTGGCATAGCCATCCAGGAAGCGCTTACCCGTCAATTGAGCGATCTGGTTGGTAACGGTTTGTTCCTCATAGAAACCATCGCCTAATCTCTTTTCTGTGGCGGATGGATTGACGCCCAAGAGACCTAACATGTAGTCGCTGGAGAGGAAATTGCCGTAATTGGTAAATTTCGGATCGGTCTCGATCAGATACGGCTGATTCGGTTGCGTATGTACGGTATAGAGCTGGTTATTCGGCAAGACCAGATTCGGCAACGGCGCTTGAGACGTCCCGAGAGTCTGATGACTGCTGCTCGTGCCGCTGGCTTTACCTACCGTATTGGCATTGGCAGCCCCCGTTGTCAGACCTGACTGATTAGCGCCCAATTGGAGAGCGCCCACGCTCGGCAAGGCGCTGCCGCCGACGCCATTGCCGACCGCCTGGTTCGGGCCGGTCACTGGTTGCGTGTTCTGCTGCACGGTCCAGACCTGCAGGGCCAATGGGGTCGATGGCAGATTCACATCATAAGCCGCGCCGTTATTGTCATACGTGTAGTAATTCTGATGCGGATGGCCGCTCACCCAATGGTAGTAATTCTCGCCGGCGGTCATGTGGTCGACCGTATCGATGGAACCGGTCGCACCAATATTATTGATACTGCCCACCATGCCGCCCAGAGTCCCGCCTGCAATAATGGTGCTCTTATCGTTGGTCACATTACCGGACAAGGTCATGTTACCGGCTGAGCTGATCTGACCAGGATCGCTGCTGGTGACCACGGTTTTAGCGACCGTCTGCGTATAGTCTCTCTTATAGAATTTCTCGAAGCGGTTGCCATCCGGTGTCACCAGCACAATCCCACCATCACCGCTGTCGCTCCAGGTGACCTGACTCGGCGTGTACCAGGTCGTGGGCGCCGCCCACTGCGCATATTCAGTCACCTGCGTGGTTTGGGTCGGGTCGATCTGCTGGATCGTCGTAAAGTGATTATTCTGATTCAACAGCGACGCCGTCTGCAGCGTCAACGCGCCGCCGGAATTGATGGTCGCCGAACTGTTTAAAATACTGGCGGCGCTGCCGGTCACATTGTTGTTGGCGTCGAGCGCGCCACCCATGGCCATATCGCTCAGGCTCTCAATCAACGCATGTTCGCGGTTGGTGATCTGCTGCGCACCGATCTGCAGCGTATTGCGCGAAGCGATCACGCCGGCCTGATTGGTCGTCGTATCGACATCGTTGGTCAGCGTCTGCGCGCCCAACGCAATATCGTTGCCGTAGATGCGGCCTGTATTGGTGATCGCATTGGACGAATGAATGACCGTCTCGCCATTGCCCGCATTCATCAAGCCACTGCTTTGATTATCGACATTGGCCGCATTTAAGGTCAGATTGCGTACTGCCTCCAGATTGCCGGTATTGGTCAGATTTCCCGTGGTCGACAATGTCAGGTCGCGGTTGGCGGTGAGTAGGTTGCCGGCGGCATTGGCGTAATCTCCCTGCAGACTGATGACGGCATCCTGTTGGGCCACAACTTGACCATTGCCGACCAGCGTCGGCGCCGTCAGTGTCAGATTATGAGCGCTGGCGATGGTCCCGGCCGTATTATCGAGATTGCCGCTGGTGGCCAGTGCAATGTCGCCACCGGCGTTGGTGGCAAGCAGACCAAAGATATTCGAGAAGCTGGCGACACTCACATTGACAGGGCCGCCGGCGGTGATACGACCGCCAACATTGGTCACTGCCGCGCCCGCCTGATTCAGTTGCAGGCTCTGACCCGCATAGACGTTACCGGCATTGTTGTTGACGCTATTACTGGTATTTAACGTTAAATTCCCGGCGGCGATGACTTGACCGTTACTGCTATTGTCCAGATTCGTACTGGTCAGGGTCAGGTCGCCATTGCCGCCGATGGTGCCCATATTGGGTGTATTGGCCGCATTGGTATTGGTGATCTGGCTGCCACCGTTGATCTGCGTTAGTCCTGTCCCGCTGTTGGCAATCCGGCCTGACGTGTTATCCACACTGGCGCCGGAGACCGTCATCGTCGCTGTGCTGCCATTGGCCTCGATACGACCGTTGGCGTTGTCTACGGCACCCGTAGCAATGGCTGATAGGTCTGCGCCGCTTTGAATGACGCCATAGGAATTGGTCAGCTGACCATTCGATTGCAGAGACAACGCATCTTTTGCGTACAATGTCCCGCCGGTGTTATCGACCGGGCCAGCGTTAATGTTAGCGGCACCAGCACTACCGATAAAGCCGCCGACGCCGTTGGCGACACCGTTACTGATGCCTTGCGCTGCCGTAATTGAGAGCGGCGCGCCACCGAGGCTTTGTACGGTTCCTGCAGCATTAGAAAGGCTGTTCGCATTGACCGTGAGGCCCGATTGCGTGCCTTCGATTTTACCGGCGGTATTGTTGACGGCCCCTGCCGCATTCACAGTCAACTGACTGCCGCCCAGATAGCCGCCGGCGCTGTTGTCGATGTCGCCCTGAGTAGCGGCAATGGTCGTCGCTTTCTGACCAAACATGCTGCCGCCCTGGTTGTTAATCGAAAGCGCACTCACATTGGTGATGCCGTTACCGCCGATGCTGCCTTGCTGATTCTGTAACACGCCGTTACTAGCGCTGACCGTCAACGTTCCACTACCTGCCAGGGCAATGCTACCGCCGGCGTTGTTCAGCGTCTGCGGGGTCAAGGTCAGATCGGCGCTATTGGTCTGAAGCACACCGCCGTTGCTGTTGTCGAGCGCATTGGCAACAGCAATGACATTGGTGCCTGTACCGAATTGGGCGATTTGCCCCGTTTCATTGGTCAGGTCGGTAGCGTGGATCGTCAGCTGGTCCGCAGTAATTTTACCGTGCGAATTATCGAGTTGCGGCGCCGTCAATGCAACGGTCGACGCATTGATTATCCCGGTAGCGTTCTTGACACTGGCCGCATTGACTTGCAACGCCTGTCCTGCCGACAGGTTACCGCCACTGTTATCTAACGCGCCGCTGACGGTTGTCGATAAATTGTTGCCGGCGCTGATCTGACCGCTGTTGGACACACCGGCAGCCGTCACAGAAACGTCGCCATTGCCGCCGATGACGCCGCCCGCAGTCCCCCCTGCAGTCGTTCCCGCCGCATTGGTCAATTGGCCAGTAGTCGTCAGCGTCAAACCGCTCGTATCGAGCGAGGTGATCCGGCCTGCGCTGTTGTCGATGGCGCCGGCCTGCACGGTCAACGCAGAGCCAGCTTGCAGCACGCCTTGCCTGTTCGACACTGCACCGGTCACATTCAGATTCCCGGCACCGGCAGAAATGAGTTGGCCGCCCTGATTACTGAGGCTGTCTGCAGTCAATGACAGCTGTGCGGCATTGACAACCGCTTGATCGTTGATTACAGCGCCACTGGCGCTGAGGGTCGCGGCACCCGTCGATTGCAGATTACCGCCAGTCTGGTCAATATCACCGCTACGGGCCGTGACTGCGACCGTGCCGCCAGCGCTGGTCTGTGCATGCGACAAATCCACGCTGGCGCCGTTGATGCCGACATTGGTGCCGGCTGTGTTCTGCCCTGTGGCGCTCAGATTACCCGCCGCAATCAACGATAGGTTGCCGTTCTGTGTGGCTTTGCCGGCGGCATCAATACCAGCACCCAGCACGCCCGTTGAGGCAATGCTGCCGGCATACAGTGTCAGGTCGCCTTGTGCGGCAACCGTGCCGGTATTGGCGATCTGATTGTCGCTCGATAGCTGTGCTGCTTGTCCGCTGTAGACTGTGCCACTATTGACGATGCCGTCATGACTGTGTATCGTCACCTGACCCGTGGCGCTCACTGGACCGGCAAGCGTGATCTTGCCCTGACTGTCCAGATTCAGATCGCCCGCACTGGAGGCGATATTGCCCAGGCTTCTCACGCCAACACCACTCTCATTGGCTAACAGGTAGATCTTATTGGCATACATGCCGCCAAGAGAGGCAATGTCCACCCCCAAGGCCGGTTTGTTGTTATCGCCTTGCAGCACTTTGATGCCCAAACCGTTGTAATTTACCTCGTTTGTTCCCACGACCGCATTGAGCTGGTTGGCCCATACCGGACCATTGACGGCAATGCTGCGCGAAATGAGATCCAGGGTATCGGTACTGGTAGCGTTCAGGCCTGCACTGCCGATCTGGATATCGCCGCCAGTGACGTGAAACGTGCTAAGGCTGCCATCGGCAGCCAACACCGGTGTGCCTGTCGTCAGAATGGCACGTGATACATTGATATAACTCGCCGTTGTTCCCGCGCCACCTACTGTGATACCGTTGGGATCGGCAATCACCACCACGGCACGCTGACCGGCCACCTCAATTGTGCCGCCTATGACCGCCCGATTTGTACTGGTGATTTCATTCAAAATCACCGATGCACTACCATTTTTCAGATTCGCATTACCCTGCACTTGCCCTGCGAGTTGGGTATTAGAGATAACGTTAGAATTATTTAAAATCGCCCCAGAATTATTTACCCCAAAAATGCTGTACTGATTGTGCGACACCCCAGCGCCGTTAGGCGCAACAATATTCACCAGCGGAATACCACTGGCGGTAACGCCAACGGATGGGCGGCGGCTGCCAGCATTAGGATCGGCGACGATCTGGGCTGAGACAAGCGTGACACCGCCAAAGAGCATCGCCACCGTCACTGCCATGTGTGCGAAGCGCAGTAGAGGCGTGGTGGTGGTCGCAAAGGCGCTACCGGCTCCCGATGCTTTGCCCTGACTGGAGACGTTCTCGGCGACGGCCATGAACAGGCCACGATTTTTGTTGAAAATCACGCGGAAATTTTGGGTATTCATAATTCGTCCAGGGCAAATAAAGACTAAGTATCAGATTGCATCGCTACCAACATCTCATGTTGGTGAGAAGCCACGCATGGCTCAATGTTGGTTACTGTTTGTGCAAGGCCAAAGCAATGAATTGAGTCGCTAGATTCGAGTTCAGATAACCACCGAACTGCAAAACTGCACCAAACTCTTCTGCATTAGGACCAAAGAACCGCAACATGTTGCTGCCGCCCCCGAGCCCCAAACCACTCGTCAACGGGCCGCTGTCGAAGCCAGACAACAACGCCGCATAATTCACATTTGTGTATGTCAATGTGCTTGCAAATTTGCTCGGATCAACAACGGATGGTGTGCCGCTGCTCTCGATCAGCACAGGATTACCGGCAACTACAATGGTGATTTTTTGTGCTGCGTAGTCGACGGTCGCAACAACATTTGATGAGTACAGAGCGCGCGCATTGATTACGGGACCTGGTGGGTTAGTGCTTTCTATCGTGTATTGAAAGGCCGTGCCTGTATAAGTCGCTGTACCTGCAGCAGGCCATGTCACGGCGGTCAGATCAGTCACATAACCGGCCAAATCAAAACCGACCACAGTCGGATCGTCGCTATTGCGCCAAGCGACGTTTTGTACAAACTTGGTTGCATTCGGCGACAATATTCTGATGTTCTTATCCGCCGCGACATTATTGATAGAAAAGAGATTGCTTGCTACGACGCTGCCACCCGGCAATCCAGATGGGAGTGTGAAATTAATGTTTGGACCAGTATCCTGAGAACCCGCGGATTGGTGCGCAAAAGTCATATTGGCGGAGGCATCAATTGTCGCTCCCAAATCGGTTCCTTGCGTTATCCCCGTAGTGCTAAAGTCAAATCCCATACGCTTAAAGGGCAGGGTATTCACCACAGGAGTAACTGCAGGTGCCGTGACAGGTGCGACAACTGGCGCGGCTGTACCGGTACTAGTAGTGCTGCTTCCATTGTCTCCTCCGCCGCCACAGGCGCTCAATGCACCTAGAATCAGCAAGCTGGCGACCTTAGTCAGTTGAGAGACAACAGTTTTTTGATGAATGATGTGCATTTTTATTCTCTATTTCTAAATGGTTAATATTGGTAAGCGAGGTTAAAGCCGACCGCCGGCATCGCCGTATTGAAACCTTGCGGCTTGTATAGCGTCCAACTGGAAAACACGTCGTAGGTCAGCCCGAACAGGCCGCCTCGTAGACCGACAGTCGCACCGGCCAGCTTGTTGCCAAGGAGGTTTCCGACGCTGGGTCCATATACCTGCCCGTAGTCCAGGCCGACATACGCGGACTGGCCACTGTTGGCGATTGGCAGATTCAATTCATTGCGCAGATAAAAGCCGCGTTCAGCGGCCAGCGTCAGCTCGCCATCAAAGCCGCGCACGGTGTACCGATTGCCAATGCTGAATTGATCTGCCAGGTAGAGCGCCGAACGTGTCGTCTGACCACGGAATGTTCCGATGTAGGTCAACGGTTGACTGGCAATGTGGAAAGGCACGCTCAAGGTCGCATCGACCGTCTGCAGGCTGTAGTGGAGATTATTGGTGCTCGGATCTTCTTGCCCCGACAAATTGCGGGCATACGTCTGCCCATTGAGCCAGTTGACACCCCACTTCTGAGCGACCGTCAGATCGAGCTGAGCGTTACCGATGTAATGCGTGTGCACCCAGGCCAGTTCGGCAAATGTGGTGTTACGTTCCTGCACCGCGATTTCGCTGTCTTCGATGTAAGCATGATTCCAGCGCTTGCCGACGCGGAACTGCCAGCTATTCTTTTGTGCCTGATCGCGCTGGAACAGCTGGGCGATTTTAAGTTCCAGATTACGCGACTTCCCGCTCGACACAAAGGTCTGGCTTGCCTGAGCTACCTCTTGGTGATAATCATAGGTACTTCCCGATACCGCAAAATTCCAATATCCGGCAGGCACGGCGTAATACACGTTGTTGCCATTGGTGCCCCGTTGACCGGCTTTGCGCTGTGCATCGGTATTGATGCCGATGTTGAATAGATCGTTCAGCCCCAAAGGATTGTCGACCGCCAGATTCAACCCTGCCTGCAGCTTGCCGGTGCCATTGGCGCCACTATCGTCAAACGTCCCGGTCAGCTTCCACGGCTTGCTGCGTTTGACCTGAATCACGACATCGCTCTCGCCAGGCACGTCACCAGGAACAATCTGCATATCGACATCCTGGCTAGGCACGCGCTTCATCTGCTCCAATCCCTGCTCCAGGTCGCGCAGGTTGAGCAACTGGCCGGGACCAGTCGGGAATGCACTGCGCCAGGTGCCGTACAGGGTCGGATCAGAAAAGCGGATTGCGCGAATGACGCCAGGAACCAATACCAGCGTCAACACGCCGCCAGTCAGGTCTTGTTCAGGTATGCCAATCCGTGTCGTGCTATAGCCGCGTTGCAGAATCAGATTGGTCAGACGCTTGACGATTAGATTCAGGCCGCCTTTACCAATACAGGCGCCGTCGTATTGGCGTAGGTAGTCTTGGGCAAAGCGGAAGTTATCGAACGGAAGATCGCTTGCACCCAGCGCATGGACGGCAGGCGATAATTGAGGGGGAACCTCAAGGACAAACTGGTGGACGGTGAAGCAAGGAGATTCGCTGGGGACGCTCAAGCCTTCCAGCGCTTCAGCTGCGGCCTTGTCTTCCAGGCTCACGTTAGGCGCTTGTAATTGTCGCTGACGTTCCTGCAAATCGGCCTGATCACGACGCCGTTGCTCTTCGCTCGACGGCGTTTGCACACTGGGGTCACGACGCCGCAACTCTTCCAGATCCGGCAGCGGAGCAGTCTGTGCACTGCTGCTGTGGGCGGTGCCAGCCAATAGCAAAGTCAGGCCAATGCGCTTGGCAAGGCCCGAAGAATACTGCCGCTTACGTTGAACGAACTTCCCCATGTCTACAGCTTTCTTTCTTTTTATTGCATTGGAAGAAAGAGTGTAGTGAGGAATTAATTGTTAAGTGTTGCCGTTTTATTAAATTTTGCAATCGTTCACTGTTAGCGTTGTACAACGGCACATGAGCCTGGGCGAGGGTTTTAGCCCAGATCGAAAGTGCATTTCCAACGGAAGGTGAGCCTGAGCACAAATCTGGGTTCGGAAAGACGGTTTGCCGATGGGCGGCGAACTCGTCACGGTGGTTGATGATTCATGGATGATCATCAACTTGAACGAAACCAAGATACGTACCATAGAGCAACTACGTGCCATCCTCGACGGCACCGAGACGTTGGAATTCACGCCTACAGAAGATTCGCTAGCCCGTTGTGAATGGATTGAATCGGTTCTGACCCGGTTCGGCTACGGGAAACTCAAGCGCCAAGACCGCGGACTGCTATTGAGCTATCTGCGCCGCTTCAGCGGCTTTAGCCGCGCCCACGTTACACGACTCGTAGAGCGGTGGCTTCACGGCAAGCGCCTGCTGTTTCTACGCCGGACGCCTTCAAACGCCTTCGCCCGGCGTTACACCGACGCCGACCTTGATGCACTGGCCGAGGTCGAACGCGAATACGGCCGGCTCTCAGGACCGGCCACCGTGGCCGTATTGCGGCGCATGTATGCAATCTATGGTGATGAGCGTTTTGTCCGTCTGCAGCATCTGTCACCGTCGCACCTTTACAATCTGCGACGCTCTGAGGCATATCGCGCACGCCACACTGTGCAGACCAAGACCCGCAGCGACCCAAGTGGCGCAACCATTGCAGCACGTCGAGCACCCAGGCCAGAGAACCGTCCCGGCTTTATTCGCATCGACAGCGTCCACCAGGGCAATCTGCACGGCCGCCGTGGGCTATACCACATCAACGCCGTGGACTGCGTCACGCAATGGGAGGTCGTCGCCAGCGTGCCAACCCTGAGGCGCGAACACATGGTGCCGGTACTACGCGAAATGTTGGCGCAGTTTCCCTTCACGATCCAGGGCTTTCATTCGGACAGCGGCTTTGAATACGTCAATTACGATGTCGCAAAATTACTTGAAGAGCAACAGATCGATTTCACCCGGTCACGCCCGCGACACTGCAACGACAACGCCCTGGCAGAGGCAAAAAACGGCGTCATCGTGCGCCGCCAGTTCGGCTACTCGCATGTCCCAGCCGAACGCGCCGAGCAGTTTAATACCTTCTGTTCCAGGTATTTGAATCCGTTCCTGAATCGTCACCGGCCGTGCTTGTTCGGCACCGAGGTGCCAGATCCCAGCAAGCCCGGACGTACACGCCGGATTCATCGGCACGAGGACGTCATGACCCCGCTGGACAAGCTTCTTAGCCTGCCTAACGCGAGCAGCTTCCTGCGAGATGGCATCACGATCGACAGCCTGATCCAGCAAGCCCGCAGTGTCACTGACATCGATGCCGCACGTTCAGTGCGCCGGGCTCGCGAACAGTTGATGGACGACGTCGCCATGGAGGTGCGCGAATTCAGGGACGTCTGGCGCTACGCAAGAGACGACGCGGCATGATCGAAGTCCGAGTGCGGAGTTTAATCGAGGGGGAAGCCGCTACGGGCTACGCCCTCCGCGGCTTCCCCCTCACAACCTGCGCCAACTACAATGCACTAGAATATGAGTTCTTTTTAACTATCAACTACCCCAACACCTGGCTCCGCTCCAGGCTCATCTCGGAATTGGAAAGTACTTGTTCGGCGGACTAATTGTGGTGCGTAGGCAACAACAACGAGGCTGGCGCGGCAGTCATCCCCCCGCCACGCCTGCCCGCTAAATTGGGCGGTTTCGACTCAAATTTTTTGAAATGACGCACATAGGAAAAACCTGGCGTCGAAGGGCACAAATACGTCGCAAAAAAGTGACGCAAAACGACGCACGCTAAGGGGTAAAAATGGGTTCTGGTGTGGACGATGGAAAACCAATTTCAGGTTTGACCTCGGGGAAAGCATAACCTTTATAACCAGACGATTTTATGCTCCGTAAGCCATTGATTTATATAACTTTAGGTGGTTATGGTTGAACTATAACTTTTGATAACCTAAAACATAACCAGACTTTAAGTCATTGATTTATATAATTATTTATTTTTATAGAAATTATTTTTAACTTTATAACCTAGTTATGCCAAGGTTATGCCGAGGTTATAGTTTGCTGAATCTTGCAAAGCCTTATGCCGCAAGGGTTTTCAGCCGCTTTCCAAAAAAGGTTATAAAGGTTATGGCTTTCCCGAGGGGTACTTTATATTAGCGACAGGCAACAAAAGCCACGAATTTATTGCCTTATAAGCAACTTTAGGTTGTTCGCTAACGTTGTTGCGGGCGCTGGTTGCAAATTTGCCGCTGCGCTGTGGCGCACTGACCTTACGGTCCGTGCATGAACGACCGATGAGATTTGCGACGGGCAGCAAACGCCCCTCTTCCGACTTTTGCATAGCCTAGTTCAAGGACTGTTTAATTGCCGTAAGCGGACAGCACAAAGCACTCTGGTTTAAGTTTCGATGAGCCAATACACGGCTCCGACGCGTAGAATTCAATACGCAAACGATCTCACGGTTATCCATGAGCAGAGCGGGATGCCAGGGCCGTAGCACTTACTTTGTGAGAAACGTACATACCGGGGGCTGTTCAGTGATAGCAAATCGAGTCGAGAAGTTAAAATTCCTCGTTGATGAGATGCACGTTGCATTTCATCTCGCGACGCATGCCAGCGACCCTTTCGTTGCGCGTACCCTTTCTCGTCACATTCTTGTGCGAACAGAGAATTTTATTGAACATGCGCGGGGTCTGCGGAAGCCGCTCAAAAATGCAGGCTACGACATACGCAACTTCCACAAGAAGAAGGAAGATTACGCCAACGTCTTCGTTGAATATTTCAAAGTTTCCAGAAATCGGCTCGGCGCGCATGTACAGGACTTTGACTTTGGTAAGCGGATAGAACTCTGGAACGACATTGAGATTATAAAAATCGGTTTTTTTGTGGAAGGGGCGCGGGAGGTTTACGAAAGTCTAACGGCCCTTAACCTGCCCGGATTCGCTACCTACACGTCCCCGGCAGAACTTGCCGATCCAAGCGTGGTTGAAGCGCTTCGCCAGTACCAACGCATAAACGATCAAAGTAACTGGGTTGAAATGGGAGCGGACTCGTTAGCAATGACCCGAAGCAATACGACTGCCTCGCTAAATACGACGCCAGTGCATGCGCGGGCCGCTCAGCTCGCGCTTATACGTCGTTGGGTCTCCATTCAGAGAAACCTCCTCGCAAAGTTCGTTGCTCATCCGTCGATCGTTCGCATCCTCAGGGCGCGGATCGTCACAGACATTGTCAGCTTCTGCGATTGCCTTGTGACCCGCCCGGTTGCGGCGGGGGCTCCCCAAGAAATGGAAGGATTGAACAAACTCATCAGGGTGAGTGGTCAGTCTTCCGCTTCGATCGATGACTTTGTTGCTGCCTCGAACTTCCAGACCGAACTCCAAACGGCACGCGATGTTCGCGACGTCATTGGAGCCCATCTCGAAATTGACGATACTTATACCGTGCCTTCGCTCGTTGCGATCCTAGACTCCTACGATCTGAGCCAAGGACTTAGCTTCTATGAACGCGTCAGTGCCTCGTTCATGAAGGCATGTCGCAGCATTCTGTTTTTGCGGACGTATGCTGCCGATGGTCAGCGCATATATGGTGTTACTGCTGGTGGCGGAATGTCTGTCCCATTTGCTGGCGACAATGTCATCATCCAACCGCCGCAAGAACTCCCGCCAATTAACGACGAAGAAGCCTATCGCAAGAATCTTGTCCGGTGGCTCGACGGTGATGATGCGCAAAGAGGCGATTCGAGGCAATTTTTTTGGAATGCATTTCAAGGCTCGCAGCCGATGGAGACGATCGACGAAGTCGAGCATTTTGGAACGGGACATCGACTGTCAAAGCACGAGTTTCGAAAGGCGCACCAGTTTCTCGCGGCAACATTGTCCGAGCAGCGTTCAGATTCAGACTTCAGGAGTATCCTTGAACTCATCCTTTCCTGCCGCAGCGGCTGGCCATACCCGCTCGCAGAGATCCTCGTCCGTTATGGTGAAGGCGCTCCGGCGCCAAGGCGATTGTTGGTCTGTCACGTACTCGGCGAAATCGGCAGTGCTCCGCACGAGTCAGTAGATAATTTCCTCGCAGAATGTGCTGGTTCCAAGAGCTGGCCTATTCGCCTCGATGCGACACTTGCTCGCTACAAGACGTTCGTGAAGACCGAAGGGATCCATAGGATGAATCATCGCGGACACGTGAGGGTGGAGTATGGTCCTTTTGTAGATTCTCTGACTACATCCATGTCGTCGTCGCAGCTACTTATAAGCCTACTCGCTTTTGCTAGCATCCTCAGCGGACCGGGAATTGGATCGCTGTCCTCTCCGTTTAAAGACAACTATGCTGACCTTCAACGTCAGATCCAGTCCCTATGCTTGCCGCATCTCAATGATGATGCCAATAAGTCAAAGACGACCACGTTGAAAAATCTCGTCGATACCCACGACTACGTGGGCGTCTGTGTCCTAGTGGCAATCGATCTAGATGGCGGTGATCAAAATCCGCTGTATAACGCATTGAGCGATAGCTGTTGTGGCGGCTCAATCGTCGCTGCTGGTCACGCGCAGGCGACGCGCCACCTTGCGATGTGTTTTCTTCTAAAGAAGGAGCATCGTATTGCGTTTGAGATTGCCGATGGCCTCGCGTCTAGCCATCCAGATTGGGTAGATATACAAGTCCTCGTAGCGGAGATTCTCGGCGAGACTCGTGGAGCAGAAGAAGACGCCGTACAAAGAGTCTCTACAATTCGTAAGGGATACAAGTTGACCGCTGAGTTGGAAGCGCGCCTAAGTGTCGTCGAAACGGAGATCGCACAGCGGAAAACCTAGCGATGCTGATAGCCAAGGGCTGGCTAGTCCACCATCGGATACCCGCGCGGAGTTTCAACTCTACCGGAATGCGCAATTGCGTGGTTAGATCGTTTTTGTCGGCCGCAATGGGAGAAAACTCACCCGCCTTTACAAGCAATAGAAAAGCGTCAAAGTACTTCTCATACTGTTGATTTTGGGCTAATTTGGGGAGTGGCTGATACAGGATTGATACGAGCGGACCGCAAAGTCAGTAATTACTTAAGGAATGTCCCCTTGAACTATGGCGAGGACTGGAACAGAAATGCGAAGAGTGCTTACTTCAAATCAAGCGCCCATAGCATTTCATATCAAACTCGATAGGTCGAAATAACGTACCCAACGACTTGGGCGTGAGTATAGCAAAGACTGCAAGAATGCTGGGACAGATTTCTGTTGCCCAAGCATACACGCTCGAACAAGGCCGTTGGGCATAGCAACTAACTACGACAAGTCGGCGCTATTGGCATTTCGCAAAAAACATCTTGGTCTGCGCGTCCTTGCGTTCCTTGCTGATCCATTCCTTGGTTTGCACCGGACTGAGTTGGCGCTCGTTATTGCCGCCGCGGGCAAGCCGCTCGTCATCCATTCGGTTGAGTTCATCGATGCGGTCTTGCAGTCGCCTGCACTCCTCGGATGCAGGAGGCTTTGCGTTATCCAGCGATACTCGCGGCGTCCCTTCCTGGGCCGATGCGGCGGAAATCATTGTTGCGGCCAATAGTGCGAATACGGCGATGTATTGTTTTTTCATGATCAAGTTTGTCTTCGAGTTTGCACAACTCTGGAGGATACAGGCGCAGCAGAATACGAGTGCTACAGATTCGCTACAGCAAAGGATTGGATATACAACCGGTGCGGGAATTTCGCACCTCGTTCCGCGTCGTGAATCACTATTGGTGACGGAAGCATACCTGAAAAGAGCAGACGACTTGACCGCGCCTACAGCAAGCATAACAGCTGCCCTGTCAAAGCCATTTCGGCGAGTTAGGGAGACTCGCCACTTCCCCGGCATTGCGGCACGCGGGCCGCAACGGTCCACGCATATTGCGATTTGATAGCTTGATTATTTGCCGGCGAGAGGAAACGCGCAGACGAAATTCATCATGACTTCGGCCACTGAGCCTGCTGCGGGCTTGGTGAATGGCGAGTTCTTCAGCGCATCGCTGTGGTCCAGCTTGGCGCCGGCGCCGTCGAGTTCGGCGTACAGCACTTCACCTGCCAGACGCAATGTCTTGGCCTTGCAGTTGTATAGCGTGAAATCTTGATATGAATGGAAAGTAGGGAATTTTGGATCGCCTTCGTTCTTGCGCGCATCCTTGAAATTCCACATTGACCAGGCTTCGCGGATACCCTTGTTTTCCTTGATCGATGCTTGATCCAGTTTGAGCTCGGATGTATCGCTGGATCCAACGGATTGCCAGTCGGCAGCTTGGGCTACGACGCAGGCCAGGCCGAGAGTCAGGGTGAGCGCTAATTTTTTCATCTGGTTTTCCTTAAAAATGCGTGCTTTGTTTCGACTCCGCATGATAAACATTAATTCCCGTACCAACACGGCAATTTGGTAACAAAATGAAAATCAAAAAAAAGCCCCGCATAAGCGAGGCTTTCTGCTTGCGACTGGATCGCCGCTTGTGAAGAAACGCTTTAGCCGTTCGACTTTGACAGGCATTGCTTCATAAACGCCTTGCGATCGTCGCCCTTCTTACCGGTAGCGTCAACATTGCACGACTTCATTTTTTCTTGTTGGCTCATCGGTGCGGCGGCGGCAGGCTTACTACTCAGACAACTTTTCATGAAAGCCTTGCGATCATCTCCGGTTTTACCAGTGGCATCCTTGTTGCACGATGCCATCTTACTTTGCTGCGCATTTTCCGCAAATGCTGGATTAAAAATAAAGCAGCAAGCGAGCAAGGCCAGGCCTGAGAGTTTTTTCATGGTTTTCTCCGTTTCGAACGCAGTGAAGTTACATCTAGCAAGAATGACGGTGGCGACACAATTGATCGCCGCGCCCGACTCCATATAGCCATGCTGTGGCTTGCTGCATTACAGCACGAAAATTGTCGGCTGCCAATATGTTAGCTATATGCTTATAAGGTTCTAGCATAAAAGCAGCACTTTAGCGATTGACGCGCCCCTGTTCATTCCCTCCAAATCTGGCGCGGCACACACAATCTGGTCATGCCTCCGGCGCATCGCAAACATCCCAAGAATGTCCTCCATCTGCTTGATATTCATAAATCATATGGCGAGTATCTAAAACCGAAATTGGCTTAGTTATTTGAGATTGCCTATACTGCACTGCAACAAAGACGACTAATTGAAAGGCAAAATCATGGCCAGTATCTCTCCTCCACTCCCGATGTCGACACGTTCGATGCAAGCGCAAGCACGTCCTGACAACTATTTCCACGCCACCGACAGCGCACTCAACGCGGGCCCAAGCTGGATCGAGAAAGTCCTGACCATCTGGACTTCTCCATACAAACGCCTGAGCGGCTCGTTCCTGCGCTTCTAATAGCGCACTTGCTACGCGAATCCACTAGCCCCGCCCATTGCGGGGCTTTTTATTGTGCGCGACAAATACAAGGTTGCGGTGTTCAAGCGAGTTACCCACAGAATTTGTGCGCAAGCCTGTTGATAACCGTTTAGCTGACAGGCTATCTACTTGATTCATATGGATTTTATTGCGCTGCTCACAACCGCGTATTCATGGCTGATCAGCATGGTTTACAGCAGATCTGGTCAGCTTTTACCCGGCAAGTTACCCACAAAAATTGTGAGCAAGCCTGTTGATAACCTTCTGACTGGCCAGCTATCTATTTGATTTATATCGATTTTTTTGCCATGCTCGCAACAATGCAGGGCCATTCTGCCGCGCCTCGAACTTCTCGGCAAAGAATCCAAAGATGCCGCCCCTGGCAAGTTACCCACAAAAATTGTGCGCAAGCCTGTTGATAACCTTTTAGCTGGCGGCTTATCTATTTGATTCGTATGGATTTTTTTGCTCTGCTCACAACAAGGCAGGAAACTTGTGCTGCATTGATCGGCGTCAGCGCAAAACCACGATGCAAGCCGTAGGGACAAAAAAAAGCCCGCTCACCTTGCGGTTGCGGGCTGAATCCAAACCTTAGGAGGTGTTGGAGGAGACAGGTGTAACTATATGGCGATGCAGCATGCTTGTCTGCTTTATTTAGCCAATAACAGATATTCTAAATTTATATATCAGTGCAATTACCATTGACGCCTTCAACACGCGTCAACAATGCCTATGATTATTTCGGCTTCTCGTCATGACCACGGCAAGCATCGGCGCGGGCTTTGTGCAGCGTGCCATCCTTACAACGCATGACGCTCTGGATACTACTTACCCGGTGGCTACCATCATAAAAAGACGCCGAATTACGGTCGTTGCGTGCATCGGGATGGCCTTCCAACGCGGCTCCGGGAGCTGGGCTTGGCGCCGGCTCATTTTGCGCATAGGCAAAAGAGCTGGTAGCCAGCAGGAGCGCCAGCGCGCTGAGCAGTTTTTTTCCTGGCAGTTTCTTCATATTCGGCCTTTCGTTTGAAAGTGGAAGAACGATGATGATCTGATGCAGATGACACTGTTTCGAGCCGCGCTAGCGCTTAACGTTCCGCATTCAGGTTAAATCTTTTGTCATGACCCGGCTTGCAGGGTCCGATAAAGCGCCTCGCCCGACAGCGGCCGTGGCGCCAATCCTTCGGCGCCGTGAATCAGTGCGGTAATGCGGCGATTGGCTGGTGCATCACGTCCGAATGACTCCGCGAGGCGAACAATCGCGCCATTCAAATAATCGACCTCAGTGCGTCGTCCGCCATGCAAGTCTTCCCACATCGACGAACGCGCCTCAGGGTCGATTTTCAGCATGGTGGCGGCCAGCCGCTTGAACAATGCGTCCGGCAGACGCAGCAATGTCGGCAGTAGTTGCGGCCTTACCCTGGCGATCTTGGCCGGCCGAATGCCGGCTTCACGCAGCAACAGCAACGCCTCCTCGATCAGCAACGCCAGACAGCGTCGGTATGCGCGCTGCGACAACTCCGCTTTAAGCGGCAAATCGGACAACGCATTCACCGAATTATTCAGGTTCAGCAACAGCTTGCCCCATTGTATGGATGGGAAATCCTGACTTTCCTGCAACGGCAAATGCGCAGCGCGAAACACTGTCGTCCAGGCGCGCAGTTCGGGACTGGCTTCGATCGCCAATTCGCCGCCGGTGGCGCGATGAAAACGGCTGCCCGCCATCTGCGCCACATTGAACGGCACCATGCCGCCCAATATCGTCCGGCCGGGCAGCGCCTGCCGCAAGGTATCGGCATTGCCGACGCCGTTCTGCAGGCTGATGATCAGCGCCGACGGCTTGGCGTGCGCGGCAATTTCTGTCGCTGCGGCAGGCGTATCTGCGCTCTTGACGGTGACCAGAATCAGGTCGGCATCGGCCAGTGCTGCAGCGCTTTCAGCATAGGGAACGTCAGCTGCCGCCAGTTGCATGCGGAGTCCCGCCAGATCGGTCAACAGCAAGCCTTCGCGGGCAATCTGCTGGCGCATCCGCGCGCGTCCGACCAGCACTGCCTCGGCGCCGGATGCCAGCAGCGATCCGCCGATATAAACACCGATCGATCCGGCGCCGAAGATGGCAATTTTCATTGCGGCGTGCGAACGATTAATAGGCAATGCTGAGGCGCCGGTACAGGAAGCCGAGTACAAACAGCGGGCCGATCAGCAGGAAACGCAGGTCGTCGAAAAACGATGGTTTCTTGCCTTCGATCTTGTGGCCGATGAACTGCCCGATCCATGCCAGCACGAACACCGTGATCGAGAGTGGCAATATCCACTGTGGCGGCAGCACATACAGCAGCGCAAGCATGAAACCGAACATCAGCAGCATCCCAATCGCCAGCGGCGCCGACAGCGAGAAGTAATACAGCAGCGACGCCAGCGCCGCCGCCACTGCCACCAGCGGATGAATCGTCCACAGCAAACCCAGCAAGGTAAAGACGATCACCGGCACGCAAATGAAATGGATGATTTCATTGACGGGATTGAGATGGCTCTCGGAATACTTGGCCAGCAAGGTATCGATGGCGCGCGCGGACAGGGACTGCGAATCGGTGTTCATGATGGTCTCCATTCTTTTAATATGAAACCATCTTAGACCAACATTTTCAGTCGCGCTTGAACGCAATCGCCATCTTTTGCAGCTCCGACGGCACCACGCCGAAGGTGTGGCGGAAGGTCCTGCTCATGTGCGCCAGGTCGGCAAACCCGGCGTGGTGGGCGGCATTGGTCATGTTGTCGCCACGCGCGACTGCTTCGACGCCATCCAGCAGGCGCGACCACAGCAGGTAGCGCGATAGCGACAAGCCGGTCTGCTGGCGAAACAGATGGGTAAAGCGGCTGGGCGAGAGATGCGCGTCTGCGGCTAGCGACGCGCCGCTAACCGCGGCGCCGGGATGATGATCGATCCACGCCAGCGCTTGGCTGATGCGCGGGTCGATCTGCTGTTGCGCGGCATCGCCCAGCGCTGCACAGGATAGCCAGTCCTGCATCGCCCGTTCTGCATCCTCAAGCTCCAAGCTGCCGTTCCTGCCATGACCTAGAGCGCTGCGAACCGAAGCAAAATCGGCGGCACGATCGAAGCTCGCCAGCAGCACACTGGGCATGCTCTGCGAGCGTTGTGGCAACTCAATGAATAGATGTGCGAGCAGTGTCGCGTCGCACTGGATCTGGTGCGGCTGGTTGGAAGCGAAGACGGCTGCGCGTGTGGTGGTCCATGGCTGGTCCGGCGCCAGGCGCGCCTGGAATGGCGCATCCAGCCCCCAGGTCAGTTGCGTCGCAAAATGCGCATGGAATTTTGAATCGATGCCGGGACCGACCACCAGTGCGCGGCCGCGCCAGAGAAACAGATGAGAGCGTTGTGAATTCATCAATTCCCTACTTTGCCTACGCTTGAAAAAATTCGCGGCGCGGACCGTTCCGCCAACGCCGTCAGTATTTGTGGCAGGTGCAATTGCCCCAGCGGTACAGATGCATTTTGTGGAAAACGTTCTTCAGCTCATTTGGCACACCACCGAACAGTACTTCCGGCGCCGTCAGGCCAAACACGCCGAGACTGATCGACGGCTCCAGCGATACCACAGCGTGCCAGGTGCGCTTGGGAATGAACAGCGCATCGCCGGGTTCGACTCGTGCGTACAGCCCCTGCGTTTTTTCAAATTCGCGCAACTGCTCCGGCTGCTGATCGAGGCGCGAAATATTGATGTCGCTCAGGATCGCGCCCCAGTCGTACTTCTGGGAGATGCACATGTGCGGCGTTTGCTCGGGTGGAAACAGGATGAATTCCTTGGTGCCGCGGACCTGGCAGAACCAGTTGTGCGGGAAGTCGTAATGCAGGCCGGTTACCGTGTGGGCCGGCCCCATGAACACGTACTCCCAGGTCCAGCGCCAGCCAGGCCACAATTCCTTGATCGAGAAATCGTTGCGCAACGCCGGAAACTCGTCGAGGATATTCCATTGCGCCAGATACATGCGATCCGGCTGGAACGATTGCATGTATGACCAATCAAGGAAAAACTGTTCACCCGCAGCCAACTGATGGCGACGCTGATTCGACAGCAAGCCGATATCGTCCGCCAGAGGCTGCCGTGCGATCGCCGCCAGTTCCTGCAGATACGGACCGACCGGCATCACCGGTCGATGCCGGGTCTGCCCCTGCTCGACCAGGCCGTTCTGGAATTTCACTTTCGGCTCGCTGCCATCCTTGTAGCGCAACGCGGCCATCTGCTCAAACGACCAACCCTGCTGCGCCGGCCAGTTGCGCAGCGCGCCCTTCACCAGCAAAGGCCGGGTGCGCTCGCCGAAACCACCGTCGCGCTTGAGTTGCTCGGCGTCGATCTGGTCGACTAACTGGAAGGAAGGGCCGCGAATCGAAGTCATAGATAGGCAAGAAATCTGGTGGGAACGGCGCGGCACGCTGGCCGCAAACCGACAGGAAAGCCAGTATATTAGCAGGATGCGCCGGGAAATTTCGGCGCCCTGCCTTTCCTCGCCGGCGCCGTTATCCAACCATCAGAAATTGCGGATATCGTCCTGGATCATGCGAATCCGATTGTCGCTGCCGAGGCGATTGATCAATTGCGCCTGCACGCTTTGCCATAGCTGATTGCGGTCCATCAAATAGCCTTCGGTGCGATAGCCATACCTGCCGTTCCTCGGCACATCGCCGAAATAGCTGATCGTGGTGCGGCGGCTTTCGGCGCCTTCGTTGTAGCGCAGATCCAGGTTCGGCACGCGCGTCACCGACAGGTCGAGCACGATCTGGAATGAGTTTTCTTCGACCACCACCCTGCGGTTGAAACGGTAGGTCTTGGTCGACGTGCTGCCGTCCGGATTTTTCGTATCGACATTCTCGCTCAGCGCTTCGACGTACTCGCGGGCGCGTGGCGGATAGTAGACATAGGAGGTGTTGATATACATGCCGAGGTCGGCATTGCCGCCGCCTTGATACTGGAAGCGGGTGAAGCCGAGATTGAACAGGCCCATCACGCTGCGGGTGATGTCGCCGTCGGGATCGTTGCTGCTGACCTGCAGCACCACAGTGCCGAGTGCGCGATATTTGTCGGAAAGCGCCTGCGCATCCTTGTAGGGACCGTGTTCCTGATAGACGTTGTAGGCATTGTAGAAAGCCTGGCCGGCATCGCGATATATCGAGCGCCGGCGCTGCGGATTATTCGCCGCCAGTTCCGTGCCCTGCTTGTAATAGGCCGCTGCATCCAGGCTGTCGGCCGCGTAGCGGTGTTTGTCGGCCTGTTTGCGGGCGTCCTTGTAGTCGCCGTAGGGCTGGTAGATATCGGCCGCAGCGGCAAAACTGATCGCCGCCTGGCGTTCGTCCTTGTAGGCCGCTGCCGCGCTGGCCTTCTGGTAATACTCGGAGGCCAGCGTGTCGCGCAAGGTGGCGTCCGTGTAACGCAACGGCAGATCGGTGTACTTGGGGTAGTAGCTCCGCGCCGCGAGCGCGGTGCGAATATCCAGCAACGCCAGGTAGGCGCCTATCTTGCGATCGTAGTCGCGCTCGCCGGCGCCCTGAATCGTCGCTTCGTAGCTGGCCACAATGACGCGCAGGCGTTCGCGGATGCCATTTCTTTCATCGCTGTCGTCGTAGTCCGGCTTCTTGTATTTGTCATCAAGATAGGTAAGCGTCGACTTGACGCTGGCGACGTAATCGCCCTTCTCAAACTGCGAAATCGAAGTGGACAAAGAGGCGCAGCCGGCCAGCAGGAGCATGCACCCCATGAGCATTAGTGTGGATGCAGCTGTTTTGATTTTTTGCATTATTCTTCCCTGTGGCGGCTGATGGCCGCTGCCCCGCTGTCGCGCTATCTTGCTGTCGCAGCGATGTTTTCAAATGTCGAGCGGGCACAATTTTAACCTTGCCATTTTCTTTGTATATTTTTATTTACAGAAAGAAAACGAATGCCCGGCTTCGAGCATGTGGGAAAAATGCGTCTTTAGTTGGCATGGCGACCTCATCGACGCCGGCGTCGGCCATAAAAAAGCCGCGCTCTCATGGAAGAATCGCGGCGAACCGGTGCCGGGGAGCACTGGAGGGAGATCAAAAAAAGCCCACCACCTTGCGGCAGCGGGCTAAATATCAACATAGGAGAGGATAGGCTCCGATAGACGGTTTTCATTCTATTGAGAATTGACAGTAGCCACACCTGTCAGTTTTGACAGGTGAACAGAGATAAAAGTGCAGAAAAATATGCATATGACAATATTATGTCGGTAAATTGCAGCAAATCTGCCAAATCACTTCTCAATGATGATTGTTGCTGGAATTTGCTGGGAACTATCCGATTGCTGTTCCGGCATCCACCGCCGCTATCGTGTCGCGCAACCAACGCAAACCAGGATCACCCTGGTTACGCGGATGCCAGGCGGCAAACAGCGAAAAACCGCGGGCCTGGAACGGTAATGCGAACGCATCCAGCCGATCCTGGTAGCGTTGCACCAGGCGGCTCGGCAGCGTCGCCACATAATCGCTATTGCACAGCAGATCCGGCACCAGCGTGAAATTCTGCACTGACAGCATGACATCGCGCCGACGGCCAATCTGCTCCAGGTGCTCGTCCATGAAACCGTGAAAACTGCCGCCGCTGGTTGAAACCAGCACGTGCTTGAGCGCGCAATACTGTTCCAGGTCCAGCTCGCCCAGGCCGCGCGGATGCCCTTTGCGCTGCGCCATCACAAAGTGCTCGTCCATCAATTTCCGAGCTTTCATAGACGACGGCACCATCCGTTCCGATCCGATCAGCAGATCGATTTCTGCCCGCTCCAACTGTGTCGCGACCTGGCGCTGGTCGGCATTGACGAAAGCGATCCGGATGCCCGCGCCGGCCAACGATGGCAATTGCTCCATCAATCGCAAGCCGAGCACCGCGGTCGCATTATCGTTGGCGGCGATGATAAAACGCCGGTTGTCACGATGTGGATCGAATGCAGGACGTTGCCTGACCACGTTCTCCAGGTCGCGCAGTGCTGCACGCAAGGGCTCTACCAGCGCCAGTGCGTGCGCACTCGGCGTCATGCCGCGCCCGCCGTCGGCCGGTATCAGTAAAGGATCGTCGAATATTTTGCGCAGGCGCGCCAGTTGCGTCGACACCGCTGGCTGGGTCAGATGCAGACGCGTTGCCGCTTTGGTCACGTTGCATTCCTCCAGCAGCGCATCCAGCGACACCAAAAGATTGAGATCGACGCCACGTAGATCAATCATATTGATACGTCTCATATTATTAATTAATTTCAAATATACGTTGCTGCACCGTAAAGTTCAAGCATCGACACCGCAACCAGGAGATGAGCATGAAAGCATGGATGTTTAATCAGGCAGAACTTTCGTTGACATTGCAGGACCTTGCACAACCCGCGCTGCGCCCCGGCGCCGCGCTAATACGGATGGAAGCAGCGCCGCTGTTGAGCTACACCGGCGATTACCTGCAAGGCAAACTGCCCTATGCCTATCCGCCGGGCCCTTTTACCCCGGGCACCAATGGCATAGGCCGCATCGTCGCGGTAGGCGACGGCGTGCAGCATTTCCGCCCAGGACAGCGGGTAGCACTCAATCCCTACTGGATTGCCGATGAAGCGGTGCAGGAACCGGCGCAAATCCTGATCGGCCTGACCGGTATCAGCCATGACAGCGGCGGCATGCTGGCGGCATTCCCGCACGGTACATTGCGTGAAGTCGTCGACATGCCTGCTTCGACGCTGCTGCCATTGGAGGGGCTTGATCATCTGCCCGCCGAGCGCCTGGCGGTACTGGCTAAATTTGTGGTGCCGTTCGGCGGCTTGCGCCGTGGCCGGCTGGCTGCCGGCGAAACCGTGGCCATCAACGGCGCCGGCGGCTATTTCGGCTCGGCAGCAGCGATCGCCGCGCTGGCCATGGGCGCCAGCAAGGTGCTGGCGATTGGACGCCGAGCTGCATCATTGCAACGCCTGGTGGAAATCGGCCAGGGACGCGTGCTGCCGATCGTGTTATCCGGCGACGTCGTGGCGGACGCTGCTGCAATTCGGGAAGCGGCCGCCGGCGGGGTCGACCTGGCGTTCGACATGGTCGGCCAGGCAGTTGACGCGGACAGCACGCTGGCCGTATTGAACAGCTTGCGGCGCCGTGGCCGCCTGGTGCTGATGGGCAGCATGCAAGTACCGCTGCCGGTGCCGTATGGCGCCATGCTGCTCAATAGCTGGGAGTTGATTGGGCATTTCATGTACACCCCGGAAGACTACCTGGCGCTGCTGTCGCTGGTCAGGAGCGGCCTGTTATCGCTGGATACGGTGGACGTGAAGACCTTCGAGTTTTCTGCGCTGAAAACAGCAGTCGATCATGCGGCGCAGATGGCGGGATTGCAATCGACGGTTGTGCTGTTTGAATAGTAAGGAGAAAGATCCTTGCGGCGTGAACCGACGCCGCAAGCTTCAATTCAACTAAGGCCTGGCGGCAAAGCCTAGGAAAGATAGGCGATTAATTTGCCAAAAATTCCCGCCACGGCTCGAAGTATTTTTCGCGCCAGCCGATCTTGACGTTTTCGTAGTCCTGGTCGGGCACATCAAGATGCACCAGGTCGATGCGCCCTTGCTCGCCCTGCGGATGAAATGACAGGATCAGGATCGAGTCAGGATCTTCCTCCGCAAATTCGCTCGAACGCCAGGTCTGCACGATCAATCGCGGCTTGACCACTTGCAGCATGACCCCGCTCAGCGCGCCGTCGAAAGCCTCGAACTCGGCTCCGGCTTCCGCTGCGATCATCACCGGCTGGCCAGTGATGGCCTGATGCATTACCGGATCAACGTACATGTCGAACAGGGCTTCGGCTGAGGCTTTCAAGACTACCGTCTTGTAAATGACATTGCGCATGGCGATTCTTCCTTCGGTGCTATTGAGACAGCTATCCGGATTACTCAAACGCCACGGCAACCAGCCTGCTTCGTTCAACAATGGCGCGATCAGACAATACTTGAACTACTTGCGACAAAACTCTACCTGAATTCTACAAAAATTTATTTAAGCGCTCGTCGCATGCCGACATACAAAGCCTCGACCTTCTCGCGCGCCCATGGCGTCTTGCGCAGGAAAGTCAGGCTCGACTTGATACTGGGATCACTCTTGAAGCAGCGGATATCGATGCGCTGCGCCAGGCCATCCCAACCGAAATGCTCCACCAGTTCCGTCAGCATGACCTCCAGAGTAACGCCGTGCAGGTGGTGATGTGTGTTTTGTGTCATGTGATTCTCGCTCATTTCTCACTCATTTCTCGCTCAACATTCAGGATGTCATTTTACGGCCAGCTCGGCACTTGCGAGCATCGGCCTGCGCAAACGATGGCAACTTAAGCAAATAATTAGGGCCTTGAATTACAGATTTTCCAAATGTTGTCGTTAACTGGGTGGTAGTTAAACCGTTATTGTCAAAGGAAAATCATGATTTCAAGAACTTCGTCAGTACAGGGATCCGGTCAATCGGCCGCCAGTATCGCGTCGCAAATCGCCGCCCTGCAGAAACAACTTGCCGGTTTGCAAAAGCAACTAACCACAACGTTAAAGAACGCGGCCGCGGATGCCGATCCGGAGGCAACCGACATGCGCGTAAAAATGCTGCAGTTGCAGATCACTTCGATTGAGGCGCAAATCACGCGTTTGACCCAGATGGCAGCGGCGCCGACAGTCGATGATTCCGCGCTAAAACTGCAAGATGCAAAACAAAATTCGACATCCTCTGCATCGACAGAAGAACAAAAAAAACAATCCACGCTGTCGTCGGGCGGCAACGTGGATCTGTATATCTGAAGCAGCGAATTTCGCTGGCACTACAAGCTTGCGGTCGGGCCGCTTCCAGAGCGATTACCCCGACCGCCGGCCGCTACTCGGCCGCTACTCGCCCACTACTCGGCCGTTATTTGGCAGCCACACCAGCCTTGCTGGCAGGCGTACTCAGATTGCCGAAGCTACTACCGACAAAGGCCGTCACCGCATTAGCCAACAGCTTGTGCGTATGCGTGGTCGGATGCAGCGTATCCCAGAAAACGAAGGTGTCGGGATTGCTGCACTGGGAACGCGCTGTCTGCGTTTGCAGATAGTTGGTGCTGGAATCGGTATTGATGTTCAGGCAGGACTGCGTGGTGTTGCTGACCTGATACTTGGCTGGATTATTCAACACATCGTTGAACAACGAATAGGTATCGAACAACTGGATATTCAAGCTGCTGCCGTATTGCGCCTGCAGTGAAGCCACCAGCGCAACCAGGCGGTTGTTCAGGTCAGTTACCTGCGCCGCTACCGCCGCGCCGTTGGTCTTGATGGTAAACACCGGCGCCTTCGAAACGTCCGGCAGCTTGAGCAGCAGGATGTTGCGAGCGCCCGACTGGATCAGGTTTTGCAGGGCCTGGGTTTCGCCGCTGATGACCTGGTCGACCGTGCTGTTGTAATTGACCAGATCATTGCCGCCGATCAGCAGTGTAAACAGGGTGTTCTGCGGCTGGTAATTCTGCGCCTTCTGCATGTACGTCGTGTACGACTGCACCTGCTGGATCACACCTGGAATCACCAGATCCTGGGTAGTCACGCCCGCGCCGCCGATGGCCCAGTTGTACAACGGCAGTTGCAGATTGCCGGCCAGGTATTCCACCCAGTTATTACCGTTGCTGAAATGTCCGACGAACCAGCTATTGGAGTTCGGCAGGGTCCAGTTCGAGGCGTTGTAGATATTTTGATTATCAGACAGGCTGTCGCCAAAGGCGACGATCTTGTTGATGCCGTTCTGGGCGACGCTGTCGGTGGTCCAGACCGTGTAATTGAACGACAACGCATTGTCGGCTGCGGCGACCATCGCCACCGGCTGGCTGATGCCTTTCGCGGTGAGCGTGCTCTGGCAAACCGATTGCAATGTGTTTTGGGTGACGTCGCTATAGAACATGTTTTGCCAGTTCAGCAGACCGCCTGCCCACCAGTAGCCGTTGATACGGTAGTAATCGCCGCTGGACGGATCCAGTCCCCACACATAGGTAGTGGTGGGCTTGGTCGGATTGCTACCGGTGCGATAGAAACAGCGCAAATACGTGTAAGTACTGGTGCTGGCCGTGCTGGCAACAGCCTCCGTACGCAAGCTGGTAGCGCCAGTTTTTTTAGCCGACTGCGTAGATTGCTGTTTGAGCAACTGCTCCTTGGACAGCGGGCCGGATGAAGACAGTTGATGAGTGAAACGGGCATCGGGTTTTACATCAGGAGACACTTGTGCCAAAGCCATGCTGGAACACAGGGTACAAAGTACGAAGAGTGTTTTCATTGCTGGTTTCCTTGTTGTAGTTAGTGCGAAAGGCAAGTTGGACGACAGGAATGGGCCGGCAGCAAGACAACGGGATCAACTGCCGACGAATAAAAAAAAGCGGCATCGACAAATCCGCAACGTCACATCTTTAAATGACAAAACGTTATCGTTGATGCCCACCGAGATATTGCCACACAGAAATTACTTGATGGTTACGTAAAACCACTAAAGATGTTTTCCTCTAATTCCAGCCCGCTACTTACCCACAGAAAATGTGGACAGTCCTGTTGATAACTACCCAACGTTGTTCCTATGCGATTGATTTATATGGATTTTTTCTCACTGCTCACAGTCGTTGCGGTGAGTCGGCGGAGCAGGATGTGGATTTGTTTAAGAATCGCTTAATGCAATAAGGCTAAACTGAAGCCTTTCCGGCATCTTGCCGATTGCCTAAGGAGCTGGGCTCATGCGTTTGTTGCTGGTGGAAGACGATCCGATGGTGGGCGAAGCGGTCCGCAAGGGACTGCGGCAGGACGGCTTTGTCATTGACTGGGTGCAGGATGGCATCGCTGCGCAAAGTGCGGCCGCCCAGGAAGACTACCAATTGATATTGCTCGATCTCGGCTTGCCGAAAAAGAGCGGCCTTGAAGTGCTCAAGGCCCTGCGCGGCAGCGGCAACCAGATTCCGGTACTGATCCTGACTGCGCGCGATGCGGTGTCCGACCGCGTCGCCGGCCTCGATGCCGGCGCCGACGACTACCTGGTCAAACCCTTCGACCTGGAAGAACTGGCAGCGCGCATCCGTGCCCTGCTACGTCGCCAGTCGGGACGCGCCGAGCCGTTGATCGCACTTGGCGATCTGACTCTCAATCCGGCTACCCATGAAGTCTTGCTGCAAGGACGGCAGGTGAACCTGTCGGCCCGCGAATATGCATTACTGTGCGCGTTTCTTGATCGCCCCGGCGCCGTATTGTCGCGCGCCCAGCTGGAAGAAAAAATGTACGGCTGGGACGACAGCATCGAAAGCAATGCGATCGAAGTGTACATCCACGCCTTGCGCAAAAAGCTGGGCAGCGACTTCATCAAGAACGTCCGCGGCATCGGCTATATGGTGGCCAAATGACGTCGATACGCCGCGGTTTACTGTCTTGGCTGGCGGTCGGCCTTGGCGGCGCCATCCTGCTCGCCGGGGTTGCGCTGTACTACCAGGCACGCGGCGAAGCCAACGAACTGTTCGACTACCAGATGAAACAGATCGCCGCGTCGCTGCCGCGCCAGGCGTTTGCGCTGGTTGATCCGGGCGCCGACAGCGGACCGGAACTGGACGACGACATCATGATCCAGATCTGGGACAACACCGGCGTCGTGCTGTACCACTCGCACGGCCAGGCCAGCTTGCCGTTGCAGGCTGAACTGGGCTTCACCAACGTCCGCCAAAGCAACGGCGTGTGGCGCGTCTACAGCGCGCAACTCGGCAATACCGTGGTGCAGATCGCGCAACCGCAAAGCGCGCGCAACCAGATTGCCGCGCAAATGGCGGTCAAGACCGTCACGCCGTTGCTGTTGCTGTTTCCGTTGCTGGGCATCTTGATCTGGATCGCAGTCGGCCGCGGGCTGGCGCCGATCAAGCGTGCGGCGGCAGAAGTGCAGGCGCGCGACATGCATGCCCTGTCGCCGATACCGGATACCAAACTGCCGCAGGAAATCCGGCCGCTGACGCAGGCACTGAATGACTTGCTGGGCCGGCTCGGACAATCGATCAATGCGCAACGCGCGTTCGTCGCCGATGCCGCGCATGAATTGCGCACGCCGCTCACCGCGCTGCGCTTGCAGGTGCAGCTTGCGGAGCGCGCCGACAATGACATCGAACGCCAGGCTGCGTTTGGCGACTTGAAGAACGGCCTGGAGCGCGCCACCCACTTGCTGCAGCAATTGCTGACGCTGGCGCGCCAGGAGCCGGGCGCTTTCGAACAGGCCCATGCCGAACTCGACCTGAATGCGCTGCTGCATGGCGTGATCGGCGACTTCGCCCTCGCTGCGGACGCTCATCAAATCGACCTCGGCATCAGCAAGGAAATACCGGCTACCGTGGTCGGCAATGCCGACGCCTTGCGCATCCTGTTCAACAACCTGATCGACAATGCATTGCGCCACAGCCCGGCCGGCAGCAGCATCGATATTGCCGTCGCATCGGAGGAAAGCGGCGTCACCGTGTCCGTGGAAGATCACGGCTCTGGTATTCCGGAGGCGGAATTGCAACGCGTGTTCGACCGCTTTTATCGTGCCGCCGGCAGCCAGTCGCAAACACCCGGCAGCGGCCTGGGGCTGGCCATCGTCAAGCAGATTGCCGACGCACACGGCGCCGCTGTCACGCTGCGCAACACCGGCCACGGCCTGCTTGCCAGCGTACATTTTACAAAGTGATCGCGGGCCGACACTGAAAAAATTATCTGCAGTTCTTTAAGTCTGTTTTAATTTTTAATATTTATGCTGTGTGCTATCGAGTCGTTTCAATCTCTGATTTGAAGCTCTGATTTTCAGCTTCGTTCGGATGCTGAAACGGATTGGAAACGACATCGGTTCATCCATCTGCAAAGGAGCACAGCATGAATCGTCTGAATTTTACCCGTAGCACCATTGCCGTCGCCGTACTGGTTGTCGCCGGTGGCGCTTACCTGCATTCCAAGGGCGGAGAAATCGGCATCCCCGACGCCAATGCAGCGACGCAGGTTGCCAATGTAGCGCCGGTTCCGAATGCCGCGCCGGCGGTGGCAGTAGCCACCGATTTTTCCGGCATCGTCGATCGCTTCGGACCAGCCGTGGTCAACATCAGCGTCACCAGTAAACCGAAGCAGAGCGCAGTCTCCGACCAGGATGACGACTCCGCCGACCTCGATCCGAACGACCCATTCTCGCAATTTTTCAAGCGCTTCGGCCCGCAGTTGCAGATCCCGCGCCATCCGCAAATCATGCGCGGTGAAGGCTCTGGCTTCATCATCAGCCCGGATGGTTTGATACTCACCAACGCCCATGTTGTCGATGGCGCGCAGGAAGTCACCGTCAAGCTGACCGACCGCCGCGAATTCAGGGCCAAGGTGCTCGGCTCCGACAAGCAAAGCGACATCGCGGTGATCCGCATCGACGCCAAGAATCTGCCAACGGTACAGATCGGCAATCCTACTCTGACCAAGGTCGGTGAACCGGTATTGGCGATCGGCTCGCCATACGGCTTTGAAAATACGGCCACCGCCGGCATCGTCAGCGCCAAATCGCGCTCGCTGCCGGACGACACTTACGTGCCTTTCATCCAGACCGACGTTGCCGTCAATCCCGGCAATTCAGGTGGCCCGCTGTTCAACATCCGCGGTGAAGTGATCGGCATCAATTCGCAGATCTACAGCCAGACCGGCGGTTATCAGGGCTTGTCGTTTGCCATTCCGATCGACGTCGCCACCAAGGTCGAGCAGCAGTTGGTGAAGAGCGGCAAGGTAACCCGCAGTCATCTCGGCGTCAGCGTGCAGGAAGTTAATCAGTCGCTGGCTGAATCGTTCGGCTTGAAGAGCCCCACCGGCGCGCTGGTCAGTTCGGTCGACAAAGGCAGCCCAGCGGACAAGGGCGGCATGCAGACCGGCGACGTGATCCTGCGTTTCAACGGCCAATCGATCAATCACTCGGCCGATCTGCCAAGCCTGGTGGCCGACACCGCGCCCGGCACGTCGAGCAAGATCGACGTGATCCGCAACGGCCAGGAAAAGACGCTGGTCGTCAAACTGACCGAAGCAGAACCTGCCAAGTTGGCCCGCAACGACAACGGCGCCGGTTCGCAAGGCAGGCTGGGACTGGCGCTGCGCGAACTCAGCCCGAATGAGCAGCAACAGATCGGCACCCGTGGCGGCCTGGTGGTGGAAGATGCCTCCGGACCGTCCGCAGTGGCAGGCATCCAGCGCGGCGACGTGATATTGTCGCTCAACGGCACCCCCGTCAGCAGCGTCGAGCAGTTGCGCCAACTGGTGGGTAAAGCCGGCAAGAATGTGGCGCTGCTGGTGCAACGCGACAAGGACAAGATCTTTGTACCGCTGACCCTGGGCTGACTGATTGATCGAAAGACGGCAGGGTGACAGAGAAGGAAAGCAACTCATGAAATTCAATAATCTGTCGCAACACATCCTGCCGTCCTCGGCCACGATGATCGGCGTCTGCATCACCGCACTGTCGATCATCAAGCTTGCAAGATTCAGCGGGCTGGCAATCTGGCTCGGTCACCTGCTGGCCCTCAACAGCCTGGTATTCCTGACCAGCGGCATGCTTTCCTATGCGGCAATGCGCTCCATGCAAAGTACTCGCCTGGAGCAATATGCCGACATTGCCTTCATCTTCGGACTGACCCTGCTCAGCCTGTCGACCGTATTCATGGCCGTCGTAATTGAATGACCGCTCCCGGATTGAACTCTCAATCCGGTCAAAGTTACCCACAGAATCTGTGGATAGTCCTGTTGATAACCTCATTGCGACTTTGTTATGTGCTTGATCTATATGGTTTTTTCATAACTGCACATTGTTGACGCTAGGTTAATCGTCAATGCCTACAATTTGGGCAATATCGGCTTTGAATGTTTGCTCCGGGAATGCCTTCCTGATGCACCGGCACGTTGCCGCGCAATCGCCATCCAATTGTTTGAGCGTACGCTCACTTCCATTGCACGCAGCCCGGACACACGCCCGGCCAGGCTACATCATCACGACTCAATCGAACTTCCTCCCGCTGCAGCACAA
Source organism: Collimonas sp. NPDC087041 (assembly GCF_044745265.1). Lineage (NCBI taxonomy): Bacteria > Pseudomonadati > Pseudomonadota > Betaproteobacteria > Burkholderiales > Oxalobacteraceae > Collimonas > Collimonas sp. NPDC087041. The sequence goes on from NZ_JBIUZX010000003.1 coordinate 444,282, forward strand.
TTTGAATTGCAATCCATTTTGAGCATGCCTAATCTGTAATACTCACACAGCCCGATGGACCGGCGCCGACACATCAGCTCCCCCGCACTTCCGTAGATCAGATGGTTTTGTTTTTGACAATAAAAAGCAGGCTAGAAAAAATATTTGTGAAAAAATGTCGGCCACATGTCGATTCGACGATGACCGATTCGACTGACAAGTAAGGCCGGATTTATCAGCCGCACTAAAGCGGCACCGGCTCGCCACCTCAAACCAAATGGAGATTTAAAGATGCGATTCATGATCATACGCAAGGCCGACCAGGCAACCGAAGCGGGCGTGCTGCCCAGTGGCGAATTGCTTGCTGCAATGATTAAGTACAACGAAGAAATGATACAAGCCGGCGTCATGCAGGCCGGCGAAGGACTGCAACCTAGTTCCAAGGGAGCGCGCATCAAATTCACAGGCGGCAAACCCACTGTCACCGACGGCCCGTTTGCCGAAACCAAAGAGTTGATCGCCGGCTTCACGATGATCCAGGTGAAATCGAGGGAAGAAGCGATTGCCTGGGTCAAACGCTGGCCTGCCCTCGACGCCGACGGTGGTGTCGAACTTGAGCTGCGCCAGGTATTCGAAGCGGAAGATTTCGGCGATGCGCTCACCCCCGAGCTCAGAGAAACAGAGGAACGCTTGCGCGCTGCGAGTGCAAAACTATAAACGCAACTCCGCCCCCTTCATGCCGGCACTACAACAAGGAAAACCATGATCAAGACCATCGCCATTCTCATCGTCGTCGTACTTGCCGCCGTGCTGGGCTATGCAGCCACCAAGCCCGACACTTTCCGGGTGCAACGAACAATCTCCATCAAGGCCGCACCGGAAAAGATCATTGCCCAGATCGACAATTTCCACAACTGGACTGCATGGTCGCCTTATGAGAAACGCGATCCGACGATGAAGAGAAGCTACAGCGGCGCCGACAGCGGCGTGGGCGCCGTGTACGCATGGGATGGCTCGAGCGAGGTGGGTTCCGGGCGCATGGAAATCACGGAAGTATCGCCATCCTCCAAAGTCGCGATCAAGCTGGATTTCATCAAGCCGCTTGAGGGTCACAACATTGCTGAATTTACCGTAGAACCCCAGGGCGACAGCAACACCGTCACCTGGGCCATGTATGGCCCTTCGCCTTTCATTTCAAAAGTGATGGGCCTGTTTTTTAACATGGACCACATGATCGGCAAGGATTTTGAAGCCGGTCTGGCCAACCTGAAAGCCGTCGCGGAAAAATAAGCGCACCTATTCCCATGCGAGCGGCATATTCAATCACTCATTAAAGGAACGCATCATGAAATTGATTCCCTATCTTAATTTCGACGGCCAATGCGAAGCGGCATTCAAGTTCTATGAACAGGCTCTTGGCGGCAAAATCGTCTTCATGATGACGCATGGTAATTCGCCGATGGCGGAGCAAACTGCGCCCGAATGGCGCGACAAGGTCATGCACATCCACCTGGAATTCAACGGCATGGCGGTAATGGGATCCGACTGTCCGCCGGGGTATTACCAGAAACCGCAGGGCGTTTCGCTATCGATCAACGTCGACAAGATCGCTGATGCGGAACGCCTCTACAATGCGCTGGTCAAGGACGGCAAGGTGACAATGGCGCTTGACAAAACCTTCTGGGCCGAACGCTTCGGCATGCTCCAGGATCAGTTCGGCATCTCGTGGATGATCAACTGCGAAAAAGAAATATGACAAACGGCAGTACAAGGAACAGGTGATTTTCTTCACCTGTTTCACTTGCCATCCGCCGCGTCGGAAGCTATTGTAGCGCCGCGATTAGCGCGTAGCCGTCTTGACAACGGTGATACGGTCGATGAAAAACTCGCCGTCGATGCATTTCCGGTGCGGCACGCCGGCCGCCTGGAATCCTGGCCCGCCCTCCTTCACCCATATCTTCGCAACGGTGTCGAATTCCTCGACTTCCAGGCCGAGCATGGGTGCCGACAACACGAATTGCGCGCCTTCTTTTTGCCGGTCCAGGACTTCTTGTACTGTCTTTGCCATGATGTAAATAATTCTGTGAGTGGTGATTAATCAGCCGTCGCGCAACAGCTCGCGCGGCAATTCGTAGGTTTCCTTGATCGCCTGCAGCACGATGTTGGAGCGGATATCGAGCACGCCCGGTATCTTGTAGAGTTTTTCCAGCACGAACGCGGAATAGTGTTTCAGGTTGCGCGCCTTGACGCGCAACAGGTAATTGGCGTCACCAGTGATGATATAGGAACCGACTACCTCCGGATATTTCTGCAACGCTTCCATGAAATTTTCATGCCAGCTTTCCACATCGCGACGCATTGTCACCTGCACGAAAACATCCAGTTCCAACCCAAGTTTTTCCGGATTCAGCAGCGCACTATAGCGACTGATGATGCCTTCCTCTTCCAGAATGCGTACCCGGCGCAGGCATGATGACGGCGACAGGAAAACCTTCTCGGCCAGATCCTGGTTGCTGATCCTCCCATTCTGCTGCAACAACGTCAGAATGCTTAAATCGGTGGCATCGAGCTGCATTGAAATTATCTTTCAACAATAACCGTTAAATACTGAATTTATTCTAAATTTAGTCAAAATTGTATCGCAATTTCGTAGAAAAATTTCAATCAGCTAGCCTAAAATATTTGCTCGAATCGACACTCTCCAGCGCCAATGACGAACAACGCCGACAAGCCCATCTGGGACATCAGTCCCTCCCTTTCCGCGCACATTCCAGTCTGGCCGGGCGATACGGCTTTCAGCGCCCAGGCCACCTGGGAGATTGCCGATGGCTGTCCAGTGCATGTCAGCCGCTTCACTCTTTCCACCCACACCGGCGCGCACTGCGACGCCCCCTCCCATTACGATCCGCAGGGATTGCCAATCGACCAGGTCGCGCTCGATGCCTATATCGGCCCTTGCCGCGTGATCCATTGCATCGGCGCGTCGCCGGTCATGCCGCAAGACATTGCACATGCACTGGCCGACCTTCCGCCGCGAGTATTGCTGCGTACTTATGCGAACGCGCCGCAAACCGAATGGGATTCAGCATTTGCGGCCGTTGCACCTGAAACCATTGATCTGCTTGCAGGGCACGGCGTGCGCCTGATCGGCGTCGACACGCCATCGCTCGATCCGCAGGATTCGAAAGCCATGCTGGCGCACCACGCAGTGCGCCGCCACCGCATGGCGATACTTGAAGGCATCGTGCTCGATGCGATTGCCGCTGGCGATTACGAACTGATTGCACTACCGCTGCGCCTGGCCGGCCTCGACGCCAGTCCGGTCCGGGCGATCTTGCGACCTCTTTAACTCTTCTGGAACATAGGAATGACCAACCACACCACCACTCGCGCAGCTTGTGAAACGCTGGACGCGAACGATCCACTGGCGCCGCTGCGCGCGCAATTCGCGCTGCCGCCCGGCGTCGTTTATCTCGACGGCAATTCGCTGGGAGCACGCCCGAAAGCGGCGCTGCAACGCGCCCAGCAAGTGATCGAAGAGGAATGGGGCAACGACCTGATACGCAGCTGGAACAAGGCTGGCTGGTTCGACCTGCCGGCAAGCCTCGGCAACAAGCTGGCGCCGCTGATCGGTGCCGGTGAAAACGAAGTGGTCATCACCGACTCGACTTCGATCAACCTGTTCAAGATGCTGGCCGCCGCGCTGCAAATGCAAGCGACGCAGCCGGACAGCGCAACGCGCAAGGTGATCGTCACCGAACGCGACAACTTCCCGACCGACATCTACATGGCCCAAGGCCTGGCCGAATGGCTGGATCGCGGCTACCGCATCCACCTGGTCGATTCGCCGCAAGAGCTTTCCTCCGCAGTGAATACGGAAACCGCGGTACTGATGCTGACCCACGTGAACTATCGCAGCGGCCATTTGCACGACATGCGGGCGGTGACGGCCGCAGCACAGGCACATGGCGCCTTGGTGTTGTGGGACCTGGCGCACTCCGCCGGCGCGCTGCCGATCGACCTGCACGCGGCCAATGCCGATTTCGCCGTCGGTTGCACCTACAAGTACATGAACGGCGGTCCCGGTGCGCCGGCCTTTGCTTGGATCGCGCCACGCCATCACGTGCAATTCCGCCAGCCTTTGTCTGGCTGGTGGGGACATCGCGCGCCATTCACGATGCAGCCCGATTTTGCGCCAACCGACGGCATCCGCCGCGCCTTGTGCGGCACCCAGCCTATCGTGTCGCTGGCGATGGTCGAATCCGGCCTGGACATCTTCGCGCAGACCGATATGCACGCCTTGCGCGCCAAATCGCTGGCGCTGACCGATCTGTTCATCGCCTTGGTGGAAAGCCGATGCGCTGGCCAGCAATTGACGCTGGTCACGCCGCGCGATCATGCGCAGCGCGGCAGCCACGTCAGCTTCGCGCATGCGCACGGCTACGGCATCATGCGCGCACTGATCGCCCGCGGCGTGATCGGCGATTATCGCGAGCCGCAAGTGATGCGCTTCGGTTTCACACCGCTTTACACCCGATTTACCGACGTCTGGGACGCCGTGGAATCGCTGCGCCAAATCCTGGTCGATACAGACTACGAAATCAACGCGCAACAAGAAGCCGTGACCTAATTAGCGCCAGGAGACAAGAATGGAATGCCCGTACAACGACAAAGGCGCCTGGCACGGCGCCAAGATGGAATTCAAGGAAGACATGAGCTACGGCGATTACCTGGCGCTCGACCAGGTGTTGTCGGCGCAGCGGCCGCTCTCGCCGAATCACAACGAGATGCTGTTCATCGTCCAGCACCAGACCAGCGAATTGTGGATGAAATTGATGCTGCATGAACTGCATGCAGTGCGCGCGCAGCTGCGCATGAATGTGCTGTCGCCAGCCTTCAAGATGATGGCGCGCGTCGCCCGCATCATGGATCAACTAGTGCATGCCTGGGATGTCCTGGCGACCATGACGCCGCCCGAATACACGGCGATCCGCCCCTATCTTGGGCACTCCTCGGGCTTCCAATCGTATCAATATCGCGAGATCGAATTCCTGCTGGGGAACAAGAACGCGGCGCTGCTGCAGATGCACCAAGGTTCGCCGGAATCGTATGCACGGTTGGACGATGCATTGAAACAGCCGTCGATCTACGATGAAGCAGTGATGCTGATGGCGCGTGCCGGATTGACCGTGGACGAAGCCCGGTTGACGCTGGACTGGAGCAAGCCCACCGTCGCTGACCAATCCGTGGAAAACGCCTGGCTCACGGTCTACAAGGCGCCGGATAAACATTGGGAATTATACGAACTGGCCGAGAAGCTGGTCGACCTGGAAACTTCGTTCCGCTTCTGGCGCTTCCGCCACCTGACCACAGTGGAACGCGTGATCGGGTTCAAGAAAGGCACCGGCGGCACCGAGGGTGCGAGCTATTTGAAGAAGATGCTGGATGTGGTGTTGTTTCCGGAACTGTTCTCGCTGCGTACCTCTCTTTGACGGCAACAGCGAGCCTTGTCGCAGAAAGCGATTACACCTTGCTGCCGCGCGCCGCAGCCCGCTCGCGCGCATCCTTGACGTCGCCTGGTTCGCAGCGCATTTCCAGCAACTGGTTGACGGCAATTTCATCGGCCAGGGAAGTTGCCGTCACCACTGCGCCAAAAAAATTCGTATCGAGGCTGAGTGCGTCATATATGCGCCTGCGGCCCTGGTCATCCTGCGGCAATTGCAGCACAACAGTCAGATAGGTTGGTGCTGAGCCATCGCCGCGCGATGGAATTTTATCCGAAATCTGCTTAGCGGCTCCGCTCGACAAGATGGTCTGTTGCGCGTTTTGCGCGACTTCCACAGGCTCAGCTGCCCGCACTTGCGCGGCCAATTCATCCACCGATACGATCACGGTGGTATGTTCCCCTGGCCATTTTTTGACGCCGCCAACCAGCTCACAAGTGCCGCCACTGACCTCATATTCGCTCTCGGAAATCTTCTCGTAATGAAAAGGCTCCCAGCCATCGACGCCATGCTTGCGGATCGCGACAGCTTCCAATGCCAGGGTCAACGGCGCACCGTTTCCCAGCATGCCCACCGCGCTCAATTCAATCTCGCCACTTGTTGCTTCGTCCATCATGCCGCCTCGTTGATTCATTAATTCATGGATACGTTGATTAAAACGGATTACTGACCTTCACCACCGGCGCCGTCGGCAACACATCGGGCAGCGTCCGCGCTTCCATTTCACCGATCACCTGGTTGACCAGCGCCTGCAACGCCTTGGCTTGCTCCAGCCCGCGTGCATCCAACGTCAAATCGAGATCGCCGAACAGGCTGACCCGGTCCAGGCGGTTTTCAACGTTCAATTTACCGATGGCGAAGGTCGCGCTTTCATCTGCGAATGGCGTAAATTTAGACATGGGACATTCCTTTCTGAATCAGGTTGGTTATGAAATTCATCAACATTTTCAAGAAATCGTTCAGCATTCTTGTCAACAGGTCCGTTTCCATTTTCTTGACCTGCTGCGCCACCGGCTCCGCCTTCTTTTCGGGGCTGGCGCGCTCGCCACGCATGCTCGCTCCGGGCAATTTCATCGCCACATCCTTCACATGCTTGGCCACGCCGGGAAGCAAGCTGATGTGCAAGGTATTCTCCAGCTGCGTGACCGACATCTGTTCGTAGTGGGAAGTATCCTCGTTCTTGATGAAATAAGCAGCGGCCTGCTGCCTCTTCGGACTATAGACGACTTTATAGATATAAGTCGGCACCAATACGTTACCCACCTTCTGCAACTCCTGCCCGAGGAACGCCGGCCCGGTAATCACGTACAGCTCACCGTCGTTGACCGCCATGTTGCGCACCGCGCTTTCGATCGCAGCCCAGACATGCCGGTTGTTCTGCGGATTTTGCGGGATCATGTTGGCCAGGCTGAAACTTTCGTACTGCGAAGTCCGGTTCGCCATGTCGCCATTCGGGCTCATGTGGCCGCGATCAAAGCCGGAGCGCGCGTAGTCCTTCAGCTCCGCCCGGTCGCTGATCAGCAACGCCGGCTCGGGATGAAAGGAATTTTCACGCGATAGGCTCCGCGCCGCGTCAATGTTATTGCGCGTTAAATGTTCGGCCGACCAGAGCGGCGTGCGGGTAATCCCGGAATGCATGACGACAAAAGCCTGGAAGCAAAGCTCCTGGGTCTGGCGTGCCAGCTTGTCATTGAGAATCCTGGGAGCCTGGCCGCCGGCGTAATGAGAAGGACAATCTGTGGCAAAAGCGGTGGAACTGAGAAGAAACAGGGAAACAAAAAACAAACGAAGCTTGTGCGGCATTGCTCACCAAAAACTGTATAAATACACAGTATAAGGTTTTACGCGAACCGCTCCAAGCACAATCCTAATTTTTTCTGTTCGGCCTGCACACGCCCTAATAATCCGGTATCGATACGCGCTGCCTGCAACACCCGCAACACATTAGCCCGGCTTGCGGAAACCATTCTCGACCCAGGCACTGGCGCTACTTTGGCTCAGCTTGAAAGTCGGCGCCACGCGCACCTGGGCGACTTGTTCGCCGTCTTCATCGCGCGCGCTCAGCAATGCATAGGGGAAATCATCGTCGGGAACGATGTCCAGCGTCACGTTGTACGTTGCCGCACCGTCGCTCACGGTCATGTTCTTGTGCAGCATCGCGTGCAGTTGCTGTTCATGGCGACGCACGAATTCGGTGGCCGTCTTGACCAGCGTGATGAACGCCGATGGATCCAGCGGTTTCGGATTCTTCTTGTCGCGCCCCATGGTCCACGGGCCGACCAGTGCGGGTTCCGGCTCGCCATCCTTGATCATCGCCACCGCCCAACCGTCGTCATCGTCATTCTTGATGATGCGCGCGGTCCAGCCATCATCGCGCCAGAGACGCGGCTCCTGGATAACGTAGCTGTCAACGGCTTCAGGTTCAACGGGAAAATCAGGATCTTGCTGGGAAATATCGGTCATTGCGGAAAGGATCACTTCGAAGAGGCGGGGAAATTGGGGGAACAGCGAATTGTATAGTACAAAACGCCAGGCGACGGCAAGGCCTCGCCATTCCCGATTTTCGGCCAAATGAAAGACCGATGCTGCGTCGAAGAAGTGTGCGATGCCCAGCTTCTTCGACGCAGAAATGGTGTCAGTTATAAATCGGCAGCGCCAGGAACAGCTTGATCACGATTGCATTCGCAATATCGATGAAGAATGCGCTGACCATCGGCACCACCAGGAACGCCAGGCGCGACGGGCCGAAGCGGTCGGTCACGGCTTGCATGTTGGCGATTGCGGTTGGTGTTGCACCCAACCCGAAACCGCAATGTCCGGCTGCCAGGACCGCCGCGTCGTAGTTCGATCCCATCACGCGGAAAGTGACGAAGGCCGCATACAGCGCCATCGCAACCGTCTGTACCGCCAGGATCAGCAGCACCGGCAAGGCCAGCGACGCCAGGTCCCACAGACGCAGGCTCATCAATGCCATCGCCAGAAACAACGACAAGCTGACGTTACCAATGACCAGGATTGCGCGTTCAAAAATCTTGTAGCCGACCACCAGCGACAAACCGTTGCTCAACAGGACGCCGACGAACAACACGCTGACAAACGTCGGCAATTCAAATGCCGTGCCATTCAGTTGATTGGCAATCATGGTGCCGACCGTAAGACTGACTGCAATCAAGGCCAATGCTTCGATAAATGATTGCGCAGTAATCAGTTGCACTGCCTTTGGCTGCTCAAAGCTCAGCGGGGCATCCTGGCCTTCTTCCTGAGTAGCTTTCGCCGCGGGCAATTTCACCCGTTTCACCAGGAATCCGGCTACCGGGCCGCCAATCAAACCGCCCAGAACCAAGCCGAATGTCGCGCACGCTATCGCAATCTCGGTGGCAGCGGCCAATCCGTGACGCTCGGAAAACACGCGTCCCCAAGCAGCGCCGGTGCCATGTCCGCCGGAAAGGGAAATCGATGCTCCCAGCAAACCGATCAAGGGATCGAGTCCCATCATCTTGGCCATGCCAATGCCAATCGCATCCTGCAATATCAGCAAGCCCAGCACCACAAGCAGGAACAGCACCAGAGTACGACCGCCGGCCTTCAGGCTGGCAAGATTGGCGTTCAAGCCAATGGTGGCGAAAAACGCCAGCATCAATGGCCCTTGCAAACTGCCATCGAACTTTACCTGGACATCGCCGATTCCGCGCAATGCAAATAGCAGTAACGCCACCAACAGGCCGCCGACCACGGGTTCGGGAATGCTATAGGTTTTCAGGAAATTCGAAGACGAAACCAGCTTGCGTCCCAACAGCAATACCAGCGACGCCGCAACCAATGTTTCCAGGGTGTCTAAAGCGATCATTTATTCTCCTCTTGTCTTTTAAGCAAGCCGAAGTATAGCAAAATTCATAATACGAATTTAATTCCACCACCGCTTTACATTGAAATAAACAGACTGATTGAACTCTTACCTGGGTAGACCTTAGGCAATTTAAGCGATTCTAAAGAATATTGCCTGCGCAAGATGAAGCCGGCGACTACAGCGCCAGCACTTAATACAGAGTACGGAATCGATCAAAAAACATCACATCGGCCGGAAGCGCCAGGCATACGCCAGGCTCACCCTTAGCCTTTCCTTTGAACCGCGCAGCTCCACCGTGACTTTACCTGCATCGTCGCGGTAAGCCTTGACGATCGCATCGGCGCGCACCACCACGCTGCGATGGATTTGCCAAAACTGATCGGGGTCCAACCCGGCCATCAATTCGCGCAGGGGCTTGCGCACATGCGCTTCGTCATCGCTGCTGACCACCCGCGTATACTTTTCGTCGGAAACAAAGAACAGGATTTTCTCGACCGGAAACATCTTGATCGTATCGCCAACGCTGGCGCTGATCCAGCGTATCCGCTCAACCGCCGCAGCGGAGCGCAAACGACTGTCCAGTTCCCTCATCAGTTTGGCGACATCCATCGTCGGCTGGTCCGTTGCGAGACGTCCCTGCAAGCGGCTTACCGTTTCCTGCAAGCGCTGGCGCGACAGCGGCTTCAGCAGATAATCCATTGCGGCTGCAGTAAAGGCCTCCAGCGCATGATTATCGTACGCAGTCACAAACACGGCATGACAATTTCCCTTGATTGCTTCGGCAACATCCAGCCCGCTCAAACCCGGCATGCGTATGTCCAGAAAAGCAATGTCCGGCTGATGCTGCTGGATGGCCTCGAGCGCCTCTGTGCCATATTCGCATTCGGCCAGGATCTGCAACTCCGGCCAGACATCGGCCAGCATGCGGCGCAATTCGGTGCGGGGGAGATCCTCGTCGTCGGCAATAATCGCTGTTGGCATTTTTTCGCTAGATTAAATGAGGAACATCAAAGGGGAGAAATCGATAGCGGCAGCAATATGATTGCATCTACACCGCCGCCCGGCAATGCCTTCAGGGTCAGATTGGCACGGTCACCGTACAAGGCGGCAAGACGCTCGCGGATATTTGACAGGCCGATGCCGCTTCCTGCGGTGGCGCCGTTAAAACCGATACCATCGTCACGCACGCTGAGTTCCATTGCGTCGGCGCCATTGTGCCGTATCTGCCTCGCATAAACGTCGATCCGCGCACTCCCGACTTTGGATTCTATGCCGTGTTTTACGGCATTCTCCACCAGGGAAATCAACATCAGCGGCGGCATCGAAGCACGCAGCAGGCCAGGGTCAGCCTCAACCGAGTAATTGAGACGCGGCATGCGCGCACGCATCAGCGCCAGATAAGCGCGAGCCGCCGCCAGCTGGGCGCCAAGCCTGGCTTGGGCGCTGCTGCCGTCGCTGCGTAATTGCGGTATCGTGGCCCGCAGGTATTCCACCAGGTGATCCACAATCGCGGTTGCCCGCTGCGGCTCGGAGACAACCGCCGAGCGTACGCCCGCCAGCGTATTGAACAGGAAATGCGGTTCGATCTGCGCCATCAGGACCGACAAGCGCAACTCCGCTTCATTGCGGGCTGCGTTCACTCTTTCCACTTCCTGTTGGAGTAACGCTTCTTCCAGCTTGCGGCGCTGCCGGAAAAACATCCACAAATCCTTGCCGCCACCGAAGCGAAGAGTAAACAACACGGCAGCCAACGTGCTCAGCACGGTAATCATTGTGTCCAGGGAGGGCGGATCGTCGTTCATCATATCGGACGCCATTGTGTGCACCATCGAGTCGGCATCCGCCTTTGGTTGCGGCGCACTTTGGCTGCCGAACACCTTGCCATCAGCATTGACAGCGCTTTCTTCTTCTAACGAACCCGAAAAATAGAGATGCACCGAGTTGGTATTGAGTGCATGCTTGATCAAATATTTGCCGCCATAAAAAGCGCCGCAGGTCAGCAGCAAACCGAGCAGCAGGGCCGCGACAAGTCCAATCGCCTCTTCGCGCACTGGCCACGCCTGCCTGCGCACCAGCACCGCCAGGCCGATCCCGGATAACAACAAAAACACCAAGCCGATCTCGATCGAACCGCCGGTGAAGATCAATACTTTCCAGCTCTTTTTGGCGGCGAATCCGATCAGGAAAAAAATGATTCCCAAGGTCACAAGGTAAAACAATGAAGAAATGACACGGTATCGATACCAGGTCGAACTGAAAATCGGATAGCTCGATGAACGATCGAACCAGGTGCTGCTGCGCATCGACACATCCGCTGGAAGCAGTTGATCCTGGTTCGCCGGCATGCCGGATCTATCTATGACAGCCATGGTGCGTCCTTGCAAATGAAGTATTGGCATTGTGTCGTTTTTTACTAGCGTGGGATAGCCGGGTGCGATGAAATCGGGATTTTCGATGATGAAATTATGAGAATCCGGCATGAAGAATGAACGGCGACTGCCAGGTACTCGCGCAGCAAGTGGCCATTTGTTCCTGAACCTCAGCCGCGTGGCTTCATCCGGCTAAGATGCTCCAGCAGTTCCTCGCGCACCACTCCAGTAATATGGCTGCGGCGTCCGCTTTCCAACATGCCTAGGCGACGTGCAACCGGCCTCCCCGGCAAATGCAGTACGCATAATCCAGGATCGTTTTCCCAATCGAAGTTCTTGAGCAAAGGAACCATGGTAAAGCCGACGTTCTTTCGCACCAGTTCGACAATCGAAAGCAGTGAATTGAGTTCAAGGAATTCTTTGGGCACCAGTTGCATCTCTCGCAGGACTCGATCGATGTTAGCGCCAGTCGGCGTCAGCCGGTCGAAGCGTATGAACGGATGCGCGGCAAAAAGACTGGCGATGCTGGTGTCATGGGTGGCGACGCTTGAGTTTGCAATGACGGTCAATGTCTCGACGTAGCAAGGAGTCCACAGCACTCCTGGTCTTTCCGGCCATTGGCGCTCAACCACCATGGCTGCGTCGAGTTCGCCGCTGATCACGCCTTCGGTCAGCCGCGCCTGATCCTGGACCCGCAGTTCCACCTCCAGATCCGGATGGCGCAATTTGAGTTCCGCAAGCGTCGTGGAAAGCAGGCCCATGGCGGTAATCAGGGAGCCAAGTTTGAGGCTGCCGGCAATCTGTTGCTGGTCTTGCACCTCGCGGCGCATCGCATCGTATTGGGCCAGCAGGCTCTCTGCACGCGGCAGCAGCAGATGCCCGGCCGGACTCAGCACCATGATGCGACCGGTCTTGTCGAAGAGCGTCCTTTTGAGTTCCGCCTCCAAGGCACGCATCTGCTGGCCAACCGCAGCCTGTGTCAGCGCGACCTGATCGGCGGCGGCAGCGAACGAGCCGCCGCGTGCCGCAGCCACGAAAGTACGAAGAAAGCGGATGCTGCTCATAGGCTAGCGGCCCGAGAAAAAATGAAAGGCGAAGATAAAGAATTTATTTAGCAATACTAAACTATTTATGCATATTTATTTTCCTTTTTTTACCACATAATCAAATCGCAGTTTGACGGCATGCCAGCGCAAAGCACTCAACAACAGCAATGCATGCCGCAAAAATTCTTCTTTTGACAAAAGTGCGCTGTAGCCCGTGGCCGGCGCCTTCCCGTTCGCAATTGCAAAGGATTTCCCATGCCAGAAACGTCCGCGGCCCCCTCTCTCCAATCCGATCAGCGTGCCCGCGCGATTTACGACCTGGGGCACAGCACCATCTATGCATCGCGCAGCGACCCGCGGTTTTCGTACTGCACTTACGTGCCGCATCACATTGGTAACGTCAGCGCACGCCCCCTGCAACTGGTCGTCGTGATGCACGGCACCGGCCGCGCCTTCACTGAGTATCGCGATGCCTTTGCTGAATTTGCCAAGTGGAATGACTGCATCGTGCTGTGCCCGCTGTTTCCCGCCGGACCGCTAGGCGATGGCAACCGCGACGGTTTCAAGCAGCTGCGGGAAGGCGCCATCCATTACGACGAAGTGCTGCTGGACATGGTCGATGAAGTCGCCGAAAAATTCGGCTGCGATTTTTCCAAGTTCGCACTTTTCGGCTATTCGGGTGGTGGTCAGTTCGTCAACCGCTTCGGCTACCTGCATCCCGAGCGTCTGTGGGCGCTGTCGATCGGCGCGCCCGGCTCGGTCACGCTGCTCGACGTCAACCAGGACTGGTGGGTTGGCGTACGCAATTTTGAAACCCGCTTTGGCAAGCCGCTGAATCTCGATGTGCTGAAGACATTGCCAGTCCATATGATTGTCGGCAAGGCTGATATAGAGACCTGGGAAATCACGCACAAGGAAGGCGGCAAGTTCTTCATGCCCGGCGCCAACGATGCCGGCCGTACGCGGCCCGAGCGCCTCGACACCTTGCGCAAATCCTTTGAGGCTGCCGGTGTCGCGGTGACGCTCGATGTGGTCGACAACGTTCCGCACAACGGCTTGGCCTGCGTCGACAAGGTGCAGGATTTTTTCGCCGCCACGCTGCGCACGATCCGTAGCACGGCCTGCTAGGCCGCGCCCCGCGCCACACTCACCACCGACACTGGACCTCAAACCATGTTTCGTTTCGCGCTCAATCGGCTGCTCATGGCGTTGCCGACTTTGTTCATCGTTGCGGTCGCTGTTTTTGTGCTGATCCGCCTGATCCCTGGCGACCCGGCGCAACTACTGCTCGGCGATCTGGCCGATCCGGTACGGCTGGCTGAATTACGCAGCCGCCTGGGCCTGGATCAGAGTTGGCTGGTGCAGTTCGGCATCTGGGGCCGCCATGCATTGCACGGCGACCTGGGCGTCTCAATCACCACTGGCGAGTCTGTCATGCATCTGGTCTGGACGCGTTTCCTGGTCAGTGCGCAGATTGTCCTGGTCGCCGTATTCTTTGCCGCTCTGGTCGCGGTGCCGGCCGGCATGATCGCGGCCTGGAAACAGAATCGCTGGCCCGACCTGGCGCTGGTTGGCACGGCCACACTATTGGTGTCGCTGCCGACTTTCTGGCTTGGCTTGCTGCTGTTGTTGTTCCTCGGCCTGAAGATGGATTGGCTGCCAGTCGTCGGCTACGTATCCGTCGCAAGCGACTGGAAGGCCGGCCTGCTGTACCTGGTCATGCCGATCATGACGCTGTTCTTGCATGAGATCGGCGTACTCATCCGGATGGCGCGCGCCAGCACACTTGAGGTGCTGCGGCTGGATTACATCACCCATGCGCGCGCCAAAGGTCTGTCCGAGCGCGCCGTGCTAATGCATCACGCGTTTCGCAATTCCTTCGGTCCGACCTGGACCTTGATCGGCCTGGTGCTGGGCAACCTGCTGGGCGGTGTTGCCGTGGTCGAAACCGTGTTCACCATTCCTGGCCTCGGCCGCCTTTTGGTAGATGCGATCTTTGCACGCGATTATCCGGTCATCCAGGGTTGCCTGCTTTTTGTAGCGGTGATCTATGTGCTGACCAACCTGGTGATTGACCTGTGCTATCCCCTCTTTGACCCACGGGTACTGGCCGAATGAAAAAACTACTCACTCCGCAAACGCTGATAGGACTGGCGATGATCGGCATCATTCTGGCAGCGGCCATCATCGGCCTGTTCTGGACGCCGTACGATCCATTGCAAATCAGCTTCTCTGCCCGCTTTCACCTCCCCAGTACCGACTGGTGGCTGGGCACCGATGAATTCGGTCGCGACGAACTCTCGCGCCTGATGGCCGGCGCCTCCAACAGCATCCTGATCAGCTTCCTCACGGTGCTATTGGCCGTCAGCGTCGGCACCGCTATCGGCGTTGTCACCGGCTTCGTACGCGGCTGGTTCGATCGCATCGTGATGGCTTTCATCAACGCCTTGCTTGCTTTTCCAGGCCTGTTGCTCGCCCTTGCATTGCTTGCGGTCTTTGGCGCCAACAAGTACGGCATCATCCTGGCCCTTGGGCTGGCCTACACGCCTTCGGTCACCCGCATTGTGCGCGGCACCGTGATGTCGTTGCGGGAAAAGGAGTTCATCGAATCCTCCCGCGTGCTGGGAAATTCCGAGCTGTACACCATGATCCGCCACGTACTTCCGAACTGCATCGCGCCACTCACGGTGCTGGCGACATCCATGTTCGGCTGGGTCATCCTGGCGGAAAGTTCGCTGTCCTTTCTGGGACTGGGCGTGCCGCCGCCAGCGCCGACCTGGGGCAATATGTTGGCTTCGGCCCGGCCCTACATGGCGCAAGCGACGTATCTGTCTATCCTTCCCGGCCTGTGCATTGCGCTCACGCTGCTGGGCATCAACTTCCTGGGCGACGCCGTGCGCGATCTGCTCGATCCTCGCATGAAAGGCCTGGAATGAGCGCGCCGATTACCCTCCCCTATATCAAGCTGGTCGACGTCTCCGGTCTGACGCTGGCCGTCGGCGCCAAGGGCCGGCAGATCGTCAGCGATGTATCGTTTTCGGTCTCTCCCGGCGAATTCGTCGGCCTGGTTGGCGAGTCCGGCAGCGGCAAGACGCAGGCAGCGCGCGCCATCATGGGACTGACGCCCTTGCCGCTGGTGCGCACTGCAGGCCGCATAGTTTTCGAAGGAGAAGATCTCGCAGAAGTCACCGAAGCGCGTCTGCGTTCGCTACGCGGTGCGCGTATCGGCATGGTGTTCCAGGAACCGATGACGTCGCTGAATCCTTCATCGACCATCGGCGCCCAACTCGATGAGGGATTGGCGCTGCATCGTCCGCAGTTGAGCAAAACCATGCGACGCGAGCTGGCGCTCGACATGCTGGCCCGCGTCGGCATTGCCGACCCGAAGGCCGCGCTCGGCGCCTGGCCCCACGAATTTTCGGGCGGCATGCGACAACGCATGATGCTGGCCTCGGTGATGTTGCTTGAGCCTTCACTGCTGATCGCCGACGAACCTACCACCGCGCTAGACGCCGTGGTCCAGCGCGACGTACTCGAACTCATGGTCAACCTGACCCGCGAGCACAACACGGCGGTCCTGCTCATCAGCCACGACCTGCCCATGGTCGCGCGTTACACCGATCGTATTATCGTCATGAAGCAGGGTGAAGTCGTCGAGTCCGGCAACACCGCAACCTTGCTGGCAACACCCTCACAGCCATACACCCGCAAGCTGCTCGAAGCGATCCCGCGCCGCCAGCCCGCACGCATTTTGCCGGCTGCCGATCCTGTGGTCGAAGTGCGCGGACTGGTCTTTGACTATCCCGGCCACAAACGCTGGTTCTCGAAGACTGCTGCCAAGCGCGTGCTGCATGGCATTGACCTGGCCATCCAACCCAAGGAAATCGTTGCCGTCGTCGGCGGTTCCGGTTCAGGAAAAACCACGCTTGGCCGCGCCATCGCAGGCTTGATCAAACCGACCGAAGGCGAGCTGCGCTTCAAGGGCAGATCCATCCAGCGCCGCGATCCGGGCTGGCGCGACTATCGGCTCAACTGCCAGATGGTGTTCCAGGATCCCTACTCGTCACTCAACCCGCGCATGACGATTGCACAACTGGTCGGTGAAGGCCTGCGCCTGATCAACGGCATGTCGAACGCCGACAAGCAAGCGCGCGTCGCAAAAATGCTGCAAGAGGTCGGCCTCGACGGCAAGTACGGCGACCGCTACGCGCATGAGTTGTCTGGCGGCCAGCGCCAGCGCGCGGCGATCGCCCGCGCACTGGTGCGCCATCCATCGTTTGTGATTGCCGACGAACCTGTCTCGGCACTGGATGTGACGGTGCGCGCGCAGGTGCTTGAGCTTTTCGCTGAACTGCAGGATCGCTACGGCTTTTCATGTCTCTTTATCAGCCATGACCTCGGCGTGGTCGAACAAGTTGCCGACCGCGTGCTGGTAATGCAGGCCGGCAGGATCATCGAACAAGGCAGCCGCGACGCCGTGTTCGATCAACCGCAAGAACCCTACACCCGCCAGCTGCTATCGGCGATCCCGGCGCTGATCCCGGTGCCCGGCGGTGGCATGCAGCTCAAGTGGCGCTTCGACCAACCCGATACGCTAGTCGCCGCGATTTAACCGTTATCTTTCAAGGAACTTTGCCATGCGATCTACATTGTTCATAGCACGTCTTGCAGCACCGGCAGCGCTCGCGTTGTTAGCCGCGGGCGCGGCAAGCGCGCAGACTCCACAGTCGCAGCAAATCGTCGTCGCGCAACCGGCCGACATTCGCTCCACCAATCCCGGGGTAAATCGAGACGACACCACCGATGGCGTCATGCTGAACATGGTTGAAGGCCTGGTCGGCTACCACGATAACGGCTCGGTTGGGCCGTTGCTGGC
This sequence comes from Collimonas sp. NPDC087041, assembly GCF_044745265.1. Taxonomy (NCBI): domain Bacteria; kingdom Pseudomonadati; phylum Pseudomonadota; class Betaproteobacteria; order Burkholderiales; family Oxalobacteraceae; genus Collimonas; species Collimonas sp. NPDC087041. The sequence goes on from NZ_JBIUZX010000003.1 coordinate 461,903, forward strand.
ACGTTCCATCAGCACCAGCCCGGACGGCCTCACCTATACCTTCAAGCTGCGCACCGGCGTGAAGTTCCACAATGGCGATCCGATGACTTCAGCCGATGTGTTGTGGAGCTGGAACCGCTACATGAATCCCAAGACCGACTGGCGCTGCCTGACGGAATTCGACGGCCGCTCGGGCACCAAGGTGGTATCGGCCACCGCGCCCGATCCTCAGACCTTCATACTAAAGATAGACAAGCCATCGGCGGTGTTCCTCGACAATCTGGCGCGCACCGACTGCGCGATGACTGCGGTCATCAGCAAAAAATCCGTCAAGGCCGATGGCAGCTGGGATAAGCCGATCGGCACCGGACCTTTCAAGTTTGAAGAATGGAAGCGCGGCGAATACGTGACCATGAGCGCCTTCGCCGATTACCAGTCGCCACCCGGCGACAAAGTCGATGGCTATCTCGGCCTGAAGAAACCATTGGTGGCCAAGGTCAAGTTTTTGGTTGTGCCCGACATGTCGACGTCCAAGGCTGGCCTGCAGTCTGGCGCCATCGACGTCGGCCAAGTCACCTCATCCGATGTCAAGGAATTGAAAACCGACCGTAACCTGAGCCTGCTCAACTCGATCGATTCGGGTAAAAATACGCTGCTGATGCAAACCAACGATCCAGTGTTGAAAGACGAGCGTATCCGCCAGGCGATCGCCCTGTCGCTCGACATGAAACAGATCGTTGAAGCCGCCTCGGAAGGACTGTCCCACGTCAACAATTCTGCCATTACCGACAAGTCATTGTTCTACAGCGCGGAACAAAAGAAGTCCTACCCCTATAACCCGACCAAGGCAAAACAGTTGTTGCTGCAAGCCGGTTATCGAGGCCAACCCATCGTGATCCAGGCCAACAAGCGCGCGCAGGTGCCGAGCTTCACGGTTGCGGTGCTGACCCAGGCCATGATGCAAGCCGTCGGCATCAATGCACAGATTGAAGTACTGGAATGGGCTACACAACTGGACCGTTACAACAGCGGCAAATTCCAGATGAGTTCGTTCAGCTATTCCTCCCGCCTGGACCCGGCATTGAGCTATGAACAATTCTCCGGCAGCAAGGCCAAGCAACCGCGCAAGATCTGGGACGATCCGGCCGCGCAGCAGTTGATTGACCAAAGTTTCACCGAGTCCGATCCGAAAAAACGCCAGGTGCTGTTCGATCAGCTACACGCGCTGATGCTCGCCAAGACGCCGTTGATCGTGCTGTACAACATCACCGATTCCTGGGCCGTGCGCAAGCGTGTGAGCGGCTTCTCGGTGTGGGAAAGCAAACCCCTGATGTGGAACACCCGCGTGACCGACAAATAGCGCCTCCGCCGGGTCCCACTGCACATAACCTTTCGCCCTCCTTGCAGAGGAGGGACTATTTTGTGGCAACGCATCGCCGCCGGCCGCCGCACGCCTGTCCATTTCATTTTATGAATGCTTAAGACCATGAACTCCATACAACAATTTCCTTTCATCTCCGTTTCCGGCACACCGTTTGAGCGCGGCGTGCAATACGGCCAGCAGGCCGCCGACCGCGTGCGCGGCAGCATTGCGCTGTATGGACAGACGCTGGTCAATCTCGGCTACAGCGAGCAAGCACGCAAAGAGCTGATAAATTTTTTTGTCAAACAGATCGGCGACTTTGCGCCCCACTACATCGACGAAATGAACGGTATCGCCAAAGGCGCCGATGTCGACCTGGCCGACATCGTGATGATCAACGCCCGCACCGAGGTACTGGCCAAGGCGCGCGCCGAGAAAGTCAGGGCGGTCGACAACGAACCCGGCGATGGTTGTACCGGCGCACTGATCTTGCCCGGCCGCTCGGCCACCGGCAACCTGATCCATGGCCAGAACTGGGACTGGCGCGCCGAATGTGTCGATACTTCCATCGTGCTGCGCGTGCGTAACGACAACGGCCCCGATTTCCTGACCTTCGTCGAAGCCGGCGGACTGGCGCGTAGCGGGTTCAACAGCGCGGGCGTGTCCATCACCGCCAACTACCTGGAGTCCGATCGCGACTTCACCCAACTCGGCGTACCGTTATCGTTGATCCGTCGCAAAGTCCTGGAACAGGAGATTTTTTCGCTAGCGATGAAAGCCGTGGCGACCACACCGAAATCCTGCTCCAACAACATCATGCTGGGCATGGCGGAAGGCTTCGGCATCGACTTCGAATGCACCACCAACGAATCCTTCCCTATCTATCCGGGCGATGATGGTCTGATCGTGCATGCGAACCATTGGGTGTCCCAGGTTGCGCTGGGCAAACTGGTCGATCTCGGCATCGCCAACTCGCCCGACAGCCACTACCGCGACTGGCGCGTGCGCAAGCTGCTGAACGAAGCAGGTCCCAAGCTCGGCCGCCAGCAGATGAAAGACGCCTTTTTCGATAACTTCGGCTTGCCCTATTCAGTGTGCCGGCCGCCACGTCCCGGCAGCCACGATAATCTGTCGGCCACGGTCGCCATGGTCATCATGGAACCGGCTGCACGGGAAATGGAAGTCGCGCCGTTGCCGGCGTTGAACCGGGTGTTCACACGCTACAGCCTTGATCGGGATCCGGAGTTGCTGGTGGGTTGATGCCAAGCTGATACCTACAGCGCAGGCACAGCGGTTCTCGCCCTAAGCATGCACCGCGACAAGGATACTGCTCTTGACTCGCTCCACCAGCAGCGCATCCATCGCCCCGCGCCACCAGCGCATCGCAAATGTCTTGCGGCGCGAATGGCCGACGATGATTAGCTCTATTCCGAGCTGGTCGGCCAGGGCGCCGATCACGTCAACCGGCTCGCCAATCTTGAGGTGCGTGATCACCTTCAGCCCGGCGGACGCCAATTGCTCGCGGCCGCGCTCCAGTTCCTGTTCCATCATTTGCGTCTTGGTAGTGAATGCGATCTCCGGCGCGTAGCCGCCGGCCATGCCATACGCGGATAGCTGGACCACCGCCAGCAGGTGAATTACCGCTGAGGCATGCGGTTCGATGCAGATGCATTCGTGCAAGGCGGACTTGCTTTCCGGCGTGCCGTCGTACGCCACCAAAATTTTGCTGTACATGACAGTCTCCTCACATCATCCGTTCATCGCTATGAATCGGATAATGTCATGGGGCTATTGTGCTCTCTTTGCGATCAGATGTATCCCGCCGCGTGAATCGCTGCCGCGCCAGCCAATCGCGCACCTGTTCCGCCACCCAAGGTCCGGCATCCAGCGTGAGATCGTGGCCCGCCGCCGCCTGCATCGCCAATGGCGCTTGCCATTGCTGCGCCAGACGCTGCGAACAGTGGGGATCGATCAAGCGGTCGGCGCCGCTGGCGAGGATCAGCAGCGGCACCTGCGGCGCGCCGGCCGGGGCACGGTAGCGGATTGCCGCACACAACTGGCGCAAAGCGTTGCACTGGCTGACCGGACGATCGCGCTGGTAGCTGATCCAGGCTGCCAGCACTTCTGCTTGCTGTGGATGCTGATTACTGGTCAGGCCCAGCAACAAACTTTCCTGCCGCTCGACCTGGCGCCGGCCAAAACCCGATAAACCAAGAGAGAGCAGTGCCGGATAATTACGGGGCCGCAGGCGTCGATAAAACGGACTGATCGGGCGCAGGCTGGTATTGAGCAGCACGCAACCATCGATTTCCTCCGGGTAGCGCGTTGCCCAATCGGTAGCGACCATGCCGCCTAGCGACAAGGCAAACAAATTGTATGGCGGTTCGATAGCCCGGTCTTTGAGCTGCCTGCGGCAGGCTTCAGTCATCTCCTCAACCCGCATCGGACTTCTCAACGCATGCAGGCTGCCGTTGCCGGGCAGGTCGAGCAGCGTGATGTCAGCGTCGGGCAGCAGCGCACGGAACACGTCTGGAAAATCCCCCCAATGCCGGGCCTCGCGCATCAGGCCGCGCAGGAACACCCATTTACTCATGATGCATCCCGTGTTGTTGCTGATAGCCGGGACTGTCCGGCGTCCAATAGCGGTGGGCGCCGGCCGCGCGGGTGAGGAATTCGAACCACACCAGGTGACTGCGCAGCACGCGCTGCAGGCGGTTGGGCGATTTTGGATTGAACATGCCGAGGCGGGAAAACAGCTGGCGCGGATTTTCCCGTACCCAAAGCCAGGAGCCCATCTCCAGCGTCAGCGGCAGAAACACCCGGTCGCCGCTGGCTTGCGATTGCAGATACAGGTAATCCCACAAATCGCCGTGCGTCAGATATTGGTTGTTTTGCGCTTCGAACAGATAATTGTGTTCGCGATAGGTTTGATTGAACAGCTCCTTGAGGGCGAGGACTTGCGGCAGATGCGGAATCGGCGTACGGCTGTGGGCGTAGGGAAACCAGATCCGGTCCTTCAAGCCGAAGCCGGAATGGCAATCCAGCGCAATGCTGAACTCACGGCTCATCAGTTCGTCCTGTACAACGCTGCACAAGGCCTGGGCTTCGGCCTCCATTGGTGCATCGGAGATGCCGCGATACCAGGGCAGGCGCGAACTGAAACGCTGGCCGCCGAGCATGAAAGCGACCTTCTCGCTGGCATCGACAGGCGCGTTGCGCATCAGGTCGACACCTCGCGGGTTACAGCGTGTGCTGTCCCACATGCCGGCCGGATTGACCAGCGGCATGAAAACCAATCGTACCGAAGCCAATTGCTGATGCAGCGCCGCGTCCCATTTCAAGCGGCTCAACAAGCTGCGTAAAAAGGAGAGCAGTACGCGGGTGCCGATCCGCTCAAGTCCGTGCACGCCGCCAAAGAATCCCACCGCCGGCGCTTCCGGATCCTTGCTGCCGATCGTCAGCGCATAGACGGGAAAGCGATGTCCTTTCATCTCGACTTCGCACACAGTCCGACTCTCCAGGTAGGGTTTCCCCTCCTGCATGATGCGTTCCAGTTCGATCAATTCCGGCAAATCGCAGTCCATTCTGGCGCCCTCGCTGTCCCCTTGGTTTGATGGAGCGGGACAAAGATAACTTTTGCGCCTAGTTGGCGACAATGTCAAGGGTGTGTCCCGAAAAACCGCTCGCCGACACATGGCCGAGAAAGGATGGCGGCACCCGCTCCGAAAGCGACGCAATCCACCTGCTAGAATTACTCACTTTCATTGCCCACTTTCAGAACCACAGGATTTCCATGGCCAGCTACGCTTATCGCCTCCTCAATGTCTTCGCCGAATCGACTTTCGGCGGCAATCAACTGTGCGTATTCGAAGACGCGCGCGGCCTGGACGACACCACCATGCAAGCCCTGGCGTTGCAATTCAATTTATCGGAAACCACGTTCATCCTGCCATCCGATCGCGCCGATGCGCGCGTGCGCATCTTTACACCCGGCCACGAAATGCGCTTTGCCGGCCATCCGACGCTTGGCACTGCACACGTGGTGCGTGATCTCGTGCACACCGGTTCCACGCTGTCGCTGGAACTCAACGCTGGCGTAGTTCCGGTAAGCGCCAACGGCGATGTCTGGACCCTGACTGCACCAGACCAGCCAAAAACCGCCGCAGCCGATCTGACACAAGCGGACATGGCGGCATTGCTCGGTTTAAGCGAAGACGATTTGCTGACTGCGCCGTTGTGGGTCGATACCGGCACCGATCAGATGCTGGTGGCGTTGCGCAGCCTCGACGCGGTCCGGCGGACACGTCCCGACAGCAGCCGCCTTGAGGCCTGGCCGCAAAACAGTATTGATCGCAAAACCGTTTATGTGTTTGCTTTTGACGCCGCGCAGCCTGGCCGGGTCTTGTCGCGTTATTTCTATGCGAAACCGGGCGGCGGCGTGGTTGAAGATCCGGGCACCGGTTCGGCCTGCGCCAATCTGGGCGGCTGGCTGATCGCCAACAACCATGCGCTGCCGGCGGCATATCGGGTTGAACAAGGCGCTGCGGTACAACGTCCCTGCCTGCTTCATCTGACTGTCGGCAGCGATCAGGCGATCCAGGTTGGCGGCAAGGTCATCGAGATTGGTCGCGGCAGTATCACGCTATAGCCATTTTTCCGCGCTCATCATGATTGCTCAACTTCCAACGCCAGGAACAAGCCGCGGCAGTCGCAATCCAGAGGAAACGACGATTAATTGGTAAAATTGCTGCCAACCAATCCGGAGAAACAGCATGCTTACCAGCGTCGAGCAGTTGGAAGAGATTTATGGCAAACCACATGAACGCGCGGTCTGGAAGGAAATTGATTTCCTGAACGAGGATTACCAGGCATTTGTCAGCGCCTCGCCGTTTGTCGTGATTTCTTCTGCCGGCCCGGAAGGCACCGATTGCTCTCCAAAAGGAGATGCGCCGGGATTCGTCAAGATCCTCGATGAACGTACGCTGGCGATACCGGATCGTCCGGGCAACAACCGTATCGACACACTACGCAATATCGTCGTCGACTCGCGTATTTCGGTACTGTTCATCGTGCCCGGCATCGGAGAAACGCTACGCGTCAACGGCCGCGCGGAAATCTCCGCCGATCCGGCAATGCTGGAAAATTTTGCGGTCAATGGCAAACTGCCGCGCACAGTCACCATCGTCAACATCGAAGCGGCCTATTTCCATTGTTCGAAGGCGCTGGTGCGCTCAAAACTCTGGGACCCGGCGCAACAATTGGAACGCAGCCGCTTGCCAAGCCCGGGAGCCATGCACAAACGGCTCACTGGCGGCGCCTTCGATGCGGAAGCCTACGATTGCGAATTGCCGGCTCGGGTGCAGGCAAGTTTGTATTGAGATCGCAGTTGGCCAAAAGCGCCTGATCATTCCTGATCAACACCCCAGACCTTCCGCCCCTCAAGCCGAAAAACTGTCAATAATCACAGTAGCATAATCATGTCGTTCAGTTAAGAAATGAACGGCATGGCGGCTGCACGTTGAAATATTCATCAGATCCCCTACCCGCTGGCCCGAATCTTTGTTACCTTGCTCGTAAGAATTTGTTTTCCAGAGCAATGCCCTGAGCTGACAACCTGCCGCCAAATGGGCACGTCAATGAGCAAGCCATCATCGCTTCAAAGGATGCATATGGACATGAGCGTAAAAATCGGAGAACGGCCGGAAGCAATCCGTCGAGTGACCAAGCTGTATGCGAAGTTGCTGATGGCCGGGTTTGCGCTGTCTCCCATCGTCCTGATCGCCTATCTGTATTTTTTCCAGGACCCGACCCTCAAATTCGAGAACCATCTGTTTCACGAAATCGCGATCGCCGGGGCTACCCTGGAGGGATTATTTGTCACGTATGTGAGCTGGCGATGCTACCAATCGTCGGGGGAGCCGCTGTTGCGCTGGCTGACGCTGGGCTTCCTGGGCTTTACCGCGATCTACGCACTGCACGGCGCATTCACCGGCATGGCGCACCATAATATCTGGCTGTTCCTGCTATACGGTCCCGCATCGCGCCTGGCGATGGCCATCCTGCTGCTGGTTGGCTTGTTATCGTTCAACCAGGAAGCTGATAGCCCGGAACTGCGTGCAGCGCCGCGCAGATGGCTGACATGGATAGCCGTATTCCTGCTGATCAATATCTTGGTTGGCATCCTGGCGTACTCGCCGATTGCCGGCAATCCGGCGGTGCGCCTGACGATGGAGGGCGGTGCGCTGGTCTTTTCTGCGATCAATATCACGCTGATGCTGATCGGCAGGATTCGTTCGCCGCTGATGACGGTGTTCGGCATTTCGATCTCCATGTTCGGCCTGTCGTCACTGGCCTTTATCCTCGGCCGTCCATGGAACCATATGTGGTGGCTGGCGCATGCCATCTTTGCCGGCGGATTCTTCTTCCTCAGCTATGGCATTATCCAGGCCTTCCACACCACCCGTTCCTTCGCCAAAGTCTACAGCCAGGAGGAAATGGTGAATCGCCTGGCGATGGCGATGGTCAAGACGGAAAGCGCGATCCAGGAACTGCAACGCAGCAACCAGATGCTGGCGCACCTGGCATCGACCGATTCGCTGACCGGCGCCGCCAACCGCCGCCATTTCATTGAACGGGTCGACGCCGAGATTGCACGGGCAAAGCGTGACAACTTGCCCTTTTCATTACTGGCCCTGGACCTGGATAATTTCAAATCGATCAATGATCATTATGGCCACCAGATCGGCGACGAAGTCCTGCAAGGATTCGTGCAGCAGAGCCTGGATGCAATCCGTCCCTACGACAGCATCGCCCGCATGGGCGGCGAGGAATTCATGATCCTGCTGCCTCAAACCACGATGGATGTCGCCGTGACGATCGGCGAACGGGTCAGGTCGGCCACCGAAAACGCCGTATTCAAAAGCATCCTGATACCCAGGCTGGCGCTTACCGTCAGCATCGGCGTTTCACAGTTCGGTCATGACGGCACCAGCATAGATACGATATTCCGCGCGGCAGATGAACGGCTTTACCGCGCCAAGGGCATGGGGCGTAATTGCGTGATCACCGCTTAGACTTGCTGCGGCGGATCGCGGAGTGGCTGGTCAGCCGGCACCGGTATTCCGGTATTTGCCAATGCCGATGCCGAAGATGCTGGTCTGATGAGTTTTGGGCTTCACCACACGCAATTTCTTGGTCGGATCCATCAAGGTAAACCGCTCGCGGATATCGGCTTCGCTTGGCAGCGAACTGGCGCGCCACCTGATGATGTCGATGCCGGCATTTTTCAATGCCTTGTACTTTTTTTCGTCTTCCTTGCTGAATGTCTTGTGATTGTGCGTCTTGTTATCCAGCTCAACCACGGCAACCACATCGCTGGCTTTATCGCAAATCACGAAATCCAGGCTCTTCGACGTCAGCGTATCGAGGCCAGCGCTGTCCTTGGTGCCCAGGCAGCGGCCCAGGCTGACCTGCGTCAGCACCATGTGATCCGGCAGTGCTCCCACCAGGCGCCAATACATGACTTGCTCGTTGTTCGACAGTGGCTTTTTCTTGATGTATTCGCGGCGCTTCTGCACTGTCGCCTGCTTCTCTCTGGTCAGCACGGCAATCACGGCCATCATGATGATCGTGATTACCGCCAATGCGATGATTGCTTTCATTGTTCTTTTCCCTGGATGAAGACAGCCGCCATTATATTTCCATATGGAAATATAATGAATATCAAGAATGGCAATTTCTGCATATTTAGTCGAAGCAGATGCAGCGTGCCTTAACGAATCATGTTAAAGATGGGAAATTCGGGCAATGAGGACGAATTGCGGGGTGTCGGCGCCCTGCCAACGATTGAAAGACCCGGGGCAGAATTGCAGCAAGGATCAGGCATGCACAATCCTTGTTGTCGTAATGAACACTGCCGGCTCATCGAACCGGCAGTATCGGCAGGATCTGAATTCCTGCTCAGTTGGTGCTGCTTAGTTGGTGCTACTTACTTGGTCAAACCGAAAATTGCATCGTAGCCGTTCTTGGCGCGATCAGCTTCTTCCAGTTCATTGCTCAAACCCAGATCTTCCAGCTCTTCCGAGGCATTGTTGTATTGCTTGCTGCTGGAAGCGCCGATAACGCGGTAGATTTCCTGTTTTGCATTGCGGATGCCGATCAGCATCTCTTCTTGCCGGACGATGTTCAATTCCACCGTCGTGACCAGCAGATTGGTCATGATGTCGTGATCAAATTCGGGGACGTCTTTATCTCCGATTAGTGCTGTTTTCAATCTATTCCTCTTGTATATATAAATAATCGTTACTGCAAGCAGCTGATGCCGACAGCCTGCAATTCTACATCGACTGGGCGCTCACTGCCTTGACGCCCCGCGCCGGCCCGGCCGGTTCCCGACCAGGACGGCACGAGCGCGTCCCATGCCATTACTCCTGGTGGTAACGCGTCACCAGTTCGACTTCGCTCTTGGAACCGAGGAAGACCGGCACCCGCTGGTGCAGTTTTTCCGGCTGGATATCCAGGATCGCCTGCTTGCCATCGGTAGCGGCGCCGCCAGCCTGCTCGACGATGAAGGCCATCGGGTTGGCTTCATACATCAGGCGCAGCTTGCCTGGCTTGTCCGGTTCACGCGCATCGGCTGGATACATGAAAATGCCGCCACGGTTCAGGATGCGATGGACATCGGCCACCATCGAGGCGATCCAGCGCATGTTGAAATCCTTTTGACGCGGACCGGTACTGCCGGCCAGCATCTCGTTGACGTAGCGCGTGACCGGCGGATGCCAGTGGCGCGCGTTGGATGCATTGATCGCAAATTCCTTGGTCTCGGCGGGGATCTGCATGTCGCGCTGGGTCAGGACCCACGAACCCATTTCACGATCCAGCGTGAAGCAATGCACGCCATTGCCAGTAGTCAGCACCAGCATGGTTTGCGGGCCATACACCGCGTAACCGGCGGCGACCTGCTTGCGGCCGGCTTGCATGAAATCCTGTTCGGTCGGCGTCTTCATGCCGTCCGGCGCTTTCAGCACCGAGAAAATGGTACCGATCGAGACGTTCACGTCGATGTTGCTGGAGCCGTCGAGCGGATCGAACAGCAGCATGTATTCGCCTTGCGGATAGCGGTTTGGAATCGGATGGATCGATTCCATTTCTTCCGACGCCATCGCCGCCAGGTGGCCGCCCCATTCATTGGCTTCGAGCAGGATTTCGTTGGAAATGATATCCAGCTTCTTCTGCACTTCGCCTTGCACGTTTTCGCTGTCGGCGCTGCCCAGCACTTCGCCCAGTGCGCCCTTGCCGACGGCATGGCTGATGGTTTTGCAGGCACGGCCCACGACTTCGATCAACAGGCGCAATTCGGCCGGGATGCTGTTGTGCAAGCGCTGTTGCTCGATCAGGTGCTGCGTAAGACTGACACGTTTCATATTGCTCTTTCTTCGTTGTAGCTGTTCGCCGCCGGCATGGCGTGCCACGATGGCGGCGAAGCGGCCAAAATCAATTGGCGAGTGCTTTGCCAATCACTTCCAGTACATCTTTAGACAAGTTTGGTGCTGCCGCCACCCGTTGCAGGGCGCTGCGCATTTTTTCCTGCAGCGCCGGCGCGTATTTGCGCCAGCGATCAAGGCTGCGCGCCAGGCGCGCCGCGACTTGCGGGTTGACGCCATTCAGCGCGATCACCTGGTCTGCCCAGAATTCATAACCGCTGCCGTCGGCCGCATGGAAATTGGCCGGATTGCCGCTGCAGAAACTGAAGATCAGGCTGCGTGCGCGGTTCGGGTTTTTCAGCGTGAAGGCCGGATGCTCCAGCAAGGCGCGAATGGCGGCGATATCGGCAGTATACGCGGTCGCTTGCAGAGCGAACCACTTGTCGATCACCAGCGCTTCCTGTTCGAAGTCCTTGTAGAACTTTTCCAATGCAGCAGCCTTGCCGGGCGCGCTGCTATTGGTCAACGCCACCAGCGCCGCCAGGCGGTCGGTCATGTTGTTGGCATTGTCATATTGCTGCTGCGCCAATTCATGTGCGGCCGCATCGTCGGCCTGGATCAGGTATGCCAGCGCGACATTTTTCAACGCGCGCTTGCCGGATGCATCAGCGTCCGGGCTATACGCGCCTGGTGTCTGGTTGGCGTGATACGCCGCCAGCAGATCGTCCTTCAACGCTTGTCCCAATTTGCCGCGCAGGTATTGACGCGAACGATGGATGGCTTGCGGATCGATCACTTCGGTTTGTTCGGCCAGCAGCGCTTCCGACGGCAATGTCAGGGCTTGCTCACGGAACGCGGCGTCGAGCGTCGTATCGTTGAGGATCAAACCGAAGGCCTTGCCCAAGGCATCGCTGTTCGAAGCCGCATTGTTCAAGACTTCTTCCAGCGCCACTACGTGACCAGCCTGCGATGCATCCTGCACTGCTGCAGTCAGCGACAGCAAGCTGCGCGTCGCCAGGCGCTGGCCGGCTTCCCAGCGATTGAACGGATCGCTGTCGTGCGCCAGCAGGAAAGCCAGCTCTGCATCCGTGTACTCAACGTCCAACACCACCGGCGCCGAAAAATTACGCAGGATCGACGGCACCGGTTGTTCGGCTACATCGACAAAACGGAAAGTCTGTTGCGCCTTGGTCAATTCGAGCACGCGGGTAGTGTCGCCGGCGGCTTTACCCTTGGCGTCAGTGCTCAAGCGCAGCGGCATGTCCTTGCCTGTGCTGTCGAGCAGGCCGACCGCAACCGGGATATGGAACGGCAGCTTCTTGGCTTGTCCCGGCGTCGGCGCGCAGGTTTGCGACAAGGTCAGTTCATAAGTCTTCTTGGCAGCGTCGTACTTGGCTTGCACCTGCACCCGTGGGGTGCCGGCCTGGCTGTACCAGCGTTCGAACTGGCTCAGGTCACGGCCGTTGGCGTCGACCATCGCAGCGCGGAAATCGTCGCACTCGACCGCTTGGCCGTCGTGGCGTTCGAAGTACAGATCCATGCCCTTGCGGAAACCGTCGCGGCCGAACAGGGTCTGGTACATGCGCACTACTTCAGCGCCCTTTTCATAAATCGTGACAGTGTAGAAATTGTTGATCTCGACATACGAGTCAGGACGCACCGAGTGCGCCATCGGGCCGGCATCTTCCGGGAACTGGGCCTGGCGCAATACGCGCACATCGTCGATGCGCTTGACCGCACGGCCGCTATCGGTGCCGACCATATCGGCCGAGAATTCCTGGTCGCGGAACACGGTCAGGCCTTCCTTCAGCGACAGCTGGAACCAATCGCGGCAAGTGACGCGGTTACCGGTCCAGTTGTGGAAATATTCGTGGCCGACCACTGCCTCGATATTGGCGTAATCGACATCGGTGGCGATGCGCGAATTGGCCAATACGTATTTGGTATTGAAAATGTTCAAGCCCTTGTTTTCCATCGCGCCCATGTTGAAATCGCCGACCGCGACGATCATGAAGCGATCCAGGTCGAGTTCCAGGCCGAAACGTTCTTCGTCCCAGCGAATGCTGTTCTTCAGCGAATCCATCGCATGCTGGGTCTTGTCCAGGTTGCCCTCTTCGACCCACACCTGCAACAGCACTTCACGGCCGGATTGCAATGTGTACTTTTCTTCCTGGCAGACCAGTTGGCCGGCCACCAGCGCAAACAGGTAAGACGGCTTCTTGAACGGGTCTTCCCATTTGGCGTAATGACGGCCGTTCGGCAGGTCGCCCTCTTCAATCAGATTACCGTTCGACAGCAGCACCGGATATTTCTTCTTGTCGGCGCGCAGCATCACGGTGTATTTGGCCATCACATCAGGACGGTCCGGGAAATACGTGATCTTGCGGAAGCCTTCGGCTTCGCACTGGGTAAAGAAATTGCCGTTGGATACATACAAACCCATCAGCGAAGTATTGTTCTCCGGCTTGGTCAGCGTTTCGATCTCCAGCACGACCTTGGCCGGCGCCGAAGGAATGCGCAGTTTGCCGCCTTCCAGCTTGTATTGGCTGGGCTTCAGTTGCTTGCCGTTGAGGCGCAGTTGCAGCAGTTCCAGTTCCTCGCCGAACAACACGATCTCCTTGCTCGCGCTGGCCGGATTGCGGCGCATGGTGATGCGGGTGGCAATGTGGGTCGCTGCGGGATCAAGATCGAAGCCCATGTCGACGGTGTCGACCAGGAAGGCGGGAACGGTGTAGTCCTTACGATGTATGGTAGTTGGCGTGACAGAGGTATCGGTGCGCATAGGGATGGTCGTTAGGGTGACGGTTAAGGTTGATAACTATGGTTGGTAACTACAGTCGGCAACTGGGCTTGCTCGCCAAGTGATCACTCGGCGACTCGCTCAAATGTGGCTGGTCAGTCTTAAAAATTCGGGCAGACAGTGATTCTACCAATCAAAGGCGGAAGCTTCATGCAATTTGAGATGGAAATGCGGCGATCGCCGGATTCGGCCACGATCCGGCGTCAAATGAAAGCCTCGCAGGATGAATCAGCACAAGCATCGAAAATTATCATAAAATTACTATCTTTCGCCCTATAGGCCATTCTCCTCACTTCCGGTTACAGAAAGTGACAAAGCCACAAAGCAACACCACGGAGACTTGGCTAAAATACTTCTTGTCCAGCCGCAATGTCGATTGACCTCGACCGCCAGACAGAATCGATGCCCCAAACATGTGCCAGAAGCTGCCAATGCCGACCAGGCAAACCGCGGAATTGCTCTGCACATCCCCCCACGAAGAGGAATCACAATGAAACGCATTATAAGTCTCTGTTTCGCTGCACTCATGTTGTTGCTGGGCGGTTGCGCCACCGTTATCCGCAGCGACGTTACCGCCTTCAACGAGTGGCCGGCCGATCTGCCGAACAAGTCGTACGTTTTCGAACGCACGGCGGCACAGGAAAATGACCTGGAATACAAGAATTATGAAAGCCTGGTGGGCGCCGAGCTGCAACGCCTGGGATTCGCGCAGCCGGCCGGCGGTGCTACGCCCCAATTGAAAGTCGCGCTCAAGTACGATATTGCCTCACGCGAGGTCTTTGCGTCGGAGCCGGTGGTCGCCGATCCGATGTGGGGCCCCTATGGTCCTTACGGCTGGGGACGTCCCGGCTTCTATAGCCCGTTCTACGATCCGTTCTGGTATGGCCCGCAGGTGGTCGGCCAGCGCACATTCAACTACCAGTTGTTCCAGCGCCGCCTGAACATCACGATCACCAGCGCCATCAACGGCAAGAAACTGTATGACGTCACCGTCACCAGCGAAGGCAAGATCAATTCGCTGCCGGCCGTAATGCCGTACCTGGTGCGCAGTGCATTCACCGAGTTCCCGGGGAAGAGCGGCGTACCGCACACGGTTGAGCTGAAGGTCGACGACAAGCTGTAACTGCAGCCCAACTACCCAAACGGCCCGCGGCCTCACCGAAGTGAGGGCGCGGGCCGTTTTTATTGGACGCTTATCGAGCGCTTATCGGACGCTCCTTTGCGCCCTTCTTAAGTTGGCTATCAGCTTCAGCTATACAGCCACTCGCTGGCAAAGGTAATGAACCCGATCAGGATCACCACCAGCACCAGCACGATCAGCAAACGCCCGAACTTGGGCGAGCCGTCGCTGCCGGTCGGCTGCTCTTCCGGGTGATTCATCGGGTTTTCCAGATGGGCGTCTGGGCGGTCGTTCAACGGGTCGCTCATCGATGCCTCAAGGGATCAGGATTGTGGAGCCGGTGGTTTTACGGGCTTCCAGATCGGCATGCGCCTGCGCCACATCCTTCAATGCATAACGCTGGTTGATGTCGATCTTGATCTGCTTGCTGTCGACCATATGGAACAGATCCGCTGCGGCGGCGTCGAGGTCTGCACGGGTAGCAATATAGCTCGGCAGCGACGGCCGCGTGATGCTCAGCGAGCCGCGCGAAGCCAGTTCGTTCAGGCTGAACGGCGGCACTGCGCCCGAAGCATTGCCGAAACTGACCATGGTGCCGAGCGGCGCCAGGCTGTCCAGCGAACCGATGAAGGTATCCTTGCCGATCGAGTCATACACAACCGGCACGCCCTTGCCGCCGGTGATTTCGCGTACGCGCTCGACAAAATTCTCGGTTTTGTAATTAATCACGTGGGCACAGCCGGCGGCAGTCGCCAGCGCCGCTTTTTCATCCGAACTGACGGTGCCGATCATCGTCACGCCCAGCGCCTTGGCCCACTGGCTGGCAATCAGGCCAACGCCGCCTGCCGCAGCATGAAACAGAATGGTCTCGCCGCCGCGCAACGGGAAGGTGCGGCGGAACAGATACTGCACTGTCAAACCTTGCAGGGTCATCGCAGCAGCTGTTTCAAAACTGATGGAGTCAGGCAGCTTGACCAGGAAAGCAGCAGGCATGACGCGCAACTCGGAATAGGCGCCGTTAGGGCGGGTGGCATAGGACACGCGATCGCCGACTTGCACGTGGCGCACGTCAGGACCGACCGCATCGATCACCCCGGCGGCTTCCTGCCCAAGGCCGGCCGGCAGCGGCTGCGGATACAAACCGCTGCGAAAGTAGACGTCGATAAAATTCAAGCCGCAGGCGACATGCCTGATCCGCACTTCACCCGGACCCGGATCACCCACTTCTACATCGACATACTCCATTACCTCGGGACCGCCGGTTTTGGACATCCTGATTGCTTTTGCCATGATTACTCCCGCTCCTAATGATTAAGACAGATTGCCGCGAAACCTTGTACAGGTTTTCGAGTTTTTATTGCTTCTTTTTTGAAATCAAGTAAATCCCCACCAACACCAAACCGGTTCCGGTCAATTGAATCACCGTGATCGGTTCATCCAGAATCAATGCGCCCAAAAACAGGGTCGATACCGGCCCCACCATACCCGCCTGAGCCGATGTCGCAGGACCGATGCGCGCCACCGCAACCATGGTCATGTACACCGGCAGCACCGTGCAAAACACGGCGTTGATGATCGACAGGCCATACACCTGCGGCGCTTGCTGCAACAGTACCGGCAGCGGCCGCAGCACCATGAACTGCAGGATGCAGGCGACGCACGAGACGCACATCGCATACGCCACCAGCCGCATCGCGCCGACCCGGCTCACCAGCTCGCCCGACAACATCAGGTATAGCGCGTAACTCACCGCCGCCCCCAGCACCAGTGCACTGCCGAGGCCGACATTCGAGCCGCCCAGCCGCACGTCATGCAAGAACACCAGCACCGTACCGAGATACGAAATCAGTAATGCTGCCCACTCCAGCCAGGTCACCCGGCGCCGATAAAACAAGAACGACATCAGCAGCACAAACGACGGCGTCAAAAACAATATCAGGCGCTCCAGCCCGGCCGAAATGTATTGCAAGCCAAGGAAATCAAGGAAGCTCGACAGGTAGTAGCCGATCAATCCCAGCACCACGATCCGCACCCGGTCAGCATTCGACAGCGGCGCTTCGGTACGTGCCTTCCATAGCGCCAGCGCGGCAAATACCGGCAACGCAAACAACATGCGAAACGTAATCAGCAATACCGCATCGACCGGATAGCGATAAATCAGCTTGGCTACGATCGCCTTGGCGGAAAACAAAATTGCGCCCGTGACGGCAATTGCCAAGCCGCCAAGAAAAATCTGGCGACTGGTCGGGTGGTGCTTGCTGCTCATTTATTACTCATGATGGAATTGTAATGGGTATGCGAAGATCGCGTCGGCAACCGGCAGAATGATAAGAATTTCTGCCGGCTGATCATGTGGCAATCGATTTGGCGCGAGGATACTACCTGTGCGGCCGACGATGTGAAAAGTTGCAGAAATCATTCATCCGTGAGAAACGCGATGAAGGAATCTACCCGCATTTTTGGAAACGTTTAGTTGCCAGATTGAAGTCGTCGCTCATTTTTTCTTCAGCAGCGATCCCAGCACGCCGCGGATCAGTTCGCGTCCAACCTGCGAACCAATGGTGCGCGCTGCTGATTTGACGACAGCCTGGACTACCGTATCCTTGCGGCCGGAACCGCCGCCACCGAGTAAGCCGCCCAGTACACTGCCCCATGAACTCGTGCTGGCGGCGCTTGAAGAATCG
Organism: Collimonas sp. NPDC087041; assembly: GCF_044745265.1. NCBI lineage: Bacteria > Pseudomonadati > Pseudomonadota > Betaproteobacteria > Burkholderiales > Oxalobacteraceae > Collimonas > Collimonas sp. NPDC087041. Next base: position 479,274 of record NZ_JBIUZX010000003.1, read on the forward strand.
GCGCCGCTATCGGCACCGCCTTTGGCTGCGGGCGCTGCGGCGGCACGGCCTTTGAGTATTTCATAGGCCGATTCACGATCAATCGCAGCCTCATAGACGCCGGCGACAATCGATGCGGCGATCAGTTGTTTGCGTTCATCCTCGGTAATCGGGCCGATCTGCGATGCCGGCGGCAGGATAAAGGCGCGTTCGACGATATTGGGGCGGCCCTTCTCATCCAGGAAAGACACCAGCGCTTCGCCGACGCCGAGTTCGCTGATGACCTGCGCGGTATTCAGCTCGGGATTGGCGCGGAAGGTATCGGCGGCGGCTTGTACTGCCTTCTGGTCGCGCGGCGTATAGGCGCGCAATGCGTGTTGCACGCGATTGCCGAGCTGGCCGAGGACGGTGTCGGGGATGTCCAGCGGGTTTTGCGTGACAAAGAACACGCCCACGCCTTTGGAGCGGATCAGGCGCACCACTTGCTCGATCTTTTGCAACAGCGGCTTTGGCGCTTCGCTGAACAACAGGTGGGCTTCGTCGAAGAAGAACACCAGTTTCGGCTTGTCCAGGTCGCCGACTTCCGGCAGCCGTTCGAACAGTTCCGACAGCATCCACAGCAGGAAGGTCGAATACAGGCGCGGCGCATTCATCAATTTATCGGCCGCCAGGATGTTCACGATGCCCTTGCCGCTGCCGTCGGTCTGGATCAGGTCGTCGATATTCAGCATCGGCTCACCGAAGAACTGTTCGCCGCCCTGTTCACCGATGCCGATCAAGCCGCGCTGGATGGCGCCGATGCTGGCCGCCGAAATATTGCCGTACTCGGTCTGGAAACTGGCGGCGTTGTCGCCAACGTGTTGCAGCATCGCCCGCAGGTCCTTCAGGTCCAGCAGCAGCAAGCCGTTATCGTCGGCAATCTTGAATACCAGCTGCAGCACGCCCTGTTGCGTATCGTTCAGGTTGAGCATGCGCGCCAGCAGCAGCGGCCCCATATCGGAGATGGTGGCCCGTACCGGATGGCCTTGTTGGCCATAGACATCCCAGAAGGTCACCGGCGTCGCCGCCCACTGCGGCTCGGCGATGCCAAGCGAATCCAGGCGCTGCTTGAGCTTGGTCGAAGCGGCGCCAGCCTTGGCCATGCCCGACAAATCCCCCTTGACGTCGGCCATGAAAACCGGCACTCCACTATCCGACAGAGCTTGTGCGATCACCTGCAAGGTCACTGTCTTGCCGGTGCCGGTGGCGCCGGTGATGCAACCGTGGCGATTCACCAACGCCGGCAGAAGGAACAGGTCCTGCTGGGCATTTTTGGCTATCTGGAGAGGATTTGACATGTTTTTAAGCGCTCAGAAGTGGGATTTCAAGAATGTCCGATATGGTAAAATTGCGCTTTGATTATAGCTAACTAGAGCAAGAAAGAACCATCATGGCTGGACACAGCAAATGGGCCAATATTAAGCACAAGAAGGCCGCCACCGACGCCAAGCGCGGCAAGATCTGGACTCGACTCATCAAGGAAATCACGGTTGCAGCCCGCATGGGCGGCGGCGACATCGACGCCAACCCGCGCTTGCGGCTGGCGGTAGACAAGGCATCCGACGCCAATATGCCGAAGGATAACGTCACGCGCGCGATCCAGCGCGGCAGCGGCAGCCTGGACGGCGTCAACTATGAAGAAGTGCGCTACGAAGGCTATGGCATCAACGGCGCCGCCATCATTGTCGATTGCATGACTGACAACAGAATCCGCACCGTGGCCGAAGTCCGCCATGCGTTTTCCAAATTCGGCGGCAACATGGGCACTGAAGGTTCGGTGGCATTCATGTTCAAGCATTGTGGCCAGCTGCTGTTCGCTCCCGGCACCAATGAAGACGCCTTGATGGAGGCGGCGCTGGAAGCCGGTGCTGAAGACGTGATCACCGACGAAGAAGGCGGCATCGAGGTCTTGTCCGGTCCGCACGATTTCTCCGCGCTGAAGCAAGCCCTGGAAAAAGCCGGCTTCAAGGCTGAAATGGCGGAAATCATCATGAAACCGGCCACGGAAACCGTATTTACAGGCGACGACGCAATCAAGATGCAAAAACTGCTCGACGCCCTGGAAAATCTGGACGACGTACAAGAAATTTACAGCAACGCAGTAATCGAAGACTGATACAGGTTCATATGAAAATTCTGGTAGTGGGCTCTGGCGGCCGCGAGCATGCCCTGGCGTGGAAAATCGCCCAATCACCGCGCATTCAAACCGTCTTCGTTGCTCCCGGCAACGGCGGTACGGCGCTGGATCAACGGCTGGAAAACATCAACATTACCGATCCGGCCGCGCTGGCGGATTTTGTCGAGCGTGAGCATGTCGCGCTGACCGTGGTCGGCCCGGAAGTGCCGCTGGCGGCTGGTATCGTCAACATTTTCCGCGACCGCGGCTTGAAAATCTTCGGACCGACGCGTGAAGCAGCGCAGCTGGAAAGCTCCAAGGATTTCGCCAAGTCGTTCATGCAGCGTCATCACATTCCAACCGCCGAGTACCAGACCTTCTCCGATGTCGGTCCTGCGCACCAGTACATCGACCAGAAAGGCGCACCGATCGTCATCAAGGCCGACGGCCTGGCTGCCGGCAAGGGCGTGGTTGTGGCCATGAACCTGGAAGAAGCGCACGCCGCAGTCGACATGATGCTATCCGACAATCGCCTCGGCGATGCCGGCGCGCGCGTGGTGATCGAGGAATTCCTGGCCGGCGAGGAAGCCAGCTTCATCGTCATGGTAGATGGCAAGAACATCTTGCCGCTGGCCACCAGCCAGGACCACAAGCGCCTCAAGGACGACGACCAGGGCCCGAACACCGGCGGCATGGGCGCCTATTCGCCGGCGCCGATCGTCACTCCTGCGCTGCACGCCCGCGTGATGCGCGAGATCATTACGCCTACCGTGCAAGGCATGGCCAAGGACGGCATCCCGTTCAGCGGCTTCCTGTATGCAGGCTTGATGATTGACGACCACGGCAATCCAAAGACGCTGGAATTCAATTGCCGCATGGGCGATCCGGAAACCCAGCCGATCATGGCGCGCCTGAAAACCGACCTGCTGGTGGTGATGGAACATGCCGTCAACGGCACGCTCGACACCATCGAACTGGAATGGGACCGCCGCACCGCGCTGGGCGTGGTAATGGCCGCTGCCGGTTATCCGGACGCGCCGCGCAAGGACGATTTGATTTCCGGGATTCCTGCGGAAACCGTCGACAGCGTGACTTTCCATGCCGGCACCACCCTGACCGGCGAGCGCCTGACGACTTCCGGCGGCCGCGTGCTGTGCGTGGTCGGCCTGGGCGACAGCGTCAAGATGGCGCAGAAGCAAGCCTATAACGTGGTCGACCAGATCCATTTCAGCGGCGCGCAATTCCGCCGCGACATTGGTTGGCGGGCACTGAAGAAGCATGCCTGATCAAGCAGCCAGTATTGGCTCGCATATGACACGTAGGGTGGGCACTCGTGCCCACGCGGGACCTGACACCGATGCAACATGTTCCAGCGTGGGCAGAAAAATTTGCCCACCCTACTCCTATTAGCGCAAGTACCGTCCCTCTCCCGATGAGTTCACACATCACTCCCGATAGCCCGGCCAACGCCGTCAAGTCTTACCTGCTCGACTTGCAGGCACGTATCGTCGCCGCCCTCGAACAGATCGACGGAAAATCGTTCGGCAGCGATCAATGGCAGCGCGCGGAAGGCGGCGGCGGCATCTCGCGCATCATCGAGGAAGGCAACGTGCTGGAACGCGGCGGCGTCGGCTTTTCGCATGTGATGGGCAAGAGCCTGCCGCCATCGGCAGCCGCCAACCGCCCGGAAATCGCCGGCCGCCAATGGGAAGCCATGGGCGTGTCGCTGGTGATGCATCCGCGCAATCCGTTTGCACCGACCGTGCACATGAACGTGCGCTTTTTCATCGCTTCGGCCGAAGGCCAGGCGCCGGTGTGGTGGTTCGGCGGCGGCATCGACCTGACGCCGTATTACGGCGCTACCGAAGATGTCGAGCATTTCCATCGTACTTGCCGCGATGCGCTGACGCCATTCGACAACGCAGCGATAGAACACGGCAACGGCGCGCTCTATCCGCGCTTCAAAAAATGGTGTGACGATTATTTCTACCTGAAGCATCGCCAGGAACCGCGCGGCGTCGGTGGTATTTTCTTCGACGATTTCAATGAATTGGGCTTTGAACAAAGCTTTGCCATGATGCAAAGCGTGGGCAATGCCTTCATCCCGGCCTACACGCCGATCCTGGCGCGCCGCAAGGATATTGCCTACGGTGAAACCGAGCGGGATTTCCAGGCATATCGCCGCGGACGCTATGTCGAATTCAATTTAGTGTATGATCGCGGCACTTTGTTCGGTCTGCAATCAGGGGGACGCACCGAATCCATCCTGATGTCGATGCCGCCCGTGGTCAAGTGGCGCTACGACTGGCAACCGGCGGCTGGAAGCCCGGAAGCCAAGCTTTATTCCGATTTCCTGGTCCATCGTGAGTGGATTTGATGGGCAGTTCGCAATGACATCCAATTCTACTTCCCGGCCATGCATCGCAGTTCTCGGCGGCAGTTTCGATCCGGTGCACAATGGCCATGTTGCACTGGCGAAATATTTTGTAACCCTGCTGACCCCGGATGAATTACGCGTCATCCCGGCCGGCAACCCCTGGCAAAAGCATGGGCTGGAAGCTACAGCGGAACAGCGGGTCGAGATGGTGCGGCTTGCATTCAGCCAGCAAAGCGCGCCAGTAGTCATCGACCAGCAGGAAATCCGGCGCCAGACCGCAACGTACACGATAGACACGCTGCAGGCATTGCGCAGCGAGCTGGGACCGCAGGCTTCGATCGTGTTCCTGATGGGGGCGGACCAGTTGCAGCACTTGAATACCTGGCAAGGCTGGGACCGGCTGTTTGACTATGCCCATCTGGGCGTGGCCTCGCGCCCCGGTTTTGCCATGGATGAATCGAAAGTGCCGGCCGAGGTCACGCGCGAATTTACACGCCGCGCCGCTACCCCGGAACAGATTCGCCAGAGCGCGCATGGCTTGACCTACCTGGCAAGGAATCTGGCTGTAGACATTTCGGCAACAGAAATTCGTGCCGCGCTGCACAATGCAAAAAGACCCGACACGCTGGTCCCGGCGGCAGTACTGGACTATATTGAACAACATCATCTCTATAAGAATTAAATGGATATCAAAAAACTACAAAGTCTCGTCATCGATGCCCTCGAAGACGTCAAAGCCCAAGACATTCGCGTCTACGACACGACTCACCTGACCGGTTTGTTCGACCGTATCGCGATTGCTTCGGGTACCTCCAACCGCCAGACCAAGGCGCTGGCCTCGTCGGTGCGCGACAAAGTCAAGGAAAACGGCGGCAACATCCTCAGTATCGAGGGTGAAGACACCGGTGAATGGGTACTGGTCGACATGGGCGACATGGTGGTCCACATCATGCAGCCGGCAATCCGCGCCTACTATCGCCTGGAAGAAATCTGGGGCGACAAGGAAGTCAAGTTCGGCGCCGCCAAGCGCATCTCGACCCGCACTGACGCTGAAGAAGAAGCGCCGAAGAAGATCTCGCGCCACCTGACGACGTCGCAAGCCTTGAAGCCGGAAGACGACACCCCGAAGAAGGCACCAGCGCGCAAGAAGCCTGTCAAAACTGACGGCGCCAAGAAAGCTGTCGGCAAGACCATCAAGGTAGCACCGGCCAAGAGCTCGGTACCTCCAAAGAAGGCTGCGGCGCCAAAGAAGGCTCCTGCCAAGAAACCGGCTGTCAAACGCGCACCGGCAAAAACCAAGGCAGCTGAATAAGCTGCTGCAGAAACAGCTTCAGCAATGCAGCTCATCATCGCTGCGGTCGGCCACAAAATGCCGGCCTGGATCGAAAGCGGATTCGGCGAGTATGCGAAACGCATGCCGCCGGACTGCCGCATCGTCCTCAAGGAAATCAAACCCGTAGAACGCTCCGGCAGCAACACGGCCGCTTCCGCCATGGCGCTGGAACGCAGCCGGATTGAGGCCGTCCTGCCGAAAGGCGTGCGCATCGTCGCCCTCGACGAGCGTGGCAAGGATCTCACCAGCGTCCAGCTGTCGCAGCAACTAACCCAATGGCAGCGCGACGGGCGCGACGTTGCCTTCATCATCGGCGGCGCCGATGGCCTCGATCCCGAGTTCAAGGCCAAGGCCGACAGCCTGCTGCGCATCTCCAGCCTGACTTTACCGCACGGCATGGTGCGGGTGCTGCTGGCAGAGCAGTTGTACCGGGCCTGGTCGATTACCCAGAACCACCCTTATCATCGCGTTTAATTTGACGCGCGGCAGCAGGTAATACTGCCCCGGTAGCCCCGTATCTCTGTAATAATCGCTGGAAACATTCGACGACATATCTGCCGTAAAGCCAGCAATGAAAAATCCTTTCCAGAAAATCTATCTTGCTTCGAAAAGTCCGCGCCGGCGCGAGTTGCTGCGGCAGATCGATGTGGCGTTTGAATTGCTGCTGCTACGCGACCAGACGCCGCGCGGCCCCGATGTCAGCGAGGAGGTATTGCCGGATGAAGCCCCTCTCGCGTATGTCACCCGCGTGACGATGGAAAAAGCCCGCTCGGCGCACCAGATGATGATCTGGCGCAGCCTGCCGGCGCGACCGATCCTGGCGGCCGACACCACCGTTACCATCGACGGCAAGATCCTCGGTAAACCAGCCAACAAACGCGAAGCGGTTGAAATGCTGCGCCTGCTGTCGGGACGTACACACCAGGTCCTGACCAGCGTCGCAGTCATCCATCGCGAGGAATCCTGGCAACTCACGCAGATTTCCGATGTCTTATTCCAGCAATTGAGCGATGCCATGATCGACGCATACTGTGAGACTTCCGAGCCGTACGACAAGGCAGGCGGCTATGGCATCCAGGGCCCGGCGGCGATTTTCATTGAAAGCATCCGCGGCAGCCATTCCGGCATCATGGGCTTGCCCCTTTTCGAAACCGCGCAACTATTACAACAGGCAGGCATCCGCATTCTATGAGCGAAGACATCCTCATCAACATCACTCCCCAGGAAACCCGCGTTGCGCTGATCTTCCAGGGCGCCGTGCAGGAATTGCACATCGAACGCACCTTGTCGCGCGGCCTGGCCGGCAATATTTACCTGGGCAAGGTAGTACGCGTATTACCGGGCATGCAATCGGCGTTTATCGATATCGGGCTGGAGCGCGCTGCTTTCCTGCACGTCGCCGATATCTGGGAAACCCGCCCGCACGATGGACAAGCGGCACAGCAGACACCGATTGAGAAGCTGCTGTACGACGGCCAATCGCTCACCGTGCAAGTGGTCAAGGACCCGATCGGCACCAAGGGCGCGCGACTGTCGACGCAAATTTCGATCGCCGGCCGCATGCTGGTGTATCTGCCGCAAGACCGGCATATCGGCATTTCGCAGCGGATTGAAAACGAAGCCGAACGCGAGCTGTTGAAGAGCAAGGTGCAAAAGCTGTTGCCGCCCGAAGAAAAGGGTGGCTTCATCATCCGTACCATGGCGGAAGATGCGCCGGATGCCGATCTGCAAATGGATATCGAGTACCTGCGCAAGACCTGGTCGTCGATCACCCAACTGGCCAAATCCAAACCGGCGCCGACATTGCTGCACCAGGATTTGAGCCTGGCGCAACGCGTGCTGCGCGATTTCGTCAACGACGAGACCACCACGATCCAGGTCGACTCGCGCGAAAATTTCCAGAAGCTGCAGGAATTCGCCGCCAGCTACACGCCGTCGGTGACTGCGCGGCTGATGCACTACACCGGCGAACGTCCGCTGTTCGATCTGTACGGCGTCGAAGAAGAAATACTGGAAGCCCTGAGCCGCCGCGTGCCGCTAAAATCCGGCGGCTATCTGATCGTCGACCAGACCGAGGCCATGACCACGATCGACGTCAACACCGGCAGCTTCGTCAACGGCCGCAATTTTGACGACACCATCTTCAAGACCAACCTGGAAGCGGCGCATGCGATCGCGCGCCAGCTGCGCTTGCGTAACCTGGGCGGCATCATCATCCTCGATTTCATCGACATGGAGAATGCCGAGCACAAAGCAGCGGTGCTGGCGGAGCTGCACAAGGCGCTGCTGCGCGACCGCACCAAGAAATCGGTATCGGAATTTTCCGCGCTGGGCCTGGTGGAAATGACCCGCAAGCGCACCCGCGAATCGCTGGCGCACATCTTGTGCGAACCCTGCCCTGCCTGCAACGGCAAGGGCCAGGTCAAGACCGCGCGCACCATCTGCTATGAAATCCTGCGCGAAGTGCTGCGCGAAGCCAAGCAGTTCAATCCGCGCGAGTTCCGCATCCTGGCTTCGCAAGTGGTGGTCGACATGTTCCTGGAAGAAGAATCGCAGCATTTGGCGATGCTGGGCGACTTCATCTGCAAGCCGATTTCGCTGCAGGTGGAAACGACCTACCCGCAAGAGCAATACGACATCATTCTCATGTAAGGTTTCTGGATAGACAAATGAACAGCTCTTTAGATCACGTTTCCGCAACACCGGCAAAAGACACGTCTTTCCATATCGCTTTCTGCGTCGACGACCACTATTGCCGCAGCATGGGCGCGACCATCACCTCGATCATCGATAACAGCCCGGGTGTGACGTTCACCTTCCATGTATTCGCCTTTGCGCTGTCCGACGACAACCGCCGGCGTTTCAAGAAACTGGAAGAAATTTACGATCTGAAGACGCACATCCACATCATCGATCCGGCGGTGTTCCAGCCGTTTGCGCACATCTCGCAGTTTTCCTACTATTCGCCGACCATTTTCACGCGACTGCTGATTCCGTCGACACTGAAAGGCATGACCGACAAGGTCCTGTATCTGGATGCGGATATCCTGTGCGTCGGCAGCATGGCGGAGCTGCTGCAGATGGATTTCGGCGACAACGCAGCCATCGTCGTGCCGGACGCCGACGAGACCACGCGCCGCCGTTGTGCGGCCTTGCAGTTGTCGTCGCAGAAATATTTCAATTCCGGCGTGATGTACATGAACGTCGATACCTGGCTGGCCAAAGAAATCACCGAGAAAACCATCCATGCGATCCTGGAAAACGGCAAGGATTACCGCTTTCCGGATCAGGATGCGCTCAACGTGGTGCTGGAAGGCCAGGTCAAGTACATCGACCGCAAATGGAATTTCCTCTACGACCTGATCCACGACCTGGAAAAAGACAAGCGCCAGATGCGCGATATCGGCCCGGTCGTCTTCATCCACTTTGCCGGCGCCGTCAAACCCTGGAACAACTGGTGCCTGCACGCATCGCGCGACCTGTTCGCCAAATACCACGCGCTGTCGCCCTGGGCCGACCTGCCGCTGGACGAAGCGCCGCGCAACTACAAGGAGATGCGGATGTTCTCCCGTTTCCTGATGAAACGCGGGCAAGTATTCGATAGTTTCAAGTGGTACATGAAATACCTTGCAGCAAGATAATCACGCAAACAAGTAACCGGAAGTGAGAAAGGTACCGGCCGCCCCGGCGTCCGGTTACAATTTCAGCAACGCATTGTTCCTATATAGCTTCCACCGATCTAAAAATGGCAATAAACAGTTCGCATGTCTTGATATCCCGTACCGACAATATCGGCGACGTCATCCTTACGCTGCCGATTGCGGCTTACCTGAAGCAGCATTTTCCGGCGCTCAAAATCAGCTTCCTGTGCCGCGGCTATGCGGCGCCGGTGGTCAGGCATTGCCGTAGCATCGACGAAGTGGTGGAGCTTGAAGGCTTCCTGGAAGATCCGTCCGCCTATTTTGCCAAGGCCAATGTGGATACCATCATCCTGGCGCAACCGCTCAAGCGCATGGCAGTCATCGCGTTCAAGGCACGCATCCGCAACCGCATCGGCAATGCACGCCACAAGCTGTACCAAATGCTGTACTGCAATCGCCGGGTACGTTTCAAGAAGGGTAATTCGGAGCATCACGAAGCCCAGTTCAACTTCGAATTCCTGCGCCCTTTCGGCCTCAATACCATTCCGGACCTGCCGGAAATCATCAAGCTATACGACTTCGATATTCCTCACGTCCCGGAAATTGACCAGTTGTTCAAGGCCCATCCGTTCAACCTGATCCTGCACACCAAGTCGAACGGTCACGGACGCGAATGGCCGATCAGTCATTTCACGGCGCTGGCCAAACAGTTGGGTCAATATCCGGATGTCCGCGTATGGCTGACAGGCAGTCCGGCGGAAGGAAAGTGGCTGGAAGAACATGCCGCTGAATTATTGCAACAACCAAATGTCAGCAATGTATGCGGCCGTTTCACGCTGGATCAGTTGAGTTCGTTCATCAAGGGAGCCGATGGCTTGATTGCAAGCGGCACCGGTCCGCTGCATGTGTCGGCCGCGATAGGCCAGCGTACGCTTGGCTTGTTCCCGCCTACCCGGCCGATGCACCCGGGCCGCTGGGCGCCGCTAGGACGCCGCGCGCAAGCATTGGCGCTGCCGGTGAGTTGCGCCGGCTGCGTAGACAGCAAAGCCGATAGCTGCGCCTGCATGGAGAATATCAAGCCGGAAACAGTCGCCGATATTGTCCTGCAATGGCGCCAGGAAGCAATCGCAGAAAAGACAGAAAACGCCGAAGACTCGTCTATTGCCGATTCAAGACTTCAGTCACCTGCGTCACGGTAATCGCCTTTACCCAATCACGGCGGTTCGCCGCCGTGATCACGACGCTGTGCTCACGGTCAACCGGCACCCACTCAGGATTTTTCTGGCGCATCAGGGCCACCACCGGAACGTGCACCGCATTGGCAAGATGCATCACCGCCGTTTCAACCGAGACGATCAGATCGCATTCCAGCAGCATTGCCGGCAGCTGGAAGAAATTCTCCTGCGCACTGAACAAGCGAATCTGGCCCGGCGCATGCTGCTCGAAGAATGCCTTGGCATTCGCCATTTCTTCCGGCACGACGTTGACGATGAAATGCGCGCCGCGCCATGCTTCCAACCCGTTCAGCGCAGCGACTAATTCAACCACGCGCTCCAGCGGCCAGCAGCGTTTCTTGGTCTTGGCATAGGGATTGATGAACAGCAGCTTGCCTTCAGTCGATGACGGCTGGTCCTGGTACTTGAAGCCCCACTCCTTCAACTGATCCTTGGCATATTGCTGCCATTGCGCAGGAATCGTCACAAAAGGGAAACGTGAAGAAGGCGTAGTGACGATGCCAAACAATTGCTGGAACCATCCAGCATAAACGTCGCTAATATGCATGCCTGCACGCACTCCGCCATCCGGATCAAGCGCAACATCCAGCTTGCGATAAGCGCGGCGCTGGTTGAAGGCAAGGATGCTGGTGCGCTTCTTCATGCCGGCAACGAAACCACGCGGGCTGATTTGCCGCGCCAGCGTGGCATACATCGGCGGCCGCAAGGTCGACAGTGAGACCACCAGCGGATAATCCTGCTGCTGCGCCTCGGCAATCGACTGTTCAAACAATGCCGGGCTATATGTCTGCTGATAAATCTTGGCAACAAACGGACATTCCGCCAGCCAGTCGTACAGCGCATATTTCTTCAGGTAAGGCCATGCTGCCGCATTATCGGTACGCCGTACTTCATCCACCCAGATGTGGATCTTCAGATGCGGAAAAGCTTGCGCAAAGGCCTGGAAACAATTCTGCAGGTAGGTGAAATCGCCGAGCGCAAGGTGCGCAATGAACAATATCTTGTCGGCCTTCTTCAGTGTTTCGCTCGGAACAAGTTGTGCTGTCATGGTTTTTTGTGGTTTTCTGGTGTCGCTTGGTGTTGGCCAAGATCCCTGGATCCGCGGTCTCAAGCGATGGCGCTCAAGACTCTCCGCGTTACATTTCTACGTTCACCGCTTCGCCGGAAAACTGCAGGCGATGCAGGTTGGCGTAAGCACCTTGTTTGTCGAGCAGTTCGTTATGCGTGCCGATTTCAACGATGCTGCCGTTGGAGAGCACGACGATGCGGCTGGCGCGTTCGATGGTCGACAGGCGGTGCGCAATCACGAAGGTGGTGCGTCCTTCCATCAATTGATCCAATGCGCCCTGCACTGCACGTTCCGATTCGCTATCCAGCGCCGATGTCGCTTCGTCCAGGATCAGGATCGGCGCATCCTTGTAGATGGCGCGCGCCATCGCCAGGCGCTGACGCTGGCCGCCGGACAGACGCGAACCGTTATCGCCGATCTGTGTTTCGTAACCCTGCGGCAAAGCGGCAATCATCTCCGTCAGATACGCAGCCTTGGCAGCCGCCTCGATACGCTGACGATCCGGCGCATCATCGCCATAGGCGATATTGGCGGCAACCGTATCGTTGAACAGCACCACGTTCTGGCTCACCATGGCGATCTGTTTGCGCAAGCTGCTGAGTGCGATCTCTTCAATCGGCACGTCATCAAGCAGGATACGGCCTTCCGTCACGGAATAAAATCCCGGGATCAGGTTCACCAGCGTTGACTTGCCGCCACCGGACATACCAACGAAGGCGATGGTTTCTCCCGGTTCAACGCTCAAGTTGATGCCCTTTAACGCGGGCTTTTCCTGGCCTGGATACGAGAATCCAACGTTAGAAAATTCGATCTTGCCCAGGGCGCGCTGGACCAGCTGCTTGCCGCCGGTACGCTCAATCGGGCTGTCGATCAACTTGAAGACCGCTTCCGCCGCCGCCATGCCGCGCTGCAGCGGACCGTTCACTTCTGCCAACTGTTTGAGAGGCACTTGCAATGCAATCATCGCAGCCAAAAACGAGACGAAATCGCCTGCGGTGAGTTGGCCGTGACTTGCCTGCACTAACCCCATCGTGATCATCACCGACATCGCACACGCCATCATGATTTGCGTGACCGGCACAGTAGCGGCAAAGGTGCTGGTCATGCGCATGCTGTAGTGGCGGATATGTTCAGCCGATTCTGCGAAGCGCTTCCGCTCATACGTCTCGCCGCCAAACACCTTGACGACTTGCTGCGCGCGCGTGGTTTCTTCGATTACCTGGGTCAATTGCGCATTGACGTCGAGAGAGTCCTTGTTCAGCTTTTTCAGGCGCTTGGCGGTAGTGCGCACCACCAGGACCATCAGCGGCATCAACACCAAGGCGACAATCGTCAACTTCCAGCTGATGAACAGCATGTAGCCCAGCAAACCCGCGACGGTCAGCACACAACGCACAATCGAGGTAAACAGCTTGCTGATCATTTCGATGATTTGCTGCACCTCAAACATGATCGAATTGATCACGCGCCCTACCGTGTGGGTCGCATGAAAATCAATCGACACCCCCAAAATGCGATCGAACATTTGCTGCCGCAATGTCGTCAACACACGGGTCGACACCCAGTTGGTCATGTAGGTTGTCAAAAACGTCGAGGCGCCACGGGCGACAAATGCGCCAATCACGGCGACCGGCACCAGCCACAGCGGAAACGTGGGTTTTTCCACAAACCCGTTATCCAGCAGGATCTTGAAAATGTAGGCCACCAACGGTTCCGTTGCGGCGGTCACAACCATGCCAAGAAGGCCCAGGACCAATCGCTTCTTGTATGGCCGATGCAATCCGGCTAGGCGCTTGAAAATTGATGTATAGGAAAATGCGCTCATAAGTCAGTCTGTTTTAAGTTCTTTTTTACGCTCTACAATCGAGGAAAAATTCTTCCCCGACGGTAGAGCCAAGTGGGATGAGAGAGCACAGCCAATCGGCAAATACAAGGCGTAACACCCGATGCCCTAGTACTCCACGGCGACCGCTTCCTTCCCTATTTTCTCCACCAGAGCCGTCTGCAAGCCATCACTAGGCGAGACTCGCCATTCGTCGCCGAGCAGGATTTCACAAGCTACCCCTTCGCCCGTGTAGCGCAGCGTCATCGGCAAGCCGTTGCCTGAGCGATGCGACGACAACACATCCCGCAACTGTGAGGCATCAATTTTCTGTGACGGCGAAGACAGGGACAGCACAATCTGCCGCCCGTATTGCGTCCGCGCGGTGGCGATATCCATCACTTTTTCAGCCGACACCCGCAGGCCGCCGTTGAAACGATCTTCCGACACCTTGCCCTGCACCACCAGGAATTCGTCTTCCTTGAAGAAGGCCTTGTTCGGTTCGAACTGTTCGTTATACACGGTAACGTCGACCGTGGCGCTGCCGTCATCCAGCGTGACGATCATCATCTTGCCACGCTGCGTCATCTGCGCCCGCAAGCCGGAGATGATCCCGGCCAGGGTACGCGGTTCGCGCGATGGTTCCAGGCTGCCCAGCGGCGTACGCGCAAAACGGCGCGCTTCGGCCGCATAGGCATTGAACAGGTGGCCGGACAGGTAGAAACCGAGCGCGGTCTTTTCTTCGGTCAATTTCTGCTTGTCGGTCCAGGGCGTGACCTGCACGTATTCGATCGGCGCTTCGAGGTCGCTGTCGTCACCGCCGAACAGGCTGACCTGGTTGGCCGAAGCCAGCTTCTGGTCGGCAGCCTCCATCGCGCGGCCAACCGAGGCCAGCAGGATCGCGCGATCGACCTTGAAGCAATCGAAAGCGCCGGAGCGGATCAGCGACTCAATCGTGCGCCGATTGATCTGGCGCTTGTCGACCCGCAGGCAGAAATCGAACAGGTCGACGAACGGCTTTTCCTTGCGCGCAGCGATGATCGCTTCGATCGCGTTCTGGCCGGAGCCCTTGACCGCACCCAGTCCGTAGCGAATGAAAGTCGCTTTCTTGCCTGGCTCGCCTTCCGGCGTAAAACGATAGTCGGAAAGGTTGATGTCCGGCGGCAGCAAAGTCAGCTTGCAGACATCCAGCGCATCTTCCACCAGGATCTTAACCTTTTCCGTATCGTCCATTGCCAGCGACAAGTTGGCTGCCATGAACGCGGCGGGGTGATGGGCTTTCAGATAGGCGGTGTGATACGACAGCAAGGCGTAAGCGGCGGCGTGCGACTTGTTGAAGCCGTAGCCTGCGAACTTTTCCATCAAGTCGAAAATCTCGTCGGCCTTGGCTTCGGACAAACCATCCTTGGCCGCACCGTCGCGGAAAATCTGGCGATGCTCGGCCATCTCTTCCGCTTTCTTCTTACCCATCGCCCGGCGCAGCAAGTCAGCGCCGCCGAGCGAGTAACCGCCGACCACCTGCGCCATCTGCATCACCTGCTCCTGATACACCATGATGCCGTAGGTTTCAGACAGAATGCCTTCGGTACGCGGATCGGGATAGTCGAAACGTTCGCCGTGCTTACGTTTGCAGAAATCCGGGATCAGGTCCATCGGACCCGGACGGTACAACGCCACCAGCGCGATAATGTCTTCAAAACGGTCAGGTCGCGCGTCTTTCAGCATGCCTTGCATGCCGCGGCTTTCCAGCTGGAATACGGCGACGGTTTTGGCGGCGGTCAGCAATTCGTAGGAAGCGCGGTCGTTGAGCGGCAACTTCTCCAAACTGAAATCGGCCATGGCCGGATCGAGCTGCTTGATGTAGCGCACCGCGCGATCGAGGATCGTCAGCGTGGTCAAACCCAAAAAGTCGAACTTCACCAGGCCGACGGCTTCAACGTCGTCCTTGTCGTATTGCGAGACCACACCGGCGTCGCCGCCCTGCGTATACAGCGGGCAAAAATCGGTCAGCTTGCCGGGTGCGATCAACACACCACCGGCGTGCATGCCGATGTTACGGGCGATGCCTTCGACCTGCTGCGCCAGGTTGAGCAGTTGCTTGACCTCTTCCTCGTTCTCCAGGCGCTCGGCCAACATCGGCTCTTCCTGGATCGCATCGGCGATGGTCACGTGCTTGCCCGGTTTGAACGGGATCAGCTTGGAGATGCCATCGCAAAAGTTGTAGCCGAAATCGAGCACCCGGCCAACGTCGCGAATCGCGCCCTTGGCCGCCATCGTACCGAAGGTGGCGATCTGCGATACCGCATCCTTGCCGTACAGGTCCTTGACGTGCTGAATCACACGGTCGCGCCCTTCCTGGCAAAAGTCGATATCGAAGTCGGGCATCGATACCCGTTCAGGATTCAGGAAACGTTCGAACAGCAGGTTGTATTTGAGCGGATCGAGGTCGGTAATCTGCAGCGAATACGCGACCAGCGAGCCGGCGCCGGAACCCCGTCCCGGTCCGACCGGCACGCCATTCTGCTTGGCCCAGCGGATAAACTCGGCAACGATCAGGAAGTAACCGGGGAAACCCATCTTGATGATGGTGTCGGTTTCAAACTTCAGCCGATCCTGGTAACGCTGGCGCTGCTGTTCGCGCTTGGCTTCATCCGGATACAAGTGCACCAGGCGCAGCTCCAGTCCTTCCTGCGACTGCTGCACCAGGAAGTCGCCAATCGTCATGCCGTCCGGCGTCGGGAAATCCGGCAATTTTGGTTTGCCCAGTTGCAGCGTCAGGTTGCAACGTTTGGCGATCTCGATCGAATTCTGCAACGCTGCCGGCATATCGGCAAACAACTCGGCCATTTCGGCCTGCGTCTTGAACGATTGCTGATCGTTGAAACGGCGTACGCGGCGCGCGTTGGCCAGCATCTCGCCTTCGGCGATACAGGTGCGCGCTTCATGCGCGATGAATTCTTCCTTATTCAGGAACTGGATAGGATGGGTTGCCACCACCGGCACGCCGAATTTGGCCGCCAGCGCCACCGCTTGCCGCACGTGCGCCTCCATATTCGGCTGGTCGGCACGCTGGATCTCGACATAGAAGCTATCAGGGAAAATCGTGGTCCAGCGCTGCAGGCAGCGTTCCGCCGCTTCGACATTGCCGTTATCGATGGCTATGCCGACATCGCCGAAGTGAGCGCCGGACAGTGCAATCAGGCCGTTGCCATTGCCATCGCCGTGATTTTTCAGGTCGGCCAGCCATTCAGCACGAATTTCCGCGCGGCCGCGATGCAGGTTTTCCAACCATGCGCGCGACAACAATTCACACAATTGCAGGTAACCGCTGCGGTTCTTGGCCAGCAGCAGCAGGCGCGACGGCTTGTCGCGGTCGTCGTCGTTGGTGATCCAGACATCGCAGCCGATGATCGGTTTGATGCCTTTGCCGCGCGCAGCCTTGTAGAACTTGACCATGCCGAACAGATTGGCCAGGTCGGAAATGCCAAGCGCTGCCTGGCTATCCTTGGCGGCGGCTTTGACTACGTCATCGATGCGGACCAAGCCATCGACGATGGAATACTCGGAATGCAGGCGGAGGTGGATAAATTGCGGTGTCGTCATGGGCGGTATTTTACCCTGACGCCCCATGTGCCATCGGCAAAATTGGGCAATCCCGTCGGCGGCGTTTATAATACTGATAAATCAACGACTTACCGAGAAACAAGCCATGCAGTCCAGCAATTCTTACGTTAATATTGCCGCCTACAAATTCGTCACTTTCGACGATACAGCAGAGAAACGCCCGGAATTTCTTGCAATTTGCAAACAATTGCAGCTAAAAGGCACGATCTTGCTCACTCCGGAAGGCATCAACCTGTTTTTGGCCGGTTTGCGCGAGCAGATCGATCAATTCCTGGCCTGGCTGCGCGCCGATGAGCGCTTTGCCGACCTGGAAGTGAAGGAAAGTTATTCGGAAAAGCAACCGTTCACGCGCATGCTGGTCAAGCTGAAGGCTGAAATCATCACGATGAAACATCCACTGATCAAGCCAGAACTGGGCCGCGCGCCGGCGGTGGAAGCGAAAACCTTGAAGCGCTGGCTGGACCAGGGCCATGACGACAACGGCAAACCGGTGGTCATGCTGGATACCCGCAACGCCTTTGAAGTCGATGTCGGCACCTTTGAAAACACGATCGACTGGCGCATCGAGAAATTCAGCGAATTCCCGGCAGTCGTGGCGGAACACAAGGACGAGCTGGCAGACAAGACCGTGGTCACCTTCTGCACTGGCGGCATCCGCTGCGAAAAGGCTGCGATCCACATGCAAAATATCGGCTACGACAGCGTCTACCAGCTGGAAGGCGGCATCCTCAAGTATTTCGAGGAGTGCGGCGGCGCCCACTATGACGGCGATTGCTTCGTATTCGACTATCGCACCGCGCTCAACCCGCAATTGCAGGAAACCGCGACGGTGCAGTGCTACGCCTGCCGCGCCGTGGTAACACCGCGTGAGCAATTGTCGCCGCGCTACGTGGCCGGCAAATCCTGCCCACATTGCGTGCCGGAAGCGACCGACATGCCGACTGAAGCCGCTGCCGCCCAATAAACATGACGGTGCAACAGCCGTCCAGCAAAAAGCCCGCAGGCAATTTACCTGCGGGCTTTTTTATTTTATGAACGACTACGTGGCTGGGATCAACGCAAACCCGGCCGTGACACCCGATTCTTAGCGCTTGAATCTCTGCGCAGTTTCGGCAACCCGCTTGCCGAATTGCTTGGCAGTTTCCAGGTCGCCTGCCGCCGGGCCTTCTTCGGCCGAAGAGTCGGATGGACTTTGCGCCAGGGCGCCGGAAAAGCCGCCGACAAAGTTGACGTCATTACGTTGCGCCGCCTTGCTATTGGCCGGCATCAGGCCCGTGCCGACCCACACCATGCTGTGCTGCATCGCAAAGGTGATCAGGTAGCTCATGGTCGTGCCCTTGTCGCCGTTCATGGTCGCCGAATTGGTAAAGCCGGCCGCCACCTTGTCTTTCCATTTCTGGCCAAACCATTGCTTCGACGATGTGTCCGCAAATTTCTTGAACTGCCAGGAAACCGTGCCCATGTAGGTCGGCGTGCCAAAGATGATGGCGTCGGCGGCTTCCAGCGAGGCCCAGGCAGCGTCGCTCAGATTGCCCTCGGCATCGATGGCGATCAGCTCAGGCACCGCGCCTGCTGCGCTCTGTACGCCGGCGTACACTGCCTCAGCCTGGTTTTTCGTGTGGCCGTAGCCGGAGTGATAAACGATAGCGACTTTAGTCATGACAATGCCTTTCATGTGGAATTCGGTTAATCAATAATTGCACCGGTGTCGACGCAATTAGAATCGCAATGATGCACCAGGAAATGAATTTCTGCTGCTATGCAGCACCGAATTCTGAGAACAAACTGCCAGAATGAGAGTCAAGCCAAGCAGTGCCCGTATCGTCGCTCTGTATGGCCTTAGCGGATTCGGTCACGACATAGTCCAAAAATTATGTCGATATAGAAATATTTCATATATATCCACTCAATTATTTGGCACTATGGACGTATGGCGCGACCTTAAGGCATGGCGTACACCGGTAGTGGGAAAATCCCCAAACGGTTTATGACAAGGCCAAGCGCAACTGCAGTGACTACAGCTCATCATGAATCGACCAGCAATGTCTAATCAACAAAACTATATCGGCCAAAATTATGTCGGCCGATTTGCGCCCTCACCCACCGGCCCGCTGCACGCAGGTTCGCTGGTGGCGGCGATGGCCAGCTACCTCGACGCCAAGGCCCACCACGGCCGCTGGCTGTTGCGCATGGAAGATGTGGACGAGGCGCGCACCGCAGCAGGCGCCGCCGAGTCTATCCTGGCGGACCTGATCGCACTCGGGATGCATTGGGATGGCGAAGTGGTATATCAAAGCCAGCGCACAGCGTTGTATGAAGCGGCGTTCGACCGCCTCGGCCGCCTGGCCTACCCATGCGGCTGCACCCGCCGTGAAATCGTCGATTCCCGCATTTGCGTCGCGGCCGACGGCGCGGCCGTCTATCCTGGCACCTGCCGCAGTGGGCTGCCGGTCGGCAAGCCGGCCCGTGCATATCGCCTGCGCGTCCCGGATCCCGGGCATATCGACGAATTGATTATTTTTGACGATCGCTGGCTCGGCCGCGTGCAGCAGCATCTGGCGATTGAAGTCGGTGATTTTGTATTGAAACGCGCAGATGGCTTCTGGGCTTACCAGCTTGCCGTGGTGGTTGACGACGCGGATCAGAACGTTACGCACGTGGTGCGCGGCGCCGATTTGCTCGACTCCACCGGACGCCAGATTTATCTGCAGCGTCAGCTGAAACTGGCAGCGCCGCAATACCTGCATGTGCCAGTCATCACCAACGCCGATGGCGAAAAATTATCCAAGCAGAATGGCGCGCAGGCCATTGATGTGACACAGCCGTTGCTCGCGTTGAACAAGGCTGCATGGTTCTTGGGATTGGATATCGGACAGGTCGACAGCGTGGCCGCATTCTGGCCGCTGGCGACTACTGCCTGGGCGAATCTGGAATTGACCCGCCAAGGCTGAACCTGAACTAGCGCTTTGGCAAACCACCCAGCAAAGCCGCCAGCTTGACCTTCGGCTTGATCGAGCCACCCACCGGGGCAGCATTGACCGGCGCAGCATCAGGAACGGCCGTCGGTTCGTAGGGCTTGAGGAACCAAGGGTCGATTTTTTCCTTACGCGTGGTTGGCGTCGAGGTATAGGCGCTGCGGGTGTGCTGCATGCTGCGGCTGGACGTACCGTTGCGGCTGTCGCTGCTGCTACTGCTGCTGCGGTCGGCAGAATCGCGGCGTCCGGAGCGCTCGCGTTCGGCAGCAGCCGGCTTGGCGACGAATCCGGTCAGCTCGGCCCGCACGAACTTGTGCTTGATCATCTTTTCGATATCAACCAGCAGGCGCTCATCCTTATCGGCGTACAGCGAAATTGCATCGCCGGAAGCGCCGGCGCGGCCGGTACGGCCGATCCGGTGCACATAGTCTTCGGCGTTATACGGCAAATCGAAATTGATCACGCATGGCAGTTCGGCGATATCCAGGCCGCGCGCGGCAACGTCAGTTGCCACCAGCACTTCGATCTCGCCTTGCTTGAACGCTTCCAGCGCAGCCATCCGCTCGTTCTGCGTCTTGTCGCCGTGAATCGCGGAAGCCTTGACGCCTTCGCTTTCCAGATGACGCGACAGGCGCGATGCGCCGATCTTGGTATTCGAGAAAACGATCACCTGCTTCAGCTTGCGCTCGCGGATGATGAACGACACGGCCTCGGCCTTGGTCTGCTCATCGACGCGGTACATGGTTTGCGTGACGTTGTCGGCGGTGGCGTTGCTGCGCGCCACTTCAATCGTCACCGGATTCTTCAGGAAACTCGATGCCAGCTTCTTGATCTCGCCCGAGAACGTGGCGGAGAACATCAGGTTCTGGCGTTCTTTCGGCAACAGGTTGATGATACGCTGCAAGTCCGGCAGGAAGCCCATGTCCAGCATGCGATCGGCTTCATCCATGACCAGGATTTGCGTCTGCGACAGATTCACCGTCTTTTGCTGAACGTGGTCCAGCAGGCGTCCCGGCGTAGCAATCACGATTTCGATGCCGGAGCGCAGCGCGGCGGTTTGCGGTGCGATATCGACGCCACCGAACACGACGGTCGCGCGCAGCGGCGTATGCCTGCTATACGCCTTGACGTTCTCGGCCACCTGGTCCGCCAGTTCGCGGGTCGGCGTCAGGATCAGGGCACGCACCGGATGCCGCGCCGGCGAGGCGCTGGTATTCGCATGTGCCAGCAGCAGCTGGATGATCGGTAACGAAAAACCGGCAGTTTTGCCGGTTCCGGTTTGTGCCGCGCCCATCACATCGCGTCCTTGCAGTACTACCGGGATCGCTTGCGCCTGGATCGGCGTCGGGTTGACATAGCCCTGGTCGCTCAGCGCGCGCAGGATATCCGGGGACAGCCCGAAGTCTTCGAAACGGACGGAGGGTGCAGTAGCCACTGCTGGATCAGGTTGAATCTCGGACTTGATGTCGGACATGGTAGTTGGCGGCCTTCGGTGCAAGATGCACTCAAATAACGAATCTGCATTCGTAAAAAGGCACTATTTGCTCTCAATTGTATTCGTGGATTTCGTGTCGGCCCATCAACGCCCGCGCTTGCATACGTAAACAAGCGCGATGGCATCCGAGCCAAATGAATGTGGAAACGCCGTATCAGCGACTGTCAACCAAGTTGTTATTTGATCATCAATTGCCGGCACGTTTTATACCACAGTCGGGCATTATACGCCTTGCCGGGAATTTGCTCAGATTCCGAGCTCATTGAGCGGCCAGCGTGGCCGCACGTTGAACGCATAATCGCGCTGTGCCGCTTCCGGTTTGATTTGCAGCCGCATGGCGCCGGCGAATGCAATCATCGCGCCATTGTCGGTACAAAACTCCAATTCCGGGTAATACACCCGAAACCGGCGTTTCACTGCAGCGGCATTCAATGCACTGCGCAATTGCTGGTTGGCGCCAACGCCGCCGGCAATCACCAGCCGCTTGAGACCGGTATGTTTCAGCGCGCTCAGGCATTTGGCGACCAGCACATCCACCAGCGCATCGACAAAGCAACGCGCGATGTTGGCCTTGTCCTGCTCGCAGATATTTGCCGGATGGTTTTTAACCAGGGTCAGCACCGCCGTCTTGAGGCCGGAGAAACTGAAATCCAGGTTCTTCGAATGCAACATCGGGCGCGGCAACTGATAAGCGGAAGGATCGCCGAATTCCGCTAACCGCGAAATAGCCGGACCGCCCGGATAACCAAGACCGAGCAGCTTGGCCGATTTATCGAAGGCTTCGCCGGCGGCATCGTCCAGGGTTTCGCCCAGCAATGTGTATTGCCCGACGCCATCGACCCGCATCAATTGGGTATGGCCGCCCGACACCAGCAGCGAGACAAACGGGAATTCCGGCGGATCGCTGGCCAGCAACGGCGACAGCAAATGCCCTTCCAGATGATGTACGCCCAACATCGGTTTATCCAGCGCCAAACCAAGGCCGCAGGCAACCGAGGCGCCGACCAGCAATGCGCCGGCCAGGCCAGGGCCTTGCGTGTAGGAGATCGCATCGATGTCGTGGCGGTCGATGCCGCTTTCAGCCAACACTTGTTGCAACAAGGGAATAGCGCGACGGATATGGTCGCGCGAGGCCAACTCAGGCACCACGCCGCCATACTGCTCATGCATCGCTACCTGCGAATACAGGGCATGCGCCAGCAAGCCGCGTTGCGTGTCGTACAACGCCAGGCCGGTTTCGTCACAGGAAGATTCAACGCCGAGAACAATCATTGGGGGAACATTTTTTTCACAATGCCGCATTGTAAAGGAAAGCAAGGGCGGCATTCACTGCCGATGCTAATCCTTGTCGAGGCGCTTCATGGCCTGGCGGATAAAGGACAGTTGCTGCGAAAACCTGGTGCAGGCGGTGCAAGTCCACAAATGTATCCTGACCCGCGCACGCGTCAAGGCCGACAAGTTGCTGTCTTGTGCTTGGGACAAGAGCAGCTGGGTGTCGCGGCAATGTGGAATCAGGCGTTTATATGACATAAGGATAATGAATTTGTTTACCGGTAAAAATTGCGGTAGCGGTCATTGGTCGTAGAACCAGTTCAATACTTACAATAAATTTTGATATCAGCGTGCATCGCGTACAGCTATCGCTCCATCAGGCCTGCGCACCAAACCAGTTCAGTTGCAGGCATTCGCGCAACCGGGTGCGCGCCCGGTACAGCAAGACCCAGGCGTTGGCGGCGGTAATGTCGAGTTCCTTGCAGATCGCATCGGTATCGAGTTCCAGCCACTCGCGCATCATGAAAATGCGGCCGGTCTTGGCGGGGAGCTTGTCGACGCACAATTGCAGGATATCGAAAAATTCCTTGCGTTCCAGGGTCTGGTCCGGATTGCCCCAGCTCGGCGCGGCTTCCAGCGCGTGCCCCGTGGGAGTGAACAAGGCGTCGATCATGTCGG
Organism: Collimonas sp. NPDC087041; assembly: GCF_044745265.1. Classification (NCBI taxonomy): domain Bacteria; kingdom Pseudomonadati; phylum Pseudomonadota; class Betaproteobacteria; order Burkholderiales; family Oxalobacteraceae; genus Collimonas; species Collimonas sp. NPDC087041. The sequence continues at coordinate 502,929 of NZ_JBIUZX010000003.1, forward strand.
CGTCGCTGCGGTCCGCATCTTCGTCCGGATTCAACTGCACCTCGCGCTTGCTGCGCCGCAATTGATCGAGCAGCTTGTGCTTGAGTATGCCGATGACGTAGGTCTTGAACGAGGACTGTTCCTGGAAACGATCGGGATGCTCCATCACCGCCAGTATCGTTTCCGATACCGCGTCTTCAGCCAGGGTTTCGTTGCGCAACTGCAGCGCGGCAAACCGCAGAAGTTGCGGCCGCAATGCATCAAGTTGACGGGGATCAAATGCCATATAAGCCCGAATAAAAAAATCAGGAACAAACGCGCGACACATCTATTTGCCGATGTCGTTTGCCGGTGATTCTACCCGATGACCGTCGGCAGCATCCCGTTAAAGTAAAATCGATGCAAACGCCAGTGACAGCTACCCTTCAACCCAACAATCCAACCATGAACAACACTCAGTCGACAGCACCGTTCCCCGCAGCCCGCTTCATCAAGGAAATCGGACGCGGCAAGGACGGCGCGCGCAGCCTGTCGCGCAGCGATGCTCACGACTTGTACGCTGCCATGCTGGATGGCCGGGTCTCGGACCTGGAGTTGGGTGGCATATTGCTGGCCATGCGCATCAAGGGTGAATCGGTCGCGGAAATCGCCGGCTTCCTTGACGCCGCCGAAGCATCCTTCACTCCAATCTCGATTCCACCAGAAAACCGCCAACAGTACGCGCCGATCGTCATCCCCAGCTATAACGGTTCACGCCATATGGCAAACCTGACGCCGTTGCTGGCGCTGCTGCTGGCACGCGAAGGCGCACCGGTACTGTTGCATGGCGTATTGACCGATCACGGCCGCGTCGCCAGCGCAGAGATTTTTCAAGCGCTCGGCCAACCGATCTGCAGCAGCATCGCGCAAGCGCAAGATTGTTTCAATCAACAACTCCCGGCCTTCATGCCGATTGATGTGCTTGCGCCGAAAATGGCGCGCCTGCTCGCCATGCGACGGATACTTGGAGTCCGTAATTCAACCCATACCTTGGTCAAAATCATTCAGCCCTTTACCGTTCCGGCGTTGCGCCTGACTTCGTACACCCATCCGGAATACCTGACCATGCTGAGCGCCTACTTCACAACAAGCGCCGCGGCAGAACGCGGCGACGTCTTCCTGATGCGCGGTACAGAAGGCGAAACCGTCGCCAATGCCAAGAAGGCGCAGAAAATCGACTGGTTTCATGCGGCCACGCAAACCACGTTAGTGGAAAAGCAGCACATCGCTGAGGAAATTCCCGTGTTGCCTGAGCAAGCCGATGCGCACAGCACAGCCACCTGGATCAAGCAGGCATTACTGAATCAGAACTTGATACCAAAGCCAATTGCGGAACAAGTGGAGCAGTGCCTTATGGTTAGTAAAGCGCTGTACGCGCAACGCCATATACCCCTTACAGATAAGCAAACCTGATTGCTGAAGGGAACTAATTTAAGCGAAGGCTGACGAACTGTTCGGTTCCACAAAAAAACGGGCCATGTATTATCTAGTTTTTCAACAATCAAAAAATTGTCAGAAAACACATACAAGTATCAGCAACAAAAACAGGTAGCTAGCGTCGTTGTGCATATATGAGACGAACTCGGTAGCGTCGATAGCACATCGCAATAAAAACGCAATCAAGTCAAGGAGACCGAGCTTAACGATATGTTGTACAAGCAGTTCAGCAACACACCATTCATCTGCCCATATGGCATCTTGTGCGGCATAGCTTCAGCACCGTAAGACTAACTTTCTGGAGGATCCATGGATTGGACTCTTCCGCCCTTTGCACTAGCACAGCCGATCCAATGGAATGCGCTGTTACTGTTTGGCAGCTTGCTGCTATTCGGGCTGGTGGGCGGCCACATCGTGACAAAAAACCCCTGGTTTCCGCGCATTACCGGTTATCTGATAGTCGGCTTCGTCCTCGGCGTCGGCGGCCTTGATCTGCTTTCCGGAGATGTACTCAAGCTGGCCAATATTTTTGCCGACATGGCAATGGCCCTGGTTGTGTATCAACTTGGACGCTATGTCGACATCGGCTGGCTGCGCCGCGAGAAATGGCTGCTGGCTACCGTCATCCTCAGTGCCGTGCTTTGCTTCACGTTTGTCAGCGGCGCATTGATCTGGCTTGGCACCTCGCGCGTGCTGGCCTTGCTCGGCGGCGTGCTGGCGATTGCTACCGCACCGGCAGTCGTCATGGTGGTGGTGCGCGATCTCAAGGCCGAAGGCCAGGTGACGCGCCGTCTGGCTGCCATGACGGCATTGAATAATTTTGTCGCGATACTGGCCGCGTATGCATTATTGCCGGTGGTCGCGCATGAAAGCGCCACGCCGTTCAGCACGCTGGTCGCCCACACCTTGTATTCGTTGTGTGGCTCGCTGGTGCTGGCATACCTGACCTATCGGCTGATGATGCCGCTGGCGCGCCTGCTGGGCCGCCAGCCAAGCCGCCAGTTCGTGCTGGTCATCGCGGTCATCACCCTGGCCATCGGCGCCGCGCATGCGTTGCAACTGCCGATACTGTTGACCATGCTGATCTTCGCCATCATGTCGAAGAACCTGGATCACCAGTACGACTTGATGGAGCTCGAATTCGGTGTCGCCAATGAGTTGTTCATCGTGATGCTGTTCGTCACCATCGGCGCCTCGATCCACTTGTCCGATCTGTCGAAGGTAGGCGCCTCGGTTGCCGTGCTGATCGCGGCGCGCTTCCTGGCCATGGCTTGCGGCGTCTTTTCATTCGCGCACTTTGCCAAGATGAAATGGAAGCAGGCGGCACTCATTACCCTGGGGACGCTACCGATGACGGAAGCCGGACTAGGGTTGATTCAAACCACCGCCTATCTCTATCCCAGCACCACGGCCGATATATTGCCATTGCTGGCCGGCTGCCTGATCGTGTTGGAGCTGCTGGGACCGATAGCCACGCAATTCGCCTTGATCAAATCGGGTGAAAGCGGACGCGAATGAAGGATGAGACCATGATCGAAGATACCCAAATCGATACCGCCCCCGCCGAAGCGGCAGCGCCAGAGATCCTGCCGTTTACCAGTTCCAGCCCATTCACCATGGGCATCGAACTGGAGCTGCAACTGGTCAATCGCCGCAACTACAACCTGGCCAGCGACGCGGTCGACCTGCTGACCTGGATCGAACCGCGCGAGCTGCAAAAGCAGATCAAGCTGGAAATGACACAGGGCATGATCGAGTTGAACTCGGACGTGCACACGCGCGTCGACCATCTGATCGAAGAGTTGAAAGGTTTGCGCGCGGCACTCAACCGCGGCGCGCAATACCTGAACATCGACGTCTCCGGCGGCGGCGCGCATCCGTTCCAGCACTGGAATGAACAGCGGATCACGCCGAGCGAACGCTTCCACCACCTGCACGAGAAGTACGGCTACCTGGCCAAGACCTTCACCGTATTCGGCCAGCACATCCATGTCGGCGTGCCGAACGGCGACGACGCCTTGTACCTGACGCATGCCTTCTCGCGCTTCGTACCGCATTTCATTGCTTTGTCGGCCGCCTCGCCGTTCTACCAGGGCGCCGATACCAAATTCGATTCCTCGCGCAGCAACGTGGTGCGCGCCTTTCCCTTGTCTGGAACGGCGCCGACGCTAACCCGCTGGAGCGATTTCGAAACGTATTACGATGAGTTGCTGCGCATGGGCATCATCGGCAGCATGAAGGATTTTTACTGGGACATCCGTCCCAAGCCGGAATACGGCACCGTCGAAATCCGCGTGTGCGACACGCCGCTGACCATCGAACACGCGGCCCATCTGGGATGCTATGCGCAATTGCTGGCGCGCTGGATCCTGACGGAGCGGCCATTCGTCATCACCAACGATTTCTACCTGCTGTATCAATACAATCGCTTCGAAGCCAGCCGCTACGGCTTGAACGGCTCGATCGCGCTACATGGCAGCAATCCGGCCGATTCGTCAAAACTGCCGATCCACGAGCATTTGCTGGGCCATCTGCAGGACTTACAGCGGTATACTCAGAACGAAGCCGAGCAATCGGCCCTGAAACACTTGCGCCACATGGCGGAAGGCCGCATCAGCGATGCCGGTTGGCTGCGCCAGACATTTGCCGAGCGTGGTTCGCTCAACGACATGATGCGACTGTCGTCGGAACTCTGGATGGGACAGAAACCGCCGCCGTACTTCCAATAGCTGATGCTTAATTTAATTTAATTAATAATTAATAATTGATCGATGCAAAAACAATATGATGTCGCCGTAATCGGCGCTGGCGCCGCCGGCATGATGTGTGCCGCGGTTGCCGGTCAACGCGGAAAGAAAGTAATACTGATCGATCACGCCAGCAAGCTGGCGGAAAAAATCCGCATCTCGGGCGGTGGCCGCTGCAACTTCACCAACATCAATGCCGGTCCACAGAATTTCCTGTCGCAGAATCCGCATTTTTGTAAAAGCGCCCTGTCGCGCTACACCCCGCAAGATTTCCTCAGCCTGATGAAGCGCTACCGGATCGGCTATCACGAGAAGCACAAGGGTCAACTGTTCTGCGACGATTCATCGGAGCAGATCATCGACATGCTCAAGGCTGAATGCGGACTGGGCAATGTCGAATGGCGCATGCCGTGCAGCGTCGCCAGCATCGGCAAGAGCGGCGAGGCGTTCCGCATCGACACCGATGCCGGCGAAATCCTCGCGAGCAATGTCGTCATCGCCACCGGCGGCCTGTCGATTCCAAAAATCGGCGCCACCGATTTTGCCTATCGGATTGCGCGCCAGTTCGGCTTGCGGATGGTCGAGCCACAGCCGGGGCTGGTGCCGCTGACTTTCGATTCAGCGGCATGGCAACCGTTTTTACCGCTGGCGGGAATCGCGTTGCCGGTCGAAGTGGAAACCGGCGACAAGAAAGCCCGTGGGGAATTCAGGGAAGACCTATTGTTTACCCACCGCGGGCTGTCAGGACCGGCAATCCTGCAAATTTCCAGTTTCTGGAAGCTGGGCACGCCATTACGCCTGAATCTCTTGCCCGAGATCGATGTCGCCGAAACATTGATCGATGGCAAAACCACAATCAAGAAAAATATCGGCAACGTATTTGCGCAATGGCTGCCGACGCGTCTGGCGCACGGCATCATCGAAGCCAACAAACTTGACCCCGCCGCCCGTGTGGCGGACATGCCCGACCGCCAGTTGCGCAGCCTTGGCGACGCCATCAATCGCTGGTCCATCCAGCCAAGCGGCTCAGAAGGATATCGCAAAGCCGAAGTCACTCTCGGCGGAGTTGATACAAAGGAATTATCTCAGCAGAGCATGATGTCGAATCAGGTCCCCGGCCTGTATTTTGTCGGCGAGGCAGTTGATGTCACCGGCTGGCTGGGCGGCTATAATTTCCAATGGGCCTGGGCATCGGCGACGGCGGCCGGACTATCCGTCTGACTATAGATGGTCTAGCCGCAACCGGGCCTAGTGCCATTGACCTTCTATTGTGCAGTGTGGCGACCGTTTTTTCCATTGGCAGGAATAGCATTGCCAGTGGTAGTGGAAACCGGCTACAAAAAAGTCGCGGCGATTCCAAGAAGGCCTATTGGTCACCCACCGCGACCTGTCGGGGCCAGCGACCCTGTAGACGCCGAGTTTTTGGAAACTGGGTACACCATTCGGCCTGAATTTCTTGCCCGAGATATATGCAGCCGACACATTCACTTATGGCAAAATCACAATCAGGAAAAATTTAGGTAGCGTGTCTGTACAGTGACTGCTGGCATTGCTCGCACACTGCATCATAGAAGCAAGCAACGTCGATCTCATCGCCAGCCTGAACAACACACCTAACCTCCCGCCGCACAACCTGTACAACAGCATCAATCGCTGTGACATCCAACCGCATGGCTCCGAAGACTACCGCAAAGCCGAGGCTATCCTCAGCGAAATTGGCGTAAGGGAACTATCTCAATAGAGCACAATGTCTAACCATATATCCGGCCTATATTTTTTCGACAAGGCGGTCGACGTCACCGGCGGGCGGGAAAAATATAGCTTCCAACGGCATGACGTCCTGCGGCTAGATTAACCGTCTGACAATAAATGAACAACTATCATCTGGCTCGCGGTAAAATTAGGTCAAGTCTTTATTATTAATACAGTTAGTTAGTTACATCAGATAACAATCAACTCTCTTCACATGTCAAATAACTCACCCAACCATTCCGATACAACCCAATTCGACGACGCTGAACTTATTGATCTCTCTGTAATGTGGGGGAGCTTAAAGCGTCATTGGATCATCATTCTGGCGTGCGTTATCCTAGCCACTGCCGTTGCCACCGGATTGACATTTACGCTACCTGCAAAATGGGAGGCATCTGGCACATTACAAATCGGGCAACTGCCTGTATCGACAACAACCTTGATTGAGCCTACCGCCCAAGCAGCAGAGCGTTTCAAGCAACGCCAATTGCAAGATCGTGCCTTAACTACAGCGGGCTTACCCTTGAATGAAGACAGCGACGATCGCACGCGCCTTTTCCGCAAAACACTGAAGGCGACCGCTGGAAAAAACACAGATTTTGTCGATGTCAGTGTAGCCGGTTTCTCACAAAATGAAGCAAAGACCAGTCTAAACTCCGCAGTGCAGGCACTTATCAATTCTCACAGTGTACGCTTGGCGCCGATGATCAAGAACCTGGATGACCGACTCAAGACCAACGCCCTTCAAATGGCACAGGCAACTGCTGAGAAGGCTCGCTTGGAAGCTAGCTTGAAGAATGCGACCGCGTCGGCAGCCGGTGCAAAATTTGAACCGAGCGTGGTAGCAATCAACTTGCTTGCCAAACAGGAGGAACTGATACGGGGCCTGACAGCGGAACAAGCAAGCTTGGTGGACCTGCACACCAAAACCAATACGTTCCCCACTATGTTGGTTGATGCCATTTTTGTGCCGGAAAAACCATACTTCCCCAAACTCGGCTTATTCCTTGCCGCCGGACTCCTCATTGGTGTCATTGTTGGTGGTGCTTTGGCCTTGTTTTTGGATCGTAATCGCGCCAAAGCATAGTTATGACACGATAAGCAAACAGAATAGATGTTGCAAATTAGCGGCAAGATTGATTCAGGGCGGCATAAGACTTCCATTTATTGGTTTTTTCCGCTATAATCTTCTTCTTCCCTATACAAACTTGGTTTTAATTTACATGACCACAATTCGTCTTAAAGAAAACGAGCCGTTCGAAGTCGCTATGCGTCGCTTCAAGCGCACCATTGAAAAAACAGGTTTGCTGACTGAGTTGCGTGCACGTGAATTCTACGAAAAGCCAACTGCTGAGCGTAAGCGTAAGCTGGCAGCCGCTGTGAAGCGCCATTACAAGCGTATCCGCAGCCAGCAATTGCCGAAAAAACTGTACTAATATTTGCACTAATTCTTCATCGCACCTGGTGCGGTTGATTGAATAGCGTTACAAACCCGCTCCGGTGTTGCTCCGCAGCGGGTTTTGCCGTTTATTGCAATGTATTTCCTTGCTATAAAAATCAACGGCAAAACCGCGCAACAGACGCAACAACAATATTCTGGCATTTAGTCTTTCCGTTCCGCACGGAAAACACCACTACTTGGAGAACTGCATGGGCTTGAAAGAACAGATTACCGAAGACATGAAGGCAGCGATGCGCGCCAAGGACACGGCAAAACTGAGCGCAATCCGGTTGATTACCGCCGCGATGAAACAAAAGGAAGTCGATGAGCGTATCGAATTGACCGATACCCACGTTCTGGCCATCATCGAAAAAATGATCAAGCAGCGCAAGGATTCAATCACCCAGTTCGAAGCCGGTGGTCGCCAGGATCTGGCAGACATCGAAAAGGCCGAGCTCGTCATTCTCGCTACCTACATGCCGGCCGGCCTGTCGGAAGCGGAAATCCAGGTCGAAGTCGCTACAGCAGTAACCGCCAGCGGCGCCGCCGGACCGCAAGACATGGGCAAAGTGATGGCAATCCTGAAACCGAAGCTCGCCGGCCGCGCCGACATGACTGCGGTATCGGGATTGGTAAAAGCCGCATTAACCAAAGCCTGAACACGTAAAATACCCGATATTGCGCCTGCTGCCGTCGAATCTACGTGATCCCGCAATCCTTCATCCAGGACCTTCTCAACCGCGTCGACATTGTCGACGTGGTGGGTAAATACGTCCAACTGAAAAAAGGCGGCGCGAACCTGATGGGTTTGTGCCCTTTCCACAACGAAAAATCGCCAAGCTTCACGGTCAGCCCGACCAAGCAGTTTTATCACTGCTTCGGCTGCGGCGCGCACGGCACGGCGATCGGCTTCCTGATTGAATACTCCGGGCTAGGTTTTGTAGAGGCCGTCAAAGATCTGGCGCAAGGCGTCGGCATGACAGTGCCGGACAACGACGACAAGATTCCGCCGGCGCAACGCGCCGAGTACCAAGCCAAGAGCCTGGCCCTGTCGGATGCGATGAGCAGCGCCTGCGATTTCTATCGGCAGCAGTTGCGCAGCGCTACGCACGCAGTCGATTACTTGAAGCGACGCGGCCTGACCGGCGAGGTCGCAGCCAAGTTCGGACTGGGTTACTCCCCTGACAACTGGGACAGCTTGCGCCAGGTGTTTCCCGATTACGAAGTGACGGCGCTGGTTGAAGCCGGACTGGTGATCGATCGCACCGATGAAGAAGGCAACAACCGCAAGCGCTACGACCGCTTTCGCGATCGCATCATGTTTCCGATTCGCAATACCAAGGGCCAAGTCATCGGTTTTGGTGGCCGCGTGCTGGATGCCGGCGAGCCGAAGTACTTGAATTCGCCGGAAACACCCCTATTTCAGAAGGGAAGCGAGCTGTATGGCTTGTTCGAGGCGCGCCAGGCAATCCGCGACGCCGGCTATGTGCTGGTGACGGAAGGCTACATGGATGTAGTGGCCCTGGCCCAGCTGGGTTTCCCGCAGGCAGTAGCCACGCTGGGAACCGCCTGCACACCGACCCACGTGCACAAACTGCTGCGCCAGACCGACCATGTGGTGTTCAGCTTCGATGGCGACCGAGCCGGTCGCAAGGCTGCGCGGCGCGCGCTGGACGCTTGCCTGCCGCACGCCACCGATAACAAAGTCATCAAGTTCCTGTTTCTGCCGCAGGAACACGATCCGGACAGTTTTGTCAGGGAAATGGGCGCAGAGGCATTCAAGCGGCAAATCCATGACGCCATGCCATTGTCACAATTTCTACTGAACGAGGTGACGGCCGAGGCTGATTTGAACACCTCCGAAGGACGGGCGCGGGCGCAATTCGATGCAAAACCGCTGTTGCAATTGATGCCGCCTTCGTCGCTGCGTCTGCAGATCGTCCGCGGCCTGGCGCAATTGACGCAATCGACGCCGGCCGAAATCGAGTCTTTGTTCGAACTGGTCAAGCCGATTGCCACCGCGCGCCGCGCACCGCCGCGCAGCAACCGCCCTGCCCCGGTCGGACTGGAGCGGCAAATCATTCGCCTGCTGGTGGCCCACCCGGCATTTGCATCCGAACTGGATGACGCGGCGCTGGATGCGGTAGCGCACTTTGCGCCGGATCGGGCGGAAATGCTGGCACGCCTGATTACCGCAAGCCATGAAATGGGCGATCAGGCCAATTTTGCAACGCTGGCCGAGCATTTGCGTGAAGGCGGCGAGGATTTTGAGTCATTGATCGCAGAAATTGCGGCGGAATCGGAATCGGAAACAGAAGCCGCGCGATTAGAACTGGCAGGCGCCATTCGCCAGACTAAAATGAAGATATTGAAAGATGAGCTGGACCAGCTCGCCGCATCCGGCTTGGGTAGCGAAGAAGCGCGCCAGCATTATCGGGATTTGATGCAAAAGCAGGAGCAATTGCGGCGTGAAGCAGATGCTGAAACCAATTTGCGCTAGAAATCTGCACAAAATACCGGCAGACGGCGATCAGGCTGAGCGCCGCCGCGGTAGATCCGGGGCGCTTGGATTGGAGGAAAGCCCCTCCATATGCTATAATTAAAGGCTTTAGATTCAACGCCTTAGAAGCAGCCGATTTGGCTGCTGAATTGATAGTAACACCAGTTTTGTTTGAGTGAGATAGGAACGTAGAGAGATGTGGTGCGCAGGCGGCTTTGTCGGCGATTTAAACTTGGCAAAATTTAAACGGACGGACTGCAGGCAGTAGTAACCATAGCGCAAATCAGTGTAACCAAATTGGTATTTGATTCCATGGCGAACGCAATGAAGAGACCCGCAAAATCCCTGACACTTTCTGTTAAAAATGCGAAGCCGGCAGCGGCCAAACCGAGCGCCTCTTCCTCTACACCGAAAACCTCCGTAAAGAAAACGGCAGTTTCATCAAAACCGGCAGTTTCACCGAAAACGGCGGTTTCATCAAAAACGCCAACCAAACCCGTTAGCAAGAAAGTCGTTTCTCAAGCAACTGCGACGACCACGAAAAAAAGTGCATCAAGAACTGTTGCAAAACCAGTATCTGTGAAATCGAAAGCCCCTGTGACAAACAAGAAACCTCAACTCAAAGTCGTCAAATCATCCAAAAATGCAGCCGCGGCTCCGGTCAAGGCCGATGTTAGCGTGATGATTGGATCAGGCGTAAGTCAAACCACGGATGCCGCAACACTGGCGGCGATTGACACTTCCGGCTATATCCTGCCGTCGGTCAAGGTACCAGGACGTCGTGGTCGCAAGCCGAAAGAATTCCAACCGGAAAACGATGAAGTCGCGGCGCTGAACGCGGTCGAACGCGCTGAACTGAAAGCGGTCGACAAAGCCAAGGCCAAGGATCGCAAAGCCAAGGAAAAGGCTTTGCTGAAAGACGCGTTCTCGTCCGACACCGAAGCCAGCGAAGAAGAACTCGAAGCCCGTCGTCAAAAGCTCAAGACCCTGATCAAGATGGGCAAGGAGCGCGGCTTCCTGACCTTCTCGGAAATCAACGATCACCTGCCTGAAAACATTATCGATCCGGAAGCCATCGAAGGCATCATCGGTACGTTCAGCGACATGGGGATCGCGGTCTACGAACAAGCGCCTGACGCAGAAACATTGCTGCTGTCCGACAACGTTGCCACCGTCGCCAGCGACGACGACGCCGAAGCCGCTGCCGAAGCAGCGCTGTCGACCGTCGACTCCGATTTCGGCCGCACCACCGATCCAGTCCGCATGTACATGCGTGAAATGGGTTCGGTCGAACTGCTGACCCGCGAAGGCGAAATTGAAATCGCCAAGCGTATCGAAGACGGCTTGAAGGACATGATCCAAGCGATTTCGGCCTGCCCGACTACGATCGCCGAAATCCTGCTGGCCGCCGACAAGATCGGCAAGGACGAAATCAAGATCGACGAAATCGTTGACGGCCTGGTCGATCCTAACCAGACAGATGAAGCGGCAGCTGTGAGCGCAGCTGCGCCTGCGACGGACGACGAAAGCGAAGAAGACGAAGAAGAGGAAGAAGAAGACGAGGAAGAAGAAGACGCCAGCTCGACGTCTGGCGCTGCCGGCTTCTCGGCTGAACAACTTGAGCAACTGAAGCGCGACGCGCTGGGCAAGTTCGAAACCATTTCCACGCAGTTCGACAAGATGCGCAAGGCTTTCGAAAAAGAAGGCTACAACTCCAAGCCGTATGTCAAAGCGCAGGAAATCATTTCGAACGAATTGCTTGGCATCCGCTTCACCGCCAAGGTCGTTGAAAAACTGTGCGACACGCTGCGTGGCCAGGTTGACGAAGTGCGCCAGATCGAACGCCAGATCCTGGACGTTGCGGTCAACAAGTGCGGCATGCCGCGCACGCACTTCATCAAGGTTTTCCCAGGCAATGAAACCAATCTTGACTGGGTTGACGGTGAAGTCGCCGGCAATCACGCATACAGCACGGTTCTGAGCCGTAACGTGCCTGCAGTGAAAGAACTGCAGCAACGCCTGATCGATTTGCAGGCGCGCGTCGTGCTGCCTCTGCCAGACCTGCGCGGTATCAACAAGAAAATGGGCGCCGGCGAACGCAAGGCGCGCATGGCCAAACGCGAGATGACCGAAGCCAACTTGCGTCTGGTAATCTCGATTGCCAAGAAATACACCAACCGCGGTTTGCAGTTCCTGGATCTGATCCAGGAAGGCAACATCGGCTTGATGAAGGCAGTCGACAAGTTTGAATATCGTCGCGGCTACAAATTCTCGACCTATGCAACATGGTGGATCCGTCAGGCCATCACCCGTTCGATCGCCGATCAGGCTCGCACCATCCGTATTCCGGTGCACATGATCGAAACGATCAACAAGATGAACCGCATCTCGCGTCAGATCCTGCAGGAAACCGGCGCTGAGCCGGATCCGGCAACACTGGCGATCAAGATGGAAATGCCGGAAGATAAGATCCGCAAGATCATGAAGATCGCCAAGGAACCGATTTCGATGGAAACACCGATCGGCGACGACGACGATTCGCATCTGGGCGATTTCATCGAGGACAACAACACCCTGGCGCCAGCCGATGCAGCGTTGCACGCATCGATGCGCGGCGTCGTCAAGGACATCCTCGATTCGCTGACCCCACGCGAAGCGAAGGTCTTGCGCATGCGCTTCGGTATCGAAATGTCGACCGATCACACACTGGAAGAAGTCGGCAAGCAATTCGACGTGACACGTGAGCGCATTCGTCAAATAGAGGCTAAAGCGCTGCGCAAGCTGCGCCATCCTTCACGCTCCGACAAGCTGAAGAGCTTCCTGGAAGGTAATTAAATTAAGTAGCAGTGAATCATTCGGTATTTTTGGCTGATTCACTGTAACTTCCGCTACCTTTCGCCCCGGTATTTTTCTATAATACGAAAATTGCCTGCATTTTAAGATGTCGTTGTGCGCAAGCTGCGCAACAGTCCTGAGGAATTGGGCCCCTAGCTCATGCTTGGTTAGAGCAGCGGACTCATAATCCGTTGGTGCCCAGTTCGACTCTGGGGGGGCCCACCAGTATCCATGCGGGTTGCGTGATTTTTCATGCAACCCGCATTTTCTTTTAGTGGGGATTTTTTTGACCAATTCGGTCGATTGCAGACCTCAGCGAGTCCGTAGCAAGGTGTGCATAACGTTGGGTGCTGGCCGAAGATTTGTGTCCTAAAACTGCACCAACGGTATATAGATCAACGCCCTCATTAATCATCGAACTTGCAGCACTGTGGCGTAGATCATGAAAATGAAGCCAATCCATGCCAACTTTCCCCCTTGCCGTTCTGAAATGTTTGGATATTCGGCTTTGATCTGGTAACGGTATGTTGGCGCACACGCGCAATTTTCTATGCATAGGGACGATGCGAGGTTCGCCATTCTTTGTATCGGCCAAGACAAATGCTGACTCTGTCCGTTGCGCACGAATGATTTCACTCATACGCATACCACTATAAAAAGCAATCCTGATTGCTGCACGAGTGGCACGGTGCTGACAGGCTCGGCAAAGTTCCAGCATAGTTTTTCTGTCAATAAAAAATCTGCGCTCATTTCTCACCACTGGAGAGATGACCCGTTCAGCTGGGTCATGTTCAGCCATCCCATGGTATTTCCAAGCATATCGGCAAGCCGAAGTCAGGTACCGAATGCGGTTACGCAATGTAGCTGGCGCAAGTGGCTTATCGTTAAGCTCATCTGCGCGGCCCGCCTTAGCAATATAAAATTTGCAAGCATCTGCAAGCGCTGTAATTGAACGGCCTTGATATGCAAAAAACATTTGTCCAAGTTCCCGCTCCACATTACTGCCGCTTTTTAACTGTGGTGTGCGCTCCCTTATGTAGATGTCGACGGCTTCCTCGATTGTATGTGCAGGGCGTTCGATGTTCGTTGCGAGGGCGTAGAGCTTCGCGGATTCCTGCCGGTCAAAGGCGTCCGCCTGGGATTTATTCCAAGTTTTCGGAAGGTGTTTTCTAGTACGGACACGCTGCCCCGCAAGGCGACGGTCGAATTCAAAGACGAAACAACCCCGCGCTTTATCTCTATAAATCGGCATGATTCCAGATATCCATTAATGTCTGAACGGTTAAATATAATCCGACGGCCCATTCGATAACAAGGTATCGGGCCGGTTGGTGCAGCCAAATCATATACTTGACGGACTGAAAGACCTAAAATCAGCGCGGCTTCTTGCGCGTTGATTTTGTCATTTTCTGGCATACATTTCTTTCCTAAACGACAGCAGCATTAGAACGCACACTGTTATCAAACAATTAGTTAGTCGGTTTATCGTTTTGAAATACCCAGCACATCATTGATTTGCTTCCTAGGACGTTGTCTCGGGCACGGATCTGGCTGTTGACTACGCGCACGTCGAGGAACTTGCGCCGGCGGCTAGTGCGCAATACCTTTTTGAGGTCGCCGATCACCGGAATCTGTTGGCGGCGCTCAGCGGCGATCTGCACAAAATGGTTCAGATTGACCGCGATCAGCTGCGGGTCGCGGGAATGGTTCAAGCGGTGCATGTCGTTGCTGTCCAGATAATCGAAGGCTTCCCAGAATTCCTGCACCAGGACATGGTCGTCATTGATCACCTGCTGACGCTCCCCGGCCATGGTGATGATCTGCTCACGCATAGCCTTCTGCTGTTCAGGTGTCAGCTTGATCACCAGCCCCAGGGCGTCGGTGAGTGCCAGCATCTGCGCATGCGTCTCGACCAGGCGCGGCATCTTGATTTCCGGCCGCATCCGTAATTCCTTCAAATAGACCGCCGTGCGCTCGGCCACGGTTTCCATGATCTTCTTCTCGCGCTTGGTGGCGGCCAGGATGAACCCGGAGACTTTCTCGGCCGGCATGAACTTCAGAGCGTCAGCAGCTTCGCCCGATTCCGGCGTCTGTGTCGTCAGGTCGAAATACAGGTGGACGATCCGCGACAGAATTGCCTCGGAAGCGTTGACCGGGTTATTCTGCGAAATCACGATAGCGCCACGGAACGGCGGCTCATAGGTTTCATTACCGCCGGTATTCATGCCCCGTGCGCGGGTTGAGCGACCGTTGTAGGCAGTTTTCAGCTCATCCCAATCGAATGATTTGACGTGGCTTTTATCGCCGTCCATGCGCTCCCGGTCTGACTCGATCAGCACTACCGGCAAACCGGATACCTGCGAGAAGTTACGGGCACGAGCGGCCAAGCTGGATTTACTCGGATCGAAACCTTCATAGCCGGCACGGCCAAACAGCTTCCAGAGAAATTCAATCAGCGTGGACTTACCGGCGCCAGCCTTACCGACCACCTCCAGAAACGGATAGGAACTCTGCGCGGCGCGGATCTGTTCAGCGAACAGAGAGCCGAACCAGAATGTCAGGGCGACCATCCCCTTCGGGCCAAAGGCTTTCCATAGCAAATTGACCCAATCCGTCGAATAGCCGTCCGGGTCGCGGTTGATCTGTAGCGACACTGATCGGTTCAACGATTTGACGGCAAGGCGCCCCAGGTCGTAAAAATCTTCTTTATTAACGTCATACAGCGTGCCATCCTTGATGGCGACGTTATCCAGCACATAACAGCCGTATTCCTTGCTGTAACCAATATAGTCGATGGTTTCGACCCGCTTGATATGGAACAGATCGCGCTCCATGATCCGGTCCAGCATGGCGCTGCTGCCACTGAACATCGCACCAGGAGCGATACCTAGCAAGCGCTTCTTGAATTCGGCTGAACTGGAAATCTGCGCACTGGTGAACGTATTCTTGATCGAGGCGCCGTCATGCGGGAAATCGACACGGAAGTAATACCAGGCTTCATCCGTCATCTCGTTTTTTTGGTAATACAGCGCGACAGGATTGCAGTTCGCAATCGGGCGTATCGTATGAGACGCGTGCAGCGCTTTCTCGCGCTTGCCAGCCTCCGACAAGATACTGGTCGACCCTTCGCTGTCGAGCTGGTCCATTTCCTTGTTATAGGCGACCAGATCGAGATTGAACCAGTACAGGCGATTCCGAAACTCGAAATCGAATTCTGTCTTGCCTTCCTTTCCATAGATTAGCAATGCCTTGTCGCTGGCGCTGCCGGCAATCAGGACAGCGCCGTGGTAACGGTAGTTCTCGATATCGGCGTCGGTCAGCTTGTCTCGCTGATGTAAATCGTTCCAATCCAGCTTGGCGCTACCATTCTGCGGAATCTGGGCGGCAGTACACTCCCAACCGGCAGCCCTGGCGCGCTCGACATGCTTGTGCGTAAAGCTACGACCGGCGCTATCGCCATCGAGCGCCCACACCAGGCGGCAATCCTGATTGCCACGGGCATCGCGCAGATCCTGCAGCGACTGCAGCGGATAGTTATTGCAGCTCATGATCGATACGGCCGCAATGCCGTGGTGTTCCAGGGCAATCGCATCAAAAATACCTTCCACGATCCAGATCTCGTCGACCGCCTGCAGGCTGTGCCCTGGATGGGACCAGAATCGGCCGTGATAGGCTGATCCGAAGCTAAACCGTGCCTTCTTCTTGCCAAAACGTTGCGACTTGTCGATCAGACGCTCCCAATAGCCGTCAGCGACCGCAAAGCGCACCGTGGCGCTGCCGATGTTCAGATCTTTGTCGAAATAGCTTTCCTGCTTGTACAGGCCCTGCACACGAGATAAGGTAAAACCGCGGCCGTGCTGCATGTAGGCGTCGGCCGCTGCTTGCGGGTTAGTCGCATCAAGCGTCTGGTAACGCTTGCTCCAGTCGTCGAATAAGTCAGGGTACAGTTCCTTGACATGGCCTTCGTAGCCGCAATTGTTCAAACGGCCGCAACGCACTACCCACGGGTTATCGGCATTGGCATACAGTTCTTTCTTCTGGCACTGGGGGCAAGTGCCGGCGCGCAGATAGCCCTTTTTTTCGTGTTTGAAATTGAATTCGGACAGGCGGCTCAGAATGTCGGCGTGTAAAGATGGGTTCATCGTGTTATTCGTAATCAGCCGCGGCGCGGCGTTTAAGGTCAATCGGTTGCTGCTTGTTGTCGGGGGTAGTGGCAAAGGTGCATAAATATTGCCGCTGAAATTCTTGTGCGCTCATGCTGGGCCGCACTTCCTCGACCGGATCCCGCCACAGATGCGCCGGAATTCGGTCGCGCCAGCAGTTCGCAATGACCGACAACGTGGACAGCATCAGCGGCGAGACTTCGTGCAGCGGGATGGTGATACGCAATGCGTGGTGGACGCGCTGCAGCTGCTCTAAACTGATATTCGGCGCCGTCATCACCACTCCCCTTCCATGCCGTTGAGCGCTTGAATACATTCAGCATGTTGAAGATTGCTTAAAATTGCCCCACTGTTTTCATCGAAATCTGCCCCACCCTGTTAATGCGTAATTCATATTATTTCTGTGGATAAGTTTTC